>CAZOSO010000115.1:4744-6327 GCA_964582635.1 uncultured Weeksellaceae bacterium | reverse complement strand
CCCTAAGCTCGGAAGCATCGCATATTGGATCTTGCTCGCATAGGTGATGCTTTCCGTGATCTCTTTGTTCTTTTCTTCGATCCATTCGTTCTGCTCCAGGATCGTCTCGTTCTTTTCCTCCAATTCCTTGTTGATGCTCTTGATCCGGTGGTAATTGCGATAAAGGAGATAGGAGAAGAAAGCGATCGTCAGGATCAAAATGCCGAAAGCCAGGAGCGCATAAGTTTGATAAGTGATCCGTTGATCCTGGGCCTTGAGGGTTCCTTTTTGCTCCTTGATCCGGGATCGCTGCTCTGAAATATGATCTTGTAAGGAATCCGCCTTTTTCTTGTGGCGTTCGAAAATGGCTTGCTGCTCTTCGATCGCGGCTCTGGTGGAATCCAGCTCTTGGGCCTTTTTGCGGATCTCTTTGCGTTTGGCCGCCAGCTCTTGTTCGCGCTGACGCATGGAGCTTTTAAGGACTTTCAGGGAATCTTTCTGCTTCTCCAGCTTATCCCGCTGTTCTTGTAGCAATGCTTTTTTGGCTTCGATATCTTTCTTCAGCTTCTTGAGAGCTTCTTTTTGTTTTTTGAGCTCTTCCTCCTTTTTACGGAGTTCTTGCTTTCGTTCAGCCAGTCTGCTTTCGGTGTGTTTGTAGGCTCTTTTCCAATCCGCTTGGGTTTTGACGATGGCCAGGCTTTCCAGTCCCTTATTGTAACTGAAATCTTTCTCCAGAAAAGCCTTTCGAAAGACCAGGTAACGCGTGCCTTCTTCCTGGAAGATGAAAGAGATCATGCTTTGGTAAAAGGGGTAGTTTTCCGCTATCAAAAGAGTGCTGTCCCCTTTGATCCGTTCTTTGACCCCGTTTATATCCCATCCACCCCGCCTTTGGAGAAAGAGAAGGTCCACCCGGCCCTCTTGGAGCTTTTGGAGTTCCTGGAAACGTCGGATCTTGACGGGGCGATCATGGATCGACCTGTTCGAAGCTTGTTTTTGAAATTCTTCGTAAAGGAGATCATCTTCGCTCAAAAGGCCGAACTCGAAGGTGTCGATCGTTCCTTGGTTGGGCCAGGTCACCAGCTCCGCAATATCGAGGACGGCCTTCACCCGATCGGTATCGTGGACGGTGTTGTGGACCTGAGCTCGGGATAGAGGAAGAAAGCTTCCCCATAGGAGAAAAAGGAGAAGGGTATACCGGACCGGATGGACCAACGAAGGACGTTTCATCACGACGAGTGAACAACTAAGCTACGAAAACTGTAAGCGAGGGCATGTAAGAAGTTCTTCATGAGATCTTATTCCCTTTTTTCTTTTCATTCGGTCCTCCTCTTTTTCATATTCTTCCTGTCCTTCAATAGCTCTGCTCAGGAAACGGATACGGCTAAAAAGGGGCCTGAATCCCAGCTCACTGTGAAAGATTTCGTGGAGATCGGTGGGGCCTTGCGTTTCAACGGGTTTTATAAGACCTGGGAAGGCCAGGAGGCCAATCAAAACAAGGGAGGGGATCTGGGTTTCGACACCTTCTATTTACAAGCTGATGCGGAGAAAAAAGGGATCTATCTATCGGCTCAATATCGCTTCTACCAAGGCTATCATTTTCTCCG
>CAZOSO010000115.1:0-4644 GCA_964582635.1 uncultured Weeksellaceae bacterium | reverse complement strand
CGTTTTTCTTATGATGTGGTGGGAAATAGTGAAGAGGTGAACCAGGGGAACCTTCGCGCTGCTTATTCTTTGACGGAAAACTGGGAGATCGGCGCATCGGGCCAATTCGGTCAGCTTTACAACTCCGTCAGCGAGAATTTCGGCGATCACTTAGCTTATGCTGCTCATGCCAAGGGGAAGATCGGTTCTTTGGGGATCAAGACCGAGTTCGTCGGTTTCGACTTCAGCCCCGAACCTCCCTATGATCATCAAGCCGGGACCGTCAAGATGGGGGCTTACGATTTCCCCTATCAAGTGGCGCGGAGAGGGAGGATCTACCTGGCAGGTTTGAATTACGACTTCGATGTGGATTGGGGTCCTATCGAAGGGATCACCTTTTACGAGGATTTTTCCTATTTCGAAAAAGCCGTTCAGGGATACGCGGATTCCAAGATGAATATCGTAGGATTTCGGGTTGATGCCGGGAATTTCATGGGCTTCTTCGACGTAGCGAGCGGTCAAAGCCACCCTTGGTTGGGTCCCGCGTGGACTCAAGCTTTCGCAAGAGGTGCAGATGGTGAAGCACCGGATGCACCCGGAGAGATCGAGAACGAACCCAAAGTTGATTGGACCACTCGCTTCAACGTGAACTTGGGTTATTACTTTTAACCCCCTTTTAAAAGGCAGCAAAAACTTCCCCGTATGGCTGAAGAAGGATCTCGGGAATCGGACCAGAAGCTTCATGAAAAGCCGCCGAAGAACAAGTACTTCGACATCCATCCTCCCGTTTTTTGGCCTGCCGCAGGCTTGAGCCTTCTTTTCATCGTTCTCACCCTTGCTCTCAACAACACGGTGACCCTTACCGCGGACCATGAAGGCGATGAAAAGCTTGGAGCCCGCTTATTGCCTTTGGATGGGAAGGAAAAAGAGCAATATGAGCTCGAAAAGGGATTGAGCATCGAAAAGGTCGGTGATGGGTTCCTCGCTTCATACGGTATCGGGGAGGATCGCATCATCACCCATGCGAACGGAGATCCTGTCGGAAGCACCCAGGCATTGAAGAATGTCATCCAGGAGCAATTCCGGATCCCTGTCACTTTTCTGGTTAAGGAGAACGGAGCCTATAGGGACAGTGTCGTGAAAGGGGTCTATAAGGGAGAGCGGCCGATCGGAGCCGGATTGCGCTTGTTGACCGATAAAGAGAAAGCTCGTTATGGGGTGGGATCGGGGATGATCGTGGACAGCATCGACCCCGAAGGCTTTCTCGCTTCTCTTGGAATTGGGGAAGGTAGGGTGATCCGAAAGGTCAAGGACATTAAACTGAAGGAGGAAGGGCAATTCGAGCGGATCCTCTCCGAGCACATTCCTCAACCGATCGATCTGACGGTGATGAGCCGTGGGTTCGGGGTGAATGTACAAGCCGTCTTCAGCACTGTTCAGACCTATATCTCCAACAAGTTCGGTTGGTTCTTCGTGCTTTTGACGAATCTTTTCATCGTTTTCTTAGTCTACCTGGCCATCAGTAAGCTCGGCAAGTTGAAGTTGGGGAAACGGGATGAGAAGCCCGAATTCAGTACGATGGCCTGGTTCTCGATGCTCTTCAGTGCCGGCATGGGGATCGGGATCATTTTCTGGAGCATTGCGGAGCCCATGAAGCACTATTTTTCCCCTCCCTACGGGGAAGGTGGGACCGCGGAGGCCGCAGAGACGGCCATGAATTTCACCTTCTTGCATTGGGGCTTGCACGCATGGGGGATCTATGCTTTGGTAGGCCTTGCGCTCGCTTTCTTCGCGTTCAATCAAAAGCTTCCCCTTTCGATCCGCTCGGTTTTCTATCCCGTGGTCGGCGATCGTATCTACGGGCCTATCGGGAATATCATCGATACTTTGGCCGTCATATCGACCCTGTTCGGTCTTGCCACTTCCTTAGGGTTGGGGGTTCAACAGATCAGTGCGGGCCTCGAGGCTCTTGGGGTCTTGCCGAATAACATCTACGTCCAGGTGAGTTTGATCATCCTGATCACCCTGGCAGCAACGATCTCGGTCGTTCTCGGGATCGACAAGGGCGTCAAGGTCTTGAGCGAACTGAACATTCGGGTCGGTGCTATTTTCTTGATCTTTGTTTTCCTCGTCGGTCCCACCCTCTTCATCCTGGATTCTTTCATCCAGAACACCGGGAATTATCTCCAAACGGTGATCGGGATCAGTACCTGGACCGAGACCTATTCTCAAACCACTTGGCAGAACGGATGGACGGTTTTCTACTGGTCCTGGTGGATCGCATGGTCCCCCTTTGTGGGCATGTTCATCGCCCGTGTATCCAGGGGGCGGACCGTTCGGGAGTTCATTACGGGTGTCCTCTTGGTCCCTACTTTGATCACCTTCTTTTGGCTCTCTTGTTTCGGAGGGAGTGCCATTTACCTCGAACTTAATGCGCTCGGGAACATCGCGGAAGCTGTGGATCAGAACGTGGCTGTGGCGCTTTTTGAGTTCCTCGAGGAATATCCCTTGTTCGTTATAAGTTCCGTGATCGGGGTATTTATGGTGACGATCTTCTTCGTGACCTCCTCCGATTCGGGTTCGCTCGTGGTCGACAGCCTTACTTCGGGAGGGAAAGTGGATGCTCCCGTTGGCCAACGGATCTTCTGGGCACAGACCGAAGGGGCTGTAGCAGCGGTCCTTCTGATCGGGGGTGGCCTCTCCGCCCTTCAAACCGCGACCATCACGACCGGACTTCCCTTCGCTTTGATCCTCCTCTTGATGTGTTATAGCTTGAACCGTGGATTGAAAGAAGAGTACGCGCGCGAAGCCGAGATCGATAAAGAAAAAGAACGGGATTCCTATCGGGAGGTTATCAAGGACCTTGTCGAACGACGCCGGGGAGGTTCCGAACGGGAAGAAGGGGATGGATCATGAACTGTAAAAAACGACCCCGCTATGGCACCTTTTAACAAGCTCCTCGTTTCCTTGGACCTCACGCGGATGGACGAGTTCTTGATCCGCTATGCTTCATTCATCTGTGAGCAGTTGGGAGCGGAAAAGGTCTATTTTGTCCACGTGGTCCAAGATGCTGGGATCCCGGATGAAATGGCATCTCTCTATCCGGATCTTCAAGGATCGCTCCCCGATCTGATCCGGGAAGAGCTCCGGAACAAAGTCGCGGATAATTTCGATCAAGGGCTCACTACGGAGACAGAAGTGGTCGTCAGCAGTGGGAGTGTGAGCGACACGGTGATCGAATGGGCTCGGGAGGAAAAGGTGGACCTGGCGGTTCTCGGAAAGAAGACCGGATATCGGGGAAAGGGGATCCTTTCGGGAAAGATCCTGCGGCTGGCCCATTGCAATGTGCTTTTCGTCCCGGAATCGGCTCGCTTCAGCTTGCAGCATCTACAGGTTCCCCTCGACCTTTCCGAATTTTCGAGGAACGCCCTCGACAAAGCGATCGAGATCGCCGATAAGACGGGGGGTTCGATCGAATGTCAATATGTGTACTCCCTCCCTCGTCAATATTTCCCTTACATGCAGAAAGTGGAAAAAGCCGAGGAACGCCTGGAGAAAGAAAGTCAAGAGGCCTGTGACCGTTTCATCGGCAAAAGCGTGGGAAAACGCTCCAATGTGACCTGCCAAGTGACCCACGATCAAGAAGGGGATGTGGCTGAGTGTATCTATCATCAAGCCAATATCAACGGTTCCGATCTGATCGTGGTGGGTTCGAAAGGAAGGACGAACGCTACGTCGGTTCTCTTGGGAAGCACCGCTGAAAAGTTGGCCGGTTTCGAAAAATCCATACCCATCCTTATCGTCAAAGGGAGCGGGGAGAACAGCAGCTTTCTGGAATTCTTGTTCGGGAAGCGAAGGGGGAGTGCTTGATCCTCAAGTTAAAGCGGCAACTCTTTCGCTTTCTTTACGTCTTTTTTATGCGAAAAGATAGCCTGTTCTTTTGAGATCTATTAACTTAAAGGTCAATAGATTCACTTAGGGGCTTTAGCTTAAAGGAAGGTATATGAATCCTTTATTTATATCGAGGTCCACCCTTTTTCGGAATTTCCTGATCCTTCTTTTCACTTCCTGGAGTTGCTCTTTGATGGCGCAGGGTGGAGGTGGTGGAGGGATCGACACTTGCAATGTCGATGTAACGGCTTCTTCCCTCGTTGTTCCATGCAGCGGTGATTCCGTGACCTTGACCGCCGATGCGATCGCCGGGACGAAGCTTTTGATCGAGACTTTCAACGATAAATCCCTGAACAGTGGCTGGTCCTCGAATACCAGCGTGGATTTTTCCAACCCCTGTGAAACCAACGATGGAACCCCTTATGCTTGGTTGGGACCATCGGTTTCTCAACCGAGGATCCTGACCACCGATAATTTCGATGTGAGCTGTGGGGGAAAGATCTGTTTCGATTTCGATATGTCTACCGAGAACGGTAGCGGTCAACCCTGTGAAGGTCCGGACCAGCCTGATGAGGGGGTTTCGTTCCAATTTTCCACTAATAATGGAAGTTCTTGGAGCACGATTCAGTACTTCAACCCCGACACGAACAATGCTGGAGGTAGTCCGGGATACATTCACGGTTCCTGGGATAATTACTGTTTTCAGATCCCTCCGGGAGCTGTTACCCCTAACACCAAATTCCGATGGCACCAGAGCTATACATCAGGTACTTG
>CAZOSO010000114.1:0-6342 GCA_964582635.1 uncultured Weeksellaceae bacterium | reverse complement strand
TCCACGGGATCTTTCCCGTTGAAGAGCAGGCGCTCGGGATCCTCGATCATCTCCTTGATCTGATAGAGGAAGCCGACTGAGTCCTTGCCGTCGATGATCCGGTGGTCATAGGACAAAGCAACGTACATGACAGGACGTACTTCCACTTTTCCATCGACAGCAACAGGACGGTCCACGATATTGTGCATCCCGAGGATCGCACTTTGGGGAGGATTGATGATCGGAGTGCTCAACATGGACCCAAAGACACCTCCGTTGGTGATGGTAAAGGTTCCCCCGGTCATCTCCTCGATCGTGATCTTTCCATCCCGAGCTCGGGTGGCTAGCCGTTTGATCTCCTTTTCGATGGTGGCAAGGTCCATCTGTTCCGCATTGCGCAGGATGGGGACCATCAAGCCTTTGGGAGAACTTACGGCGATCCCGACGTCCGCGTAATCGTGACGGATGATCTCGTTCCCGTCGATCATGCTGTTGACATCGGGGAAGTTATGAAGCGCCTCCGTGACCGCCTTGGTGAAAAAGGACATGAAGCCAAGGCTGACGTCATGATGCTCTTTGAAGGTTTCCTTGTACTTTTTCCGAAGCTCCATCACGTAGCTCATGTCCACCTCGTTGAAGGTGGTGAGCATGGCCGTCTCATTCTTCACGGAGACCAGGCGTTCGGAAACCTTGCGGCGAAGGGAGGACATTTTTTCCCGCTGCGTCTCTCTCGAGCCTCCCCACTGTTCCACAGCTTCTCCAGCATCGAACCCGTTCGCAAGATGGTTCACCACATCCTGTTTGAGAACGCGGCCTCCTTTTCCGGTCCCTTTAACCTGGCCTTCGGCCACGCCGTTCTCCTCCATCATTTTCTTAGCAGCAGGAGAAGGATGACCTTGGGCATGACCTGAAGCTTCATCTTTGGCCGGAGCAGCCTCCTTTTCCTTGCCAGCCGAGCTAGCAGAGGCAGCAGCCGCCTTTTCGCTCTTTTCCTCTTTAGCGGGAGCTTGTTCTTCGCTCTTTTCCGGCTCTTTTTGGGCTGGCTCCTCTTTCTTTTTATCGGCACCGGCCGGCTTTTCGGCCGAAGTATCGATATCGGCGACCGTATCCCCGACAGCAACGGTCTCACCTTCTTGGACTTTGATACTGATCACCCCCGCTTCCTCAGCGGTCAGTTCGAGCGTGGCTTTGTCGGAATCGATCTCCGCGATGGTCTGGTCTTTTTCAACGTAATCTCCATCGGAGACGAGCCAGTTCGCGATATCGACTTCGGAGATGGATTCGCCGGGACTGGGAACTTGGACTTCCATTTTCGTTCGGTTCAGGCTTTAGCGGTTGCCTTTTGTTTTTGAAGGTGGTCTTGAAAAACTTCTTCTATGATCCGTTTTTGTCGGTCCTCAAAGCGCTTGGGCGAACCAGAGGCGGGGCTTGCACTGGCCTCTCTCGAGATCCGTTCCATCGGGATCTCGGGCACGACCTCTCGCAACATAAAGCCCCATGCTCCCATATTCTCAGGTTCTTCCTGGACCCAGAAATATTGATCCGCTTTCTTGTACCGTTTTAACAGCTCTTTCACTTGAGCCATCGGGAAAGGATAGATCTGCTCGATACGGACGATCGCGATGTCCTGCGCTTCGAGTTCCTCCTTCTTTTCGAGCAGTTCGTAATAGATCTTGCCTTGGCAGAAAGCGATCTTTTTCACCTTACCGGGATCAGCTTGAGGATCGTCGAGCACCTCGTGGAAGCGATCGTTGGAAAGGTCCTCGATGGAAGACAAGACCCGAGGATGTCGCAACAGGCTCTTGGGCGTGAAGATGATCAGAGGCTTTCTGAACTTCCACTTCATTTGACGCCGGAGCACATGAAAGAAATTGGCGGGCGTGGTACAGTTCACGATCTGCATGTTCTCTTCCGAGGCAAGATCGAGGAAACGTTCCATCCGGGCACTGGAGTGCTCGGCCCCCATTCCTTCATACCCGTGAGGCAAGAAAAGGGTGATGCCGCTCATCGATTTCCATTTGTCCTCGGCGCTACTGATATACTGATCGATCACCACTTGAGCGCCGTTGCAGAAATCACCGAACTGAGCCTCCCATATCGTAAGTGTATCAGGGGTCACAAGCGAATAGCCATAATCGAAGCCGAGCACGCCGTACTCGGAGAGAGGGGAATTGTAGATCTCAAATGAAGCCTGGTCTTCGCTCAGGTTAGCGAGATGGACGTACTCCTCGTCCGAATCCTCTTGCTTCACAACCGCATGGCGATGCGAGAAGGTTCCTCGTTCGCTGTCCTGCCCCGTAAGCCGGACCGCATATCCCTCCCGCAAAAGGGTGCCATAGGCCAAAAGCTCGCATAACCCCCAATCGAGCTGATCCTCATCGAGCATTTTCTTACGCCCTTTGAGGAGTTTTTCAAGCTTGCGGAAAAACTTCATTCCATCAGGGACCTCCGTGATCTTTTCCCCGACCTCCCGGAGAAGTTTTTTATCGGCACTTGTGTCGGGTGAATTAAGGAAATCCTCGGGAGAGGAACGCTCGTTTTTGTCCCACTCATCCTTTACAAAGGAGGTGATCCGCATATTCTCGATCTCTTTCGCCTCCTCGAGCTTTTTTTGAAGGGATTCCTTGAACTCCTCTTCCATCTCTTTGGCGATCCCTTGCTCCACATCCCCGCTTTCCATGAGCTTGTTGTTATAGATCTCCCGCGGATCGGGATGTTCTGAAATAGCCTTGTAGAGAAGCGGTTGGGTGAATTTGGGCTCATCCCCTTCGTTGTGCCCGTGTTTTCGATAACAGAGCAGATCGATAAAAACATCCTGATGGTAACGCTGCCGGTAATCCATCGCGATGTTGATGGTATGTACGAGGGCTTCGACATCATCTCCATTCACATGGAAGACCGGACAGAGGGTGACTTTTCCCACATCGGTACAATAAGTGCTTGAGCGGCCATCGATGTAGTTGGTGGTGAACCCGACCTGATTATTGATCACGAGATGGATGGTCCCTCCTGTTCGATAGCCTTTCAATCGGGCCATCTGAACAACTTCATAAGCAACCCCTTGTCCGGCGATCGCAGCATCACCGTGGATCAGGATCGGTGTGACCTTGCTTTCATCCCCATTGAAGCGACGATCGATCTTAGCCCTAGCGATCCCTTCGACGACAGGGTCCACGGATTCAAGGTGTGAGGGGTTGGGAGCAAGGGTCATCTGCACTTCTTTCCCCTGATCGGTCTGTACATCGGATGTATAACCCAGGTGATACTTTACGTCCCCGTCGAAAAGGCTCTCTTCATAATCCTTCGGCTCGAACTCGCTGAATATATCCGTATAGGTCTTTTGGAAGATGTTGGCAAGCACATTCAAACGGCCGCGATGGGCCATCCCCACTACGAATTCGCCGACACCGTGCTCCGCACCATCCTCGATGACCTTATCGAGCGCCGGGATCAAGCTTTCAGCCCCCTCTAGGGAAAAACGTTTCTGGCCCGGAAAACGCTTGTGAAGAAAATTCTCGAAGACCACCGCTTGGTTGAGCTTGTGTAGGATGTGCTTCTTCTCTTCGATGCTCAGATCGGGCTGGTTCTTCGTCCCTTCCATCCAATCCTGCAACCACTGAATTTTTTCAGGGTCCCGCATGTATCGATACTCAACCCCGATAGAGCGGCAATAGGTCTCTTGAAGATGAGCGATGATGTCGCGGAGCTTGGCCCGCCCGATACCGATCTCAGAACCGGCTTCGAACTCGGTGTCCAAGTCGGATTCCTCCAGTTCGAAGTTCTCTATATCCAGAGTAGGGCGATACTTGCGACGCTCACGGACCGGATTGGTCTTGGTGAACAAATGGCCGCGCGAGCGATAAGCATTGATCAGGTTCTTGACCTTGAACTCCTTTTGGACATTCTCCGGGATCTCCCCGGCCTCCTCATCGTAATTGCGCCGGGCGAATTCGAACCCTTCGAAAAAAGATCGCCACCCTGGTTCGACCGATTCCGGATCTTCTTGATATTTCCGGAATTGTTCCTCGATCCAATTCGGGTCAGCGTTGCTCAAAAAAGAGAAATTATCCATAGGGGATCCGCTGATGATCGCTCGTTCGCAAAGTTACAACTTTTCCCACGGGCACTCTGTTCTATAAAAGGTCAGGATAAGATCGCAAAGGGATAGAGTTCTCTTGCTACTCCTTTTTTGATGACCCCAAAAGGCCTATAAGATGAGCGCATCATCATGAAGTATTCCATCCATCGGACTCCATGCTATGGGATCGTTTTTCCTTTCCGAAATTTAGCGGGACCTTCGGGGATCATAAATCCCGAACTGCCTTCATAGCTTTTTCAATATGAGCAAAAAGATCCTTATCACAGGCGGAAGCGGATTCATCGGCTCTCACTTAACCCCTGTATTTCAGGGAATGGGCTATGAGGTGGTCCACTTGTCCCATCGAACACCGATGGGTGACGAAGAGGTCCCCACTTTCCACTGGGACATCGAAGATCAGGAGCTCGATGAAAAGAGCCTGGAAGGGGTCGGGAGTGTGATCCATCTAGCCGGTGCCGGTGTCATGGACCATCGCTGGACCCACGAGTATAAAAAGAAGATCGAGGAAAGCCGGGTCGGGGGTACCGAACTTCTGGTGAACAGCATGCGCAAGCTCGAAGAACCGCCTGATACCTTTATATCCGCCTCTGCCATAGGTTATTATGGGGCTGTAACGAGCGAGCACGTATTTACAGAAGATGATCCTCCGGCCGACGATTTCCTGGCCAAGGTGACCCGAAAATGGGAAGAAGCAGCTGATGAAGCCTCGGACATGGCCCGTGTGGTGAAAATGCGCACCGGTTTGGTACTCGATAAGGACGAAGGGCCTCTTCCTCAAATGGCCCGTCCGATCAAAATGGGGGTGGGAGCTCCCTTGGGATCCGGAAAGCAGTACGTGCCCTGGATCCATATCCTGGACATTTGCCGGGCCTATATTTTCGCCCTCCACACCGAAGAAATGGAAGGTGCTTATAATGCGGTCGCTCCGGAAGATGTGACCAATGAAGAATTGACCCACAGCATCGCTAAGGTCCTCAACCGGCCCGTTTTCCTACCGGGAATACCGGGAAGCATGATGAAACTGATCATGGGGGAGCGAGGGGGGATCGCCCTCGAAGGAAGTCCTGTATCCTCGGAAAAATTGCAGAACGAAGGCTTCAATTTCAAATATCCGACCCTGATGGAAGCCCTGGAAGCGATCTATCGACCGATGGAAGAGCATAGCGACTGAACACCGATAAATAAGCTCGGATCGATCCCATATTCCTACTGTGTCCGATCAGGGGATGAAAAAGACCTTACAAAGCAGTCCTCGCAGAGTTCCTTGTAGGGAATGAAATGACCCCGGAGATCGGAAGATCCGAAGAAAAGGAGCTGTCGACCCAGCCCTTATGATTCCCGCCCCCGCATTTTATCGAGGAGCGATCGCAAAGGCGCTTTACGAGCTTCCTCCGGCGAACGGCCTTCCAGGGAACGTAAAGCTTCTTTAAAATAAGCCTCGCTCCTTTCCCGGGTTTCCCTTCCCATTCCCAGCTCCTCGTAGAGCTCCACGACCTTGCGGATCTGGTCAGCTTCGTCCTTTTCCGCAAAGGCCTCTTCCAATCGTTCCTTTTGGGAAGGGCCCGCTTTTTCCTGAAGGCGGATCAGGAGATAAGTCTTTTTACGAGCGAGGATATCCCCCCCTTTTTGCTTTCCGAATTTCCCTTCATCCCCGAACACATCCAAAAGATCATCCTGAAGCTGGAAAGCCACTCCAGCATTCCGTCCCGTTTCCTCCATCCCCTTGACCTCTTCCTCCGATGCTCCTCCGATCCTCGCACCGATGGCCAAAGCACCCCCCAATAAAGCGCCGGTCTTGGAGACGACCATCCGCAGGTACTCGTCAATTCCCACCTCCTCTCGTTCTTCAAAATCCATATCCAACCGCTGCCCTTCACAAACCTCCAACGCAACACGGTTGAAATCTTCCAGAACAGCCTGCAACGCTTCTGGGTCCACCTTCGCCATCTCCTGATAAGCCTTCACGAACATGGCATCCCCCGCAAGCACCGCCATATTCTCTCCGAACCTCTCATGGACGGTGGTTTTTCCTCTTCGGAGAGGAGCTTCATCCATAAGATCATCGTGCATGAGGGTGAAGTTGTGGAAAAGCTCGATCCCCGTTCCTGCGCAGATCGCCCTATCCTCGTTCCCCCCGTACATATCGCAAGCGAGCAATAGAGCTATCGGACGTAGGCGCTTGCCCCCGATCGAGAGCATGTGTTGGATAGGTTGATAAAGGGGATCTTGTTGCTCTCTTTCATCGAGGACACCTTGAAGTGCTC
>CAZOSO010000113.1:0-6492 GCA_964582635.1 uncultured Weeksellaceae bacterium | reverse complement strand
ATAAGCTCGAAGCTTATTTCATCATGGGAAAAGGAACAGAAGGTTTCAAGACCTTCGCCACAGAAGGCATGAAAAAGATCCTGAAAGAACAGTAAGGATCAGCCTTTATCCGTATCGGGATTCTGGCATTTCTCATCAGGGCGGGCCCCACAAACCCCACAGCTAGCCCCTTCTTCTTCCAGAAGGGGATTGTTGCTAGCGCAAGTCCCGGCGAACTCCCCATCCTTCTTGAGGAGGATCTTAACGCCGATCCCTGCCATGCAAAGGGCGAGAAATCCGATGGCGATCAATATTACGGCTAGGTTCATAGCACTGAGCTTATCGCTACAAAGATAACGTCCGAAAAGGGATTTTGGTTCAAGGGGCTTTGAAGCGGTAACCGACGCCGAGTTCAAAATGATCGGCGTTCGCAAAGTGGGTCTTCAGGGTTCCGTTGATCAAAAGGCGTCCGAGATCGTAGCGAACCCCGAAGCGATGGTAAAAAGGCCCCTCCTTCTCGTAAGGATTGTATAGGTAAACCCCCCATTGACCGATCAAACGGAGCCGGTCGATCACCAAAGCATAAGCGGCTTTGACCCCGACCCGGCTTTCTTCGCTTATACCAAAGTCTTCGGGTTCGGTCTCCGGATCCCCCTCGGCAGCCAAATAACTGAGAGTTCGATCCCAATCCACGTCGGGCCCTATCCCGAGCTGGCTTTTCTGCGAAACATTTCTTCCCAGATAACCCATCAGAGAAACAGCGGGAAAAAGCTCGCCATTAGGGGGTGATGCGCCTTTCACACCGGCACCTCCCGTCAGTGTAATGCGCCAGGGATCTTCTTGCCCTCCGATGCCCCGCTTATCCAGATCCAAAGCTCCCTTCTTACCTCGAGGTCCACCAACGCGTCTATCCCCTCCTACTCCACGGGCTAGGCCCAGTTGAAGAGCGGGAAGATTGATCCCCAGGTTCGGAACAGCGATGGCCATGTTGGAATAATGATCGAGCGCTAAGCCGGCACTAAGGGACCAACGACCGGGCAAGCTCCATTTTCCATGAAGCATGAACGAGAACGTGATGTTCGCCTTCGACCCGATCGCGATGTTCTTGTAATTCTCCTTTCGATCGAAAGGCTTTTGGATCCATCCAAAGCCAGTGCCGGCTCTAAAAAAAAGCCCACCGGCGTTTCCTTTTAGGAGGGGAAAGTCGAGGTAGGGAAAGAGGGCGAACGCGTTCCCGAGCATCTCCGGATTGCCAAGATCCGTATAGCTCGCCGTGATACCCCAGGACGGTCTCCTGTAATTCCGCTGCCAAGCCTTTCTGCCACTCGTTGGCCGCTCGATGAAAAGCGCCGCCGTACGGACATGCCCTTGCACGAGGTGCCGCATCTTTTGGTGGTGGGGCATAATGAAGCCGTAATGCCCGCGAGCTCCCAGGCGAAAAGAAGGGATCCGCCCCTCTTCACCGCTGGTGTCCGCTTTCTGCGAAGAAGCGGGAAGCTCGAGTAAAAGGAAGCAAAAAAGGAGCAAGCAAAAGCGCATCGGCGCAAAGGTAGAATTGTTCCCCTCATCCGAAGCGCTGCTCCAAAAAGGTGGGATAACCCGGATCTTTGGGAACATCGACGATAAAGAGCTCTGTATCATCCGAAGCGGTGAAGGGAACCCTGCTTTCGTCCTCAACCTTGAAAAAGTCGTGCTTCCCGAGCTTTTGCCCGTTCAGGTCCACCGACCCCTCGAGCAGATAGGCGGAAAGGATCCGATCGTCCCCAGGCTCCAGTTCTTGTTCGCCCTCTGGATAAAAACTCCGTCGAACTTCGATATCGCTGGCATAGCTCCAAACGGGGGACCTTTCGCCCATCAGATAAGTGGTCCGAACACCTTGATCTTCCTCGCTGGGGAACCCATCCGCAGGATAATTGTCGTAGGAAGCCTCTTCTTTCACCGTCTTCCGCACATCGGGATCGAACCAGATCTGGAAAAAGTAAGTCCCGGGGGCCAATTCTTCCTGATGCGTGATCCCGTTCCCGGCCCTTATGATCTGGACACCCCCGGCCCCGATGGGAGCTCGCTCCTGGCTTTTGCTGTCGTAATGGGTGAGCGTTCCGCTCAGAACAAAAGAAACGATGTCAAAGGCCTCGTGCGGGTGCTCCCCGATCACTCCTCCCTGATCGCTATAGGCATGCGCCCAATACATGAGCTTGGAAAAGCCTTTCAGCTTGCCCACTTCGTGGGGAAAGCCGATGGGTTTGTTTTCGGCAATGCGCCCGGCATCGAAGCCGCCACGCGCTTGTTCGTCGAGGGTGCAGGTGGTGATGGGCATGTGCTTCCTTTTTGATATAGGGATGTTGACCCGGTAGGGATCTATTAGAAGAACATGCTTCCCATCCATGAGGTTCAGTGGATGAAGGGCTTGGTATTTTTAACCGCGGTGGACGCGGAGGACACGGAGACGGTGCGCCTTACCCCCCCTGATCCTTCCAGGGCTTGTAGTCGATCGTCTGTTGGGGACGGTCCGGCTCTTCTTCCCGCAAAGGCTCACACTCGCGCAGCGTGTCGTAAAGCTCTTGCGGGAGCTTTTGATAGAGCCGCGTCCCTTCGGTCTTCCAAGCGACCATTTCGTCCGTGACCTCTTTCACGATCTCCGCCGGATTGCCGACCGCCATCTTCCGATCGGGGATCTCCATCTTCCCCTTCACAAAACAGAGCGCTCCGATGATGCACTCCTTTCCGACCACCGCATCGTCCATCACCACCGCGTTCATCCCGACAAGGCTGTTCTCCCCGATACGGGCGCCATGGATCACCGCTCCGTGGCCGATGTGCGCCGAGGGCTCGAGTTTAACGGTCACCCCGGGGAACATGTGCACCGTACAATTTTCTTGGACGTTGCACCCGTCGTCGATCTCGATGCGACCCCAATCGCCCCGTATCGCTGCACCGGGCGCGATATAGACGTCCTTTCCGATGATCACGTTCCCGGTCACGGTCGCCTGCGGATGCACGTAGGCGCTCTCGTCGACGACCGGCCGGAATCCGTTGAACTCGTAGATCATACGGTTTAGCTCTCGCCCATGTGCGGGTAACGGTAATCTTTAGGCGGCACGAAGGTCTCCTTGATCGAGCGCATGGAAGCCCATCGGGTCAGGTTCAGGATGGAACCGGCCTTGTCGTTGGTCCCGGACCCGCGAGCACCCCCGAAAGGCTGCTGCCCGACCACAGATCCGGTGGGTTTGTCGTTGATATAGAAGTTCCCGGCCGTTTGCTCCAGCCTTTTCACCGCCGTGTCGATCGCATAACGGTCCTGCGCAAAGACAGCTCCCGTTAGCGCGTACATGGACGTGTTATCGAGGGTATCGAGCGTCTCTTCGTACTTCTTCGGATCGTAGACGTAGATGGTGATGACCGGCCCGAAGATCTCCTCCTCCATGGTCTTGAAGTGCGGATCGTCGGTGACGATCACCGTCGGCTCCACGAAATAGCCTTTGGAATCGTCGCAATGACCTCCTTGAATGATCTCGGCCCGATCGCTTTGGGCGGCCTCATCGATGTAGCCTTTGATCTTATCGAAGGCTTTCTTTTCGATGACGGCACAAACGAAGTTGGAGAAGTCCTCCGGGGAACCGACCTTGAAGCTCTGGACATCCCGGAGCACTCCCTCTTTGATATGAGGCCAGAGGTTCTCGGGGATATAAGCCCGGGAAGCGGCGGAACATTTCTGCCCCTGATATTCGAAGGCACCCCTCGAAATGGCCGTGACCACGGCATCGGGGTCGGCCGACTCGTGGGCCACAATGAAATCCTTTCCACCGGTCTCTCCGACCACGCGGGGATAGCACTTGTAGTTGTCGATGTTCTTCCCGACCTCCCGGTAGAGCTCCTTGAAGATCGCGGTAGAGCCGGTGAAATGCAGTCCGGCGAAATCGGGATGCTGGAAGATCACGTCCCCCGCATCGGGTCCATCGGTGTAGATGAGGTTGATGACGCCGTCCGGCAGCCCTGCCTCCATGAGGATCCGCATGATGAGCTGGGCCGCCAGGATCTGGTTGGGGTTCGGTTTCCAGATCGAGACGTTCCCCATCATTGCGGGAGCTGTGGGGAGGTTGGTGGCGATGGCCGTGAAGTTGAAAGGGGTGATGGCAAAGATGAAGCCCTCGAGCGGACGGTATTCCGTTCGGTTCCAAATGCCGGGCACGGATAGGGGCTGTTGCTCGTAGAGCTCCTCCATGAACTTCGTGTTGAAACGGAGGAAATCGCAAGTCTCGCAAACCGCTTCGATCTCGGCCTGATGCACGTTCTTCGACTGCCCGATCATCGTCGTGGCGAGCACATCGTAGCGATAGGGCCCGGCGATGAGCTCGGCGGCTTTGCGGAACACCGAAGCTCTCTCTTGCCAGGGAAGTTCCGCCCACTGCTTCTTCGCCTTGAGCGAAGCATCCACCGCCTGTTGTACATGCTCTTTGTTGCCCCAATGGCACTGGCCGACCGGGTTCTGATGGTCGTGCGGCGGGGCTACGTCCCGCTGGTCATTGGTCCGTACCTCTTCGCCTCCGATGAACATGGGGATATCGTTCTCGGCGTTCTTGACCCGCTCGATCGCGGCTTTGAGCTCTTCGCGCTCCTGGGTTCCGGGCGCGTATTTGTGGACGGGTTCGTTATAGGGTTCGGGCAGGTGTTGGAGGGCGTTCATGGCCATAGCTTCTCGGATTTTCTTCGTTGAGTGGGCGCAAAATTAAGGAAATGGGGGGAGAGCTAGGGGGCATTTGAAACCCTGGCGCTTTTTTCAGCGGATGGAAGAAGCAGAAGCAAGAAAACCCCTAGGAAACTTTCCTTTTCAAAATCCTATATTCGGGTAGAATGTTCCCTTTGAGCGTTTTTCGAACAAGTGCTAAAGAAACAAGCGGCCCTTTCGGACCTGCTCCAAGATCGGCCTTGCCTTTGGGGCGAACGGAGCATGAAATCTCCGATCCTAAGGGCATTCCCTATACGGATCATGCATCCCATCATCCGAACAGGCAGAAAAACGAAGCCCCGATCAGCCGGACCCGGAAACTCGCCATCTTAGGAGCGACCCTCTTGCTGTTCCTTTCCTCCATCGGGAAGGGGCAGCAAGGGGCCCCGCCCTTTTTCGACCAGCGCTTCGATTTTTATCAAGGGGCTCAGATCGGGTATTCCATCATGCCTTTGGACACGGGTTATTTCACGATCGTGGCGGATAACTATTCCACCGATCTCAATTCGCTTTCTCTAAGGGTCGCTATTCTGAAAACGAACGGAAGCCTCGATACCTTAAAGACCTATCAAGGAGCACAGGACGTTCGGATCACTCCCTCAAGTCGTGGAGGATTGACTTGGGACAGGGACAGCAATCTCCTTTACACAGCATCTTATGATGATAGCGCTTTAAGCTATTCCCCGCACGTCCATCTCATGAAGTTCACCCCCCAAGGGGACACCCTCTGGACCCGCACCTATGGGAACAGCTCCCGACAGGACATCGGCATGGACGTGGTCCCGGTCCAGAACGGCAACGGCTACCTGATCCTAGGAGCAGAAGCCCCGGGGAACTGGGACATCGAACTCTACCGGATCGACAGCTCCGGCAACCTCCTCTGGAAGAAGAGCTACGGGAACAGCCAGTACAGTTTCGCAGGGAGTTTAAGCTCCGTTCCTGACGGTGGCTATGTGATCGGTGGAAGTTCCCAAGCCTTTTTTCCGATCGATTCCGCAGGGCGGGCCTTCGTCATGAAGGTCGACAGCAACGGCAACCAGGAATGGATCCGAGGCTTCACCCACGATACGACCGAACAGATACACACCGCGGGCGACGCCTTCTGCACGGTGACCCAGGACAGCAATATTGCTTTCGCTGCCGCTTTGATCGATTCCATGGAAGGCTATGATCCAGCCGCACACATCGCCGCCGGCAAGCTCGACCTGAACGGTGATACGATCTGGTACAAGGAGTTCGAGCGGACCGAGGTCAACTACGATGTCAATTCCCTCCGGGAGTGCCCCAACGGGGACCTCCTCCTCATAGGTCGCGTGGACCCTTACGTTGACTCTAGTTACCAAAGACGAGCCCGAGGTTGGATGATGCGCCTCGGCCCCCAGGGCGATAGCATCTGGGAGCGGACCTACCGCATGGAAGGCGGTGGAAAGGCCTCCCATTACTACTTCGATGGGGGGAGGCCGGAGAACGACTCCAACATGCTCGCGACCGGCTTCGGCCAGGACCTCGACACCGGGGATAGCCAAGACCTCTGGGTCGCGAAGACCAACTGCCAAGGCTTCATCCGCGGGCCCGAGGCCGCCTTCTCCTACCAAAAGAACGGCAAGAAGGAGCTATTCTTTGAGAACCAGAGCCAGTACGCCAGTTCCTACGAATGGAACTTCGGTGACGGCTATTTGTCCACCCTCGAGGACCCCTCCCACACTTATGCCGATACCGCCTTTTATCCGGTCACCCTCATCGCCAAGGCCTGCGGTAGCGCCGACACCCTCACCCGCTTCGTCCAG
>CAZOSO010000112.1:0-6668 GCA_964582635.1 uncultured Weeksellaceae bacterium | reverse complement strand
TACATCACCACCGTCCATTCTTATACGATGGATCAGCGTCTGCACGACGGACCTCATAAAGACCTTCGAAGAGCCCGAGCAGCTGCAGAATCCATCGTCCCTACGACGACAGGGGCTGCAAAAGCGATCACCCGTATTTTCCCCCATTTGGATCTCCGCATGGGAGGGTGTGGGATCAGGGTGCCGGTCCCCGACGGCTCGCTCACGGATATCACTTGCGTGGTGGAGGAGGCTCCTACACCCGAACAGCTCGATCAGCAGTTCCGAAAAGAAGCGGAAGGGGATATGAAAGGGATCCTCCGATACAATCCCGACCCTATCGTTTCGAGGGATATCATCGGAGACCCCCATTCCTGTGTTTACGATGCTCAACTGACCTCGGTCGTTGGCGACCTTGTGAAGGTGGTGGGTTGGTACGACAATGAGGTCGGCTATTCCAACCGATTGGTGGATCTGATCGAAGAACTCGGAACCCCTTCTTAAGCTTCAAAGGTCTTGAGCTCCAAGTGATCGCCATCGAAGCGTGCGTAACTGTTGTGCTGAAGCCAGTCCCCTAGGTTGATATAGCGGGGTGCATCCGATCCTTTTCCCAATGAAATGTCCAATGGAAGATGTCGATGCCCGAAGATGAAGAAGTCGATCGGCTCTTCCCGAAGGACCTCGTAGCAATATTGGACCAACCACTCCTGCTCTTCTCCAAGGTATTGCTCTTCTCCTGCTTCCCGGCTCGTCTTGGAGAAATAATGGGCGATGGGAAGCCCGATGTCGGGATGGGTCCAACGATAGATCCAGCGACTGATCGGACTTCGAAAGACCTTTTTGAGGAACTTATAGCCCCGATCCCCCGGGCCGAGGCCATCCCCGTGCCCCAATAGAAAGCGTTTCCCTTTCAAGTCCGCTCGGATCGGATCCCGATGGAGCGTCGCCCCGATCTCCTTCGGTAGATAATCGGAGACCCACATATCGTGATTCCCCGTAAAAAAATGGATCGGAAGTCCATTGTCAGCCATTTCCGCTAAGCGTCCCAAAAGGCGAACATGCCCCCTGGGCACCACCTTGCCGTATTCGAACCACATATCGAAGACGTCCCCCAAGAGATACAAGGCTTCAGCGTCAGCAGCTATTCGATCCAGCCATCGGATGAAGCGCTTTTCACGTTCCAGACTCCTGCTTGGATCGGGAGCGCCCAAGTGAAGATCGGAGGCGAAATATATGGCCGAATTGGAGCTCACAAGGTATGCGTTCTGAGCCTTTGGAAAAGTTGAAGACGGTCAAGCCTGATCTGAAAGCGGATCCGTTGCCAGAGACCGATCTTGTTGATCTTATGTTCCTCTTCGATCCTTTCGGAAAAAAGGACCGGAACGTGAACCGAGAGCATATCTTCGATCAGCTCCACGCTCGCTCCTGCCTCATAAAGAGCGAGCGGATTCTTCGAAAAGGGATCCGCCGCCCAGCCCTGGTTGAAATAGAGGCTCAGGTTCGGGTTTTCCGGAAAAGGGAGATCGAGCTCAAGGCCTGCTGAGGCGATCCAGTCGTTCGAGCTGCCGTGAGCGGTCGGAATATAGAACCCTCCCTCCTCACGGGCCATTTCTTGGCTCCAGATCCCCTTGCGGCTCCCCCTCCCGAAGAAGTAGTGTTCGTAGAGAAAATCACTGTTCGGTCCCCGGCCGTCCATCCTGAAGTTATAAGCGGGTAGGGCATGCTCGCTTTTGAGGAATTTGCCCCCGAAGAGACGTAGGGACAGGGCTTTCTTATCATCGTTGTAGCGAAAAGCTCCTTGCCAGCGGGCACTAAGGCGGGTGAAACGCTCATGATGGACCCCTCTTAGTTCGGCTTCCATCGGAAGCAATGAGCTTTCTTTTTCCCAGAACTGCTGAAAGCTGATATAAGAACGCGATCGTTCAAGCCCTTCCAAAAAGGCCCGATCGCTCAAATAAGTGGCGATGAAAGGCGTTTCCAGCACTGTCCGGTGGCGATGAGGGGATCTGGCCTCCCCTTTTTCATACCAAAGCTCCAGGCGGGGGGTGATGCGTGTGTAGGTGAATCGATGGTCGATAAAACTGCGATCGCTGAAGCGCTTCAATTGAAGACCGATCCGCATATGGTCCAGGATCGGGGACTCATCCCACCACCCGTTCCATCCGATGGCCCCCAGGCCGGTGATCTCCTTGCTCTTGAAACCGTACATGGGGGCCAGGGCAAAAGAGAAAGGCTCCGCCATCAAACCTCTTTCGTGGATCCCAAGGCCCGCCATAAAGCCATCGTTCCGGTTCCACCCTAAGCTCGGAAAGAGATAGAGCCCGTTCTTGTTCGGATCGTCGATGCCGAAAAAAGGATCGATCTCGAGCCCCCCCTGTCGTGGAAAAAGGGAGCGATTGTTGTAGCGGTCGTTCCGCCGGTCGATCTCGGGGACCCGCTCTTTCCCATCGATCCCGAAAGCCTTTACTTGTCCCGTATGATAGGGGAGTTCTATTTTTCGCTCATCTTCGAGGCCTTCGATCCACTTCTCCTCCACCATCGTATCTTCCTGGATGACCGTTAAAGGCACGGGGGCAGCGATATCTCCTTCGTTCTCGACCGTCACCCGGTAGCGGTCCCCATAGCGGAATTCACCCCCCTTCTCCACCTTTTTCAGGCGCATATCGATCTTGCCCGTGCTGTGAAGGAAGCCTTCGAAGAAGGGGCTCAGATCTTTCTCCGTTCGTTGGGTGAAGGCTCGCTCGAGGTCCTCTTCTTCCGGGTGTCGGAAACGCCATTCGGAATAATAAGCGCGAATTGCCCGATCGACGGTCTCCTGGCCCAGGTATTGCTCCAAATGATCGAAGAGCAAAGCTCCTTTGGAATAAGCCATGACCGCGTAGTTCTTCGATGTGAAAGTGGTGGAATGAGAGGACAGAGCTTGATCCGCTTCTTGGCCAGCGATCGTTCGGTATTGAAGGTAGTGCTGGTACATGGGGTCTCTCCCCACCATTCCGAAGACCTCCAGTGCCCCTCGGGGCAAAAGGCCTTGAAAGGGGAGGATATCGGGATGTTGGACCCGCATGTAACGGTTCTCATAGTAGCTGTTCAATCCTTCATCCATCCAGGGATCCTTGCGTTCGTTCGTGGCAAGAACGCCCTGGAACCAGTTGTGACCCACCTCGTGGGCGATCACCCTTTCCAGCATGAGCCCAGAGTTCGTGGGACCGATCACGCTGATCCCGGGATACTCCATACCTCCACCAACACCGCTCCTGCTGCTCACCACGCTGATCCGGTCGTGCGGATAAGGTCCGACCCAGAGGGAATAGTAGTAGAGCGCATCTTCCAGATAGTCGATGGCATGTTCCCATCGATCGGCTTCGTGATCGGTGAAAAAGACACGGGCCAGCACTGTCCGGTCGGAACGAGGGAGTTGGACCCGTTCTTGCATAACCCTATAGCGTTTATCGGCGAACCAGGCGAAGTCCGTCACACTGTCCGCCCGATAGCGAAGGGTCTTCATTTCCTCCGATGAAGGAGGATGCTCGAAGTCTTGCGGGAAACTATCGAGTTCTTTGGTCTTTTGGAAGATACGGTCGAGCCGTTCCCGTTCCCCGGACTCACCGGTCAACTTGCCGGTAGCGCCCACCGTATAGTTCTTGGGGAGGGTGATCCGTACATCGTAGGAGCCGAATTCGTTGTAGAATTCCCCTTGCTGGAGGTAGGGCATCGGATGCCATCCGTCTTCATCGTAGACGGCTGGCTTGGGATACCATTGGGTGATCTTGAAAGCGTCCCCTTTAAAGCCCATCCGCGAGAACTGGCCGTGAGGGATCTTGACCCGAAAGCTCGTTCGGATTTGAACGGTGTCCCCGGATGCCAAGGGTTCATCGAGAAAAATGTGCCCGATATCGGGATGTTCCGGATCTCTATAAAAGGGAACTTTTTTCCCATCGACCCTGAAGTCGAGGGAGTCCATATAGCCCCTTTCCCGTTCCGAGGCATAATAAAGGGATAGGTCTCCCTGTTTTCGGAGCTGCTTGCATAGAGCCGTCTCGGGACTGCTATATGCTTCAGGCCAGAGATGAAAGAAGATGCAGTTGAGCTTGCTGTTGGAACGATTGATATAGCGGATCTCCTGCTTCCCATGGAGCATTTTCTCCTCGTCGTCCAGGCGGACATGGATCCGGTGATCCACCCGTTGCTGGAAGCCTCTTTGGCCGAGCAGGTTCAGAGGGAGAAGGACCGCGATCAGAAAAGAAAGATGGAGGGCTCGCAGCATGGCTACCTTTCGATCCGTCGAAGATAGATCGATCGAAAGGATGAGCGGGGGATCCTTTCGATCCCTCCGCTTAGCCGATCATCGTTTGAGGGTGACAGCTCCTTTATAGGTCTCCTCTTCACCCTTTTTGTTCTCGATCACGACGACCCAAAGGTAGACCCCTTCATCGAGCTCTTGTCCGCTGTTCTGGACCCGACCGTTCCATGGCTCGGAAGCGTCCCTCGTTTTATAGACCATGCGACCGGATCGGTCGTGAATGGTCATGGTGAAGGGTCTTTCGAGCACTTCCAGCGCTTTGGGGATGAAGCGATCGTTATGGCCATCGTTGTTCGGAGCAAAGGCGTTCGGTGCTAAGAGGGTGCGATCGTAGCTCTTGTTCTGCTCGTGTCGGAAGCGGACCGTGTCCCTGCATCCGTCCTCTCCGAAAAGATAAACCTTTACTGTATAGAGGCCCTTGGAGGGATACTGGTGGACGATCCGTTCCTGATCATCGACCCGTGTTCCATCCCCAAGATCCCACACAGCATGCTTCACGTTCGCTCGATCCTCCAGCTCTAGGACGGTCACCCTATGGGCTCTGCGAAGCTGACGCGGTGTTTCTTGCACTTCGATCTTGGCATTGGGGTTCTGATGGACCCTAATGGGGTTCTCGGCCGTGATCTTTCGGGTCTTACCGCTTTCCTGGTGGGTGAGCGTGACCGAGACCCGGTAAGTGCCGGCTTCTTTAAAGCGATGGGAGGGAGCGGCTTTATTGGAGAAACTCCCGTCACCGAACTTCCAGAAATAATTCACCCCCTCGGGTGCCTGGGATAATTCAAAGTTGACATCCAGCCCCGGGCAAGCGTCCGTTCGTCCAGTGTGGATGGCCAGATCAGCGGGGATCGGGTTTTTCTCCTTATCCCTCTCTTCGGGGGAAAGGCTGGCGATATCATTATCCGTCCCCTTGTCCGAATCCGTTTTCTTGCTGCTGTTATCCGTTGTGCTCGAAGAGCTTCGTTCCGGACTTTCACCTTCAGGAAGCTTGTCATTGTTCGGACCGGTCTCATCCTCAGCTCGCTCTTCGCTCGCCTTTTCATCCTTCTTTCCTTCGGAAACCTTGGATGAAGGAGCGGAACTCGTTTTTTCTTCCCCTTCGGGACTTGTCTTTTCGCTTTCCGAAGAACTTCCCTTCGAGTTCTTTTCATGCTGCTCCACCAATGTCTTTTCGGGAGCCTTTTCTTCCGCGTTCCCTTCCTCTTTTTGGCTCAGCTCATTGACCAAAAGGCCTCCTCCGAGTAGGACGGCAGCACTACCTACAGCTATAGCACCCCACTTCCCGCTCTTCTTGGCTTTCTTACCCGAACGGCCCTGAGAGGGGTTCGTGCGGTCGAGTTCCGCTTCGATCCCTTCCCATGCGGAAGGGTCGTAGGGAGCTTCATATCCTTCCAGCTTTTCCTGGATCGTTCGTTCGAATGGGGTCTTATCGCTCATCGGTCTCTTTCTTCTTAGCGAGAACTTCTTTCAAATTCCGCTTGGCCTTCGCCAGGTTCGATTTCGAAGTCCCTATATTGATATCCAGCATCTCTGCGATCTCTTTGTGCGAGTAGTTCTCCACCACATATAGGTTGAAAACGGTTCGATATACGGGCGAAAGCTCTTGCAAGGCTTGTATGATCTCTTGTGCTTTAGCTTGTTTGAATTCCTCTTCTTCCTTGACGTCTTCTTCCTCATCTAGTTGCTCGTCCTTGTGTTCTTCGGGGCTGCCCTCCTCTCCGAGGAACACATGATCGTTCTTTTTCTTGCGCAAATAGTCGATGGCCGTATTGACCACCACCCTTCGCATCCATCCCTCGAAAGAACCGGTATCGTCGAACTTCTCGATGTTCGAGTAGATCTTGATAAAGGCATCCTGCAGGATGTCTTTGGCCCGCTCCTTGTCTTTCGTGTAGCGCAAGCATGTTCCCATCAACTGGGGCTGGAACTTATCGAATAGCTCTTTTTGGGCGCTTCTTTCTCCCTTTTTACAGCCTTCGATGAGCTCCGCAAGTTCTTTATTCGAAGGATCCATCCTTGTTTCCGCTCTTTAGACGATAAGGAGACCGATCGGTTGCCCTTTTGACCTCCTCCTTTGTGACAAAAGTCGATAAAGTCCTACGGATCAGCACGCTGTTCGGGGTTCTGACTTGGGTTCGAAAAGGTGAAAAGCATGAGTTGGAGGGGAAGGAGAGGGGGTGAGAGACCAACAGTCCAACGGTCCAAAAATCCAACATTCCAACATTCCAACAGTCCAACATTCCAACAGGCTTTCGCTGTGTTCCTCCGTGCCTTCTCTGTGAGCTCAGTGGTTCCAAAGCCATGCTTTTGAACTCCGAATAGAGCGATGGGACCACAGAGGGCACCGAGGAGGCACGGTGTTCATGGAGAGGGGTTGATCCAGGAATGGGAT
>CAZOSO010000111.1:0-6668 GCA_964582635.1 uncultured Weeksellaceae bacterium | reverse complement strand
AAAGAACAAAAAGAGCGCGTAACAACAGCTTCAGCTCGTAACCAAGAGGAGGAAAGGGAACAACCCGATTATTACGATCCCGATGTTGCCGATCAACTCGAATGGAGAAGGCTCCAAAGAAGGAACGACTTTTATCACAGATTCGATCGGGGATACAGGAACGACGGTTATTATCGGTCTCCTGCCTATCGAGGGGGCAGGGGCAGCAATGTTTACTATCGCTTCCCCGTAGGAGGCCACAATCCTTCTACTCAAGGAGGGCAGAACAATACCGGAGGGGGATCCTCTACAGGAGGTGGTAGTGATAGCGATAGCGACTCGGGAAGCGAGCGCGACCGCTCTTACGATAGTTCGGATCCCAACCGGTAGCGCAAAGTGACCCATGCGGGTTTTACGTGACCTTCTGTTGGCAGTGGTCCTGCTTTTATCCCCCTTCCATCCTTTCTGCCAAAACGAAATGGACGTGCTCCGCTATTCCCGGAGTGAACTTCACGGCACTGCACGTTACGTAGGTATGGCCGGAGCTTTTGGTTCGCTCGGTGCGGACCTTTCCAGTATCAATTCCAATCCTGCAGGCGCAGCTCTTCTTCGCAAGAATGAGCTGGCCTTCACCCCTTCTTTCACGGAACAGCAGAGCCGTTCTTTCTTCAAGGGAGAACGGAAGAGGAGGGAGCAGTTGGAACTGGCCGTGGAACAAATAGGAGGGGTGATCTTCCGGCCATCTCAAGATCCGAACTGGAAAAGTTTTCACATCGGGATCTCCTACGATCGCCTGCGCTCCTTCAACGAAAAGGTCCAGATCAAGGGGCAAGACCCCGCACGCTCGATCCTGGACCGCTTCGTCCGGATCTCCAACGGCATCCATTTGAGCGAGCTGAACCAAAAGGCCCCATTCACAGGAGAGATCGCCTATCAGAGTTTTTTAATGGATCCCAAAGGGGATAGCACGAGCTACAGTCATCGTTTAGAAGGAGCTGAACACGATGTGAACCGCCGGATCGAACGAGGGGGCTCTATGGGAGAGGCCCGGGTCACCCTGGCCTTCGACCGGGTTGGGGATCTTTATATCGGTGGCAAACTTGGGATGCCCGTGATCAACTTCGACCAAAGAACCCTCCATAAAGAGGACGTGAAAGGAGGTAGCGATGTACAGGACTTCAGCTATGAAGAGGCCCTGAAGATCAGAGGCTCGGGCTTGAACCTGGGGTTCGGAGCTATTTATCGCCCCGACTCGGATTGGCGCTTCGGCCTATCCGCGAGGTCCCCGAGCATCCTTTACCTATCGGAGGAATGGGATGTTCAAATGAAGGCGGATTTCGGCAGTGGGCGGACCGAAAAAGAGAATCCCGATGCCGCGACCTACGAGTACCGGATCCTCACACCCTATCGGTTGGTGGCCAGTGCTGCTTATTTCATTCAAAAGAGCGGGCTCCTCTCGATCGAATACCAGTTCCGGAACCATCGGTCCGGGAAGCTCTTCTCACCCCAGGGTGCTCAAAACGGTGCCGGATATGTGCAAGAGAATCGAGCGATCCGCGATCGTTTCCGCGCTGGTCATGAATTGCGAGCAGGCCTTGAATGGCGCTTGTCTCCCCTCTACCTTCGAGGCGGATACCGTTTTTTATCGCCGGTCCAACGGAAATGGGGAAAGCTGCGCGAAAAAGCTTCCCACACCTACACCATGGGGCTCGGATATCGAAAGAAAGGCTTCTTTCTGGACGTTAGCTATCGCAAAAGCCTACGCTCCCAGCTTCATCGCCCGACCGATCCGGTTTCGGGAAGGACCGCCCGCATTTTGAAAAGGAGAAGCGGTTTTCTTCTAACGGGAGGCACCCGTTTTTAACCCTCATCGACGCGCTCGCCGAGCTCAGGCTTCATCTCTTCATGGATATCCTGGGCAAGCTCTGGGTCGACCAGAATACGGCCGCAATGCTCACAAACGATGAGTTTCTTGTGCATCTGAATATCGAGCTGCATTTGCGGGGGGATCTTGTTGAAGCAACCCCCACAAGCGTCCCGATCGACCGTAACGACAGCGAGGCCGTTCCGAGCATTTCGACGGATCCGCTCATAAGCTTTCTGAAGCCGGTCTTCGATCCCTTTCAGAGCTTCTTCGGATAGCTTTTTGAAGCGCTCCTCGTCTTTCTCGGTCTCCTTCATGATGGCATCGAGCTCCTTCTTCTTCTCGTCGAGGTCCTTCTTACGGTCGTCGTACTTCTCCTGAGCTTCCTGAAGGAGTTCCTTTTTGTTCTCGATCTTGGATTCCAGCTCCTTGATGTTCTTCTCGGCCAATTGGATCTCGAGCCCCTGGTATTCGATCTCCTTGTTCAAGGACTCGTACTCCCTATTGTTGCGAACATCCCGCTGCTGTCCTTCGTACTTTTTGATCAGCTCCTCGGATTCCTTGATCTTGTTCTTCTTGTCCGAGATCTGGCTTTCCAGATCCTCGATATCGCTTTGAAGCTTATCCTTTCGGGTTTGAAGCCCTTCGAGCTCATCTTCGAGATCCTGGACCTCGAGCGGAAGCTCTCCCCTCATCGTATGGATCTCATCGATCTTGGAATCGATGAGCTGGATCTTGTAGAGCGAGCGAAGCTTCTTCTCCACAGCGCTCATGGATTTTTCATCCTTCTTGCCTTTAGAAGCCGTCGCCTGCTCACTTTGAGCTCCCTTGCTTTGAGCACTTTTACTCTGCGAGGCCTTAGTGGAAGCACCGCTCTTTTTGCTTCCTCCGCTTTTCGCTGAGCTTTGTTTGCTCTTGGTGGAAGCAGCTTTTTGGCCAGAAGCGCTTTTGGTGGAAGCACTCTTCTTGCTCTGAGCGCTTTTAGCAGTGGAACTGCTCTTCTTGCTGGAACCACTGGCCTTGCTCGAGCTGCTTTTGCTCTTATTTTGGGAAGAAGAGCTGCTCGTCTTCTTTTGGGAAGAAGCACTGCTCTTACTGCTGGAACTGCTGGTCTTTTTCTTGGAACTGCTGCTCTTGCTTCCTGTATTCTTTTTGCCGGATGCCTCAGCCATGGGTCAGAAGTAATTTACGGGATTCGTGTTCACCTCGCTCGCGAGGACCGCAAATTTAGGAAATTCTGCCTGCAGTGCTTCGCTCAAAAGTTCCACAGTATATTGTTCGCTTTCATAATGCCCTATATCGGCCACGACAATGGATCCTTCAGCATCGAAGAACTCGTGATATTTCATATCGGCCGTTACGAACATGTCGGCCCCTTCCTTCATGGCCTTTTTCATCAAAAAGCGACCTGCTCCACCACAAAGGGCCACTCTCTCCACTTTTTTTCCGAGGAGAGGGGAATGCCTCACGCACCCGGTTTTCATCCGCTCTTTAAGCTGCTTTAAGAAGACCTCCTCTTCCAGAGGTTCTTCCAGTTCTCCCACCATTCCGAAACCGTGAAGGGGATGCTCGTTCTCGATCGGATAGAGGTCATAGGCGACCTCTTCATAAGGATGGACCTCTTTCATCCGTTTCACGACCGCCCCTTGTAGATATTGAGGGACCACGGTCTCCATACGGAGCTCCACTTCGCGGTGCTCCTCTCCTATCCGTCCTACATGAGGATCGGTCCCCTCTTCCGGGCGAAAGGTCCCGAAGCCTTCCCCATTGAAACTACAAGAGCTGTAATCCCCGATCGCTCCTCCCCCAGCTTCGAAAATGGCTTGGCGGACCTCGTCCGCGCTTTCGGTCGGACAAAAGAGGACCAGTTTTAAAAGTTCCCCTTTCATCGGGCTCAGGCAACGAAGGTCCTTCAGCCCCAGTTTTTCAGCGAATTTGGCGTTCACTCCGTGCCGCACCTTGTCGAGGTTCGTGTGGGTCGCATAGATGGCCACATTGTTGCGCAGAGCCTTCATCACGGTGCGTTCCACGTGATCCTTCCCCGTGAGGCTCTTGAGAGAGCCGAAGATGATCGGATGATGAGCGACGATGGCATTCGCTCCCCTATGGATGGCTTCCTCCACGATGGCTTCGGTGCAATCGAGGGTGACGAGCACCCCCTTCAGTTCCATATCGGGCTCGCCGACCAGAAGCCCCGAATTGTCAAAGTCCTCTTGGTAAGCTGGTGGCGCGTAACGGTCGAGGAAGTTCGTGAGTTGCTGAAGTTTCATGGGAACGGAAGCTTTGGATTCCCCTTTGTGCCCTTTGTGCCATCCTTTGTGACCTTTGTGGTCTCATTTCTACTTCTTTGAACCACTATGGACACAAAGGGAAGCCCTAAGGACACGAAGAAAGCTTTTCAATAAGAAGCCGAATTCACCCCTTCCACATAATCCTTCAAATAAGCGAAATGCTCGGTCAATTCTCCGTTGCGAGCGATGGTAGCTCGTTCCAGGATCCCTTCTTCGTCACTCCCTAAAAAAGCGGGAATAACCCGGTCCATGAGGACCTGTCCGAAAGCTTCCGAAGCGTCCCGCGGCAATTCACCGGGAAGGTTGTCCACGGCCATAACGCAGATCGCTCGAGGATCCATGGGATCGGTCTCCTTACCGGTAGCAGGATCATAGCCGTACAATGGCTCTTCGATCGTGGAGACCCTAAGAGTTGTCGGCAACGGGCCGTCGACATCGCAGCTGACATCCGCGATCGTGTCGATGCGGAAGGAAGGGTCGTTCGCTTCGGCCGCCGTGAAAAAGGCCGGTGCATTGGGATCCCAATAATGAGCGGCTATAAATAGGTCCACCGAGCGAGCAAAAGGCATGAAATCGGAGGTGAAGCGGGAAGGGTCCTGATGGAAGAGCTCATGGTCCCATTCTCCCCCATCGATGCGATGGTGGAAATCGTGGCTATCGAGCTGGGCGAACACCGGCTCTTCGAACTTATCTTCCTTCAGCGCTTGGGGACTCACTTCGCGCAGACCGATAGCCTCTACGATCTCGCGGGCTCCTTTTCCGACCCTACCGTGGCCCGTGATCGCCGTGCGAAAGTCCGCGGGCAACTCCACTTTTTTCAAATGTTCGTCGAGTTCGCGGCGGTCCCTGCATTCATGCGCCGCTGGTAGTTCATAGAGCCCATGCCGCTTTCCGTAAGCCAAGAAGCCGTTGTAAGCACCGACGATACCCGCAAAACGTCCGAACCCGATGATTCGCCTGCCCAGTGTGTCGGTCATCACTTCATGGTCGATCAAGCGGATCCGCTTATCGAGGACCGCCCTTAACAAGTCCCTGTTGTGCGGTTGTTCCTTGATCGTATGGGAAAAGAACGCGTAAGTCTTATCGGGGATCAGGGCTTCCGGGGGCACTTCCTTGATGCCGATCAGGACATCCCGATCGGACATATCAGCTTCCACCGGAACTTCGAAATAGCGGTATTCCTCATCCCGAAAAGCCCGTAATTCGGAGGGTTCCACCCTGATATCCAGGTCCGGATAATGCGCTAAAAGCGTTTTGCACTGGTAAGGGGTCAAAGCGACCCGCCTATCAGGGGGGTCCTTGCGTTCTTTGATAAGCCCCAAACGGAGAGATGCCATGGGTCCTTTTCTTTGTTCCGCAAAGGTAGGGAAATGCCCCTGTCGGGGAGAGGATCAAAGGCGGACGGAAAGGGCCAACCCCCCGAACCATTGGCGAACAGGGGCAGGGTTGTAATAAGCCCCGTTCAGGTCGTTGATCTGAAAGAAAGCGCTATAAGGCGTCCCTGTCATGTTCTGCATACCCCCATAGAGATGAAGGTCGAAGTTTTTTCCCAGGGAATGGCGGAATCCCAAACGTCCATCCATCACATAATAAGGACCGAATGCATCGCTGTTCCGGTCGTTCAGCGGAGTGTTCCCTACATAGCGACCGGTCAATTCTCCATAAAAGCCGGGACGAGTCCCTAAACTCAGGACCTGGGTCCAGGTATGGTCCGCCACACCAGGGATCCGATTCCCCTTAAGGTTCACTCCTTCCTTAGCATAGTTCCCGAAAACATAATTCTGATAAGCGTAGGACTGTTTCAGATGGAGCTTCTGGAGAAAAGCATCCTTTCGCTCCAGGATCCGCAGATCGAGTGTCGCTTCCACGCCTTTTTGCTCGGTCCGGCCTTTGTTGGCGTAAACGGCTTGGTTCCCGATCCGCTCTTCCTGCAGTATGGCCCGTCGTAAACGGAACCAATAGCCAACGACATCGAAACGGATCCGATCCTCCAACAAGCTCCCCCGAAATCCCAATTCGTAGTTCCGCCCCCGTTCGGCGTTCAGATCCGTATCGATGCTCCCGTCAGGGCGGATCAGCTCCCAGACCGTCGGCGCTGAAAAACCTTCGCTGACGCTGGCGCGAAGGCTCAAGTCCTTTTGGAAGGTCTTCACGAGGCTGATGCGGGGAACCCAGCCCGGACTGAAACTGAATCGGTTGCTGAAGTCCACGCTATCGCGATGGTAAAGGTCCCGATGATCGTAACGGACCCGATCGTAGCTCAAACCGAGCGTTGCGATGAAACCGTGGGGCAATTCCCAATGGTTCTGAAAGAAAAGGAGCCCCACGCGAGAACGCGTATCGGAATGCTCCCGCAGAGCGCCTGGCGCCCCCTGATCGTTATCGAAATTCCGCAGTGTATTGATCTCGCTCCGCCCTTCACTTCCCAGGATGAGCTCAGTGCTCAGCTCTTCCCCGAGATCCTTGTGCCAAGTCAACTCGTTGCGATACCCCCACCCTTGGGCGTTCTCCACCTTATAACCGTGATAAAAGGG
>CAZOSO010000110.1:0-6671 GCA_964582635.1 uncultured Weeksellaceae bacterium | reverse complement strand
ACCTCTTCGATGCACCCGATCTTGAGCCCCTGCCTTTCCTCGATCACTTGAACAAATTGGCCGGCCTGCATGAGGGAAGAGAAAGTCCCCGTATCCAGCCATGCGGTTCCCCGGTCCATGATGGAAACCTGCAATCGGCCTCTCTCCAAATAAGTACGGTTCACATCCGTGATCTCCAATTCCCCTCGCTCGCTGGGCTCGAGTTTTCTAGCAATATCCACAACCTCATTGTCGTAAAAATAAAGACCGGGCACAGCATAATTGGAACGGGGTTGCTCGGGCTTTTCCTGAATAGACACCGCTTTTCGGTCTTCATCGAAATCGATGACCCCGTAGCGGCGGGGGTCGGAAACATGGTAGGCGTAAACCACCCCTCCCTTCGGGGAGCTGTTCTTTTGAAGCTGTCTTCCGAGCCCAGCCCCATAGAAAATATTATCACCCAATATAAGGGCCACATCGTCATTTCCGATATGATCGGCACCGATGGTAAAGGCCTCTGCCAATCCTTTCGGCTCCGGTTGCTCGGCGTAACTGAAGGAACATCCCAAGCGGGACCCGTCCCCCAAGAGTTTTTGGAAAGCGGGCAGATCCTGAGGGGTGGAAATGATGAGAATATCCCGGATCCCTGCGGTCATCAAAGTAGAGATGGGATAATAGATCATCGGCTTATCGTAAACCGGCATGAGCTGTTTGCTTACAGCCAGGGTCAGCGGATAGAGCCGCGTGCCCGAACCACCTGCTAGGACGATCCCTTTCATGAGTTCGCGCTTATTTTAGAGTTGCTAATGCCACTTTCAAGATCGGAGCTGTCTTTTCCTTCCCCATGGTCTCCGTTCTCGGGAGGCTTGTCCTCTTCAGCGATATCGGTGAGCATGGAGTCTCCGATGCTTTTAGGGGCCGTACCTTTTTGGAAGGTGAGCAACATCGAGGGGAGCAGAACGAGATTGGCCAGCATAGCGATCAATAGGGTGATGGAGACCAAGGTTCCGATAGCTTGATTCCCCCCGAAATCAGAAGCAATGAAGACCGCAAAGCCGAAGAAAAGGATCACCGAAGTATAGAACATGCTCACGCCGGTCTCTTTTAACGCATTGAGGACAGCCTCCCGCACTCCCCTTTTGTGTAGTTTCAGCTCTTGTCTGTATTTAGCAAGGTAGTGGATCGTATCATCAACCGATATGCCGAAAGCGATGCTGAAAACGAGGACCGTGGAGGGTTTGATAAAGATGCTGAAATAGCCCATCAGAGCAGCTGTGATCAAGAGCGGAATCAGATTCGGCACCAAAGAGAGGAGCACCATTCGAAGCGATCCGAACAGCACCGCCATAATCGTAGCGATCAAAGCCACAGCGATACTGAGGCTGATAAAAAGGTTCTTCACCAAGTATTCCGTTCCCTTGAAGAAAATAATGGAACTTCCGGTAAAGGAGACCTCATAGTCATCCCCACCGAACACACTATCGGCGGCAGGTCTCAGGTCCCCGATCAGTTTATTCATACCGACCGTTCCGGTATCGGCCACCTTGGCACTGATCCGGGTGTATCGCCCCGTACTGTCAAGGAAACTCCCTTTTAAAGTTGAGCTTCCGGCATCATCCAAGTAGGGAGCGATAAAACTCCGCTCTTGAGGCCCGATAAGGCCATAGCGCTCAGGGTTCTCATTGTAAAAGGCCTGACGGGCGAACTTCACCCCGTCCGCCAGGGAAAGCGAACGGGAAAGCTCCGGGTGCTTAGCGAGGCTATCCTGAAAGGCCTCGAGCTTTCGCAAGGTCTGAGCACTTCGGGCCCGGCCTTTTTTTCCGGCATCGACCATGACTTCAAAAGGGAGGACGCCATTGAAATTCCGTTGGAAAAAGCGCAGATCCTTTTGGACCGGGTCATTTTTGGGCAGATCGTCGGCCACCTTCCCACTGGTCTTCATAAGGGTGATCCCCACAGCTGAAAGGATAAGGACCAGGAGGGTGGTAACATATACCCAAGGGCGATAATGAACAACGACATACGTTAGAGCATCCGTTATCCGACGGATCCAAGGGCGCCTCAAATGAGAGGTGTGACGTTTTTTGGGTTCAGGGAGGAAACTATATACGATGGGTATGATCAGAAGCGAAAAGATGAAGATCCCCAGGATATTGATGGAGGCAATGACCCCGAATTCCTGAAGGACCCTACTCTCGGTGAAGATAAAGGTGGCGAAACCGAGCGCCGTGGTCGTGTTGGTCAAAAAAGTAGCGTTCCCGATCCGGTGGATGATGCGGTTGATCGCTTTGATCTTGTTCCCGTGCTCGACAAATTCATTGTGATACTTATTGAGCAGGAAGACACAATTCGGGATACCGATCACGATGATAAGGGGCGGTATCAAAGCCATCACGATGCTCATCTTAAATCCGAAAAGAGCGATGGTCCCGAGCGACCAAACCACACCGACCCCCACGACCAATAGCGAGAAAAGGACGACGCGCAAGGAGCGGAAAAAGAAATAGAGAATGCCGGCAGTGACCAATACCGCCAGGATCACGAACAAACGCAGTTCAGATTGGGCTCGGTCCGTAACGACCGTACGGATGTAGGGCAAACCCGAATAATGGAGCTCGAGATGTTCTTCCGAGAAACGCTCCCCTTTTTCTTTGATCCGGTGGACCACCTCCATCCGTCTTTGATCGTCCAGGATGTCCCGCTCTAGATAGATCATCATGATGGAAGCCTCCGTGGAATCGTTATAGATCAAGTCCTCGTAAAAAGGCTGATCCCGGATCTTCCGGTAGAGCTCTTTCATCTCGGAGGAGGAGCTCAGGGAGTCCTTTAAAAGGGGATAGAGCTGGAAACGGGTTTCTTCAGGATGTTTGCGAAGCCCATAAAGGTGAGCTTCTGAAAAGACCGAATCCACCCCTTCGATACTATGGATCTTATTGCCGAGTTCATACCAGGCATTGAATTGTTCTTTGTTGTAGAGCTTTTCGGAATCAACCCCAAGTACCATCACATTCCCATCCTTAGGGAAATAGTTCCGGTATTTCTGGTAGATCTGATAGGTGCTGTCATCCTTGGGAAGAAGCCCACCGAACTCATGGCTCACTTTGGCTTCCCGGCCTTTATACCCCATGAAAGCGGTCAAAGCGGCTAAGAGGAGCAGCAAAAGAATGCGGTTCCTCAGTATGATCCTGGATATGAGGGTCCACATGTTGAGGTGGGAAGGGCTAGGTATCGATCCTGAAACGGGTTCTTTTTTTCAACCCTTAATGCCTTAATGCCGCGGACAAAGAAACAAAAATCCAAAGGAACCAAGACATGATGGAATCCCCATCAGGAGAGAATGATAAGCACATGATCCATATCTTCGGGAAAATGTTCCAAAAAGCTATTCCATCTCTCCTTCTTCTTGGGGCATTTTCCATTGCCTTTCCTGCTTTAGCCCAAGAGGAAAATGAGCCCTTGATCCGAGGATCGGAAGTTCGATCGGACCTCTCCTGGCATCCGGATGACCAATTGTTCGGCCTGGGAGGAGGGGTCCGAGTGCTGGATCACTATCGGACCGGGCTTAAATGCTTCTTTCGCCCTTATTACGCACCCCGGGTTTACGAATCAAAGCGGGGAATGGTCCAGTATCAAGAGAAACGCTGGGGGATTCTTTTTTATGCGGAGCGTTCTTTCACGCCAGCCTTTTTGGCCCCTATCCACTTAAATATCGGAGCGAGCGGAGGATGGGCCAGAGAAACCCGAAAAGGTTTTCCGGAAGAGGCCCTGGACCACTTTCTTATCGTTCCGAGAGCTTCTTTGGGATGGCGTTTCAAAGAGCAACTGGAGGTCCAAATTGAATATCGCTTTGCACCGCAACCCTCGCTTAATGCCAAAGAACACCGGATAGCCCTTCGAACGATGATCGACCTATGAGACCAAGCTTCTTATTCAGCCTTTTTCTTATCATGCTATTGGGACCCGCTTGTTCGAAGTACTACGGGTGCGATGAAGAGCTCGATTGCCGAGAGGACGAGCCTTCAGAAGGGATGCTCATCCTCAAACTCAGTTCCCCTAAAGAAGGGGACAGCGTTCGGGTTGAAGTCCGCCAGGGAAACTGGAAGGAGGGAAAAGTGATCCACAACCAAGCTCACACACGTGAGCGGATCGCTATTTCATCCCCTCTTCAGCATCGTTACACCGCAGAGGCTACTTACGTTGCCAAAAAGGACAGCTTGCGTGCTTACAATAGCGGTCGCCTTGACCTGGAGGATTTCAAGAACTGTGGTGAAGTCTGTTACAAAGCGGACACGCTGATACTAGAGCTCGAGCGTGCGGATCGCTAAAGTTCCCTTCAGAGCTTGAAAGTATCGTCGGGCACTCCGTGATTGATCTTGATCTCCTTTTGATCGAGGGTAATGGTGATCCGTCCGCCGATATCGATCTTCAACTTGGAAGGGATCTTCACGCCCGGTCCATGTTCTTGGTAATCATGATAGCTAATGGTCTGCTTAAAGGTCCGCCCTCTCATGGACCGTTTGGTCACCTCTTTTAGGATAAGACCGCTTTCGAGGGAATAGAACTCCTTATGGCTCTCGCCTTTAAGGTTGGTGACCCTAAGGACGGCCGCTTTTTCCCCATCGACCATCTCTGATCCGAGCAATTCCACCTCGCACCCATCCTTAAGGTAGTTCCTTTTGGGAAAAAGCTGGCTCATGTTCCTTCGCCGTTCCTTCAGGTCCTTTCCGCTCAGGGTGTCTTTCTGACCTCCTTGGGAAACGTAAACGTTCGACCCATCGAGGAGGACTTTCGACATCTGACCTCCTTTGGAGACCTCGATGGCTTTGGTCGTAGCTTCCTTTCCGAACAATTTCCCGAAGAAGCCGGGTTCTTCATACTCGTAGACGTTCTTCCGGGTAATGGTACGACCCCGCATACTTCCTTCATAGACCCGTTCGATCTCGTGGACCTTTTCGATGGTCTTCTTGCCTCCTATGGCCTTTTCATAGCGCTTCAGGACCTTTTCGGCCGTTAGGTCCTCGGACGTCTTCACTTCTTTCTCCTTCTCCTTTTCGTTCCCGAAGGCATCGTAGCGTTGAACCGGACCGAATTCACCGAGCTGGCCTTTAAGAGAATCCTTACTGCCCACAACGACAATATGGGCATTGTCCGGTTTGAGATACTTCTTGGCCGCTCGGTCCACCTCTTTCTTGCTGACCTGATCGAGGCGCTTCAAGTAATTTTTGTAATGATCCTTGGGCAGATCGTAACGATCGATATTGATCGCATAACGAGCGATGTTCTGAGGATTCTCCAGGCTTCTTGTAAAGGATCCGCTTTTGATCTGTTTGTGGTCCTTCAGCTCTTTTTTATTGATGCCGCCTTTTTTCAACTTTTGAAGCTCCTTTCTGATCTGAATAATGGAGCTATCGGCCTTCATTTGGGAGACATTACCACCCGCAAAGAACCTTCCGACCAAGGGATCCTCACTAAGTCCGGAATAAACCCCGTAAGTATATCCTTTATCCTCTCGCAGGTTCTTAAACAAACGTGAACTGAAAGCACTCCCGCCCAAAAGGCTGTTCATGACCTTAGCGGGCAAGAGGTCCTTGTCACCGGGCTTGAGCTTCACAGGATAAGTGAAGGACAAGCTGGCCTGAGCAGCTCCATCTTTGTGTGCCAAAGCGACTTTGTTCTCAGAGGGGGCCTTTGGCTGGTCATACTCCTTGCTCGGAACATCTCTGTTCTTCCATTCAGCAAAATGGGAACGGATCATCTTTTCCGCCTTTTTTGGCTTCACATCTCCAACGACGGCCAAGTAAGAAACACCCGGTCGCCAAAATTTCCGATAATGTTCCTTAAGGTCCTTCACCTTGATCTTATCCACGCTCTCGGTGGTAGTGACCTCTCCATAGGGATGTTCATCCCCATAGGTTACGGACTTCGAAACGTTCCGTAGGATCGAACGGGAACTTGCTGTTTGTTGGCGAATGGAGGATTTTTGTCGTTTTTTCACCTTCTTCAGTTGCTCTTTTGGGAAGGTGGGGTTCATCAGCACATCCGCCATCACCTTCAACAACTCCGATGAGTGCTGTCGTAGGCTTTCCGCGTAAATATAGCTTCCGCTCGTGTTCAGGGAAGCTCCCATGCCATCGACCTTTTTAGCGATGTCCTGACGGCTCCGGTTTTCCGTCCCTTTATCCAGCATGCTACCGGTCATACCCACATAGCCGGTCTTCTTTCCTTCGAGCACCGGCTCGTGATCGAGACGGAGATAAAAGGAGAGCATGGGAACGGTATGATCTTCCACTACAAAGACCTTGAGCCCATTATCAAGGGTAAAGGAATAAGGGTCCTCCAAATTGATCTCGGGGGGAGGCCCGGGGTCAGGAGCTTGGCTGCGGTCGATCTGCCCCTTCCCTTTGAGGGCGATCAAAGCAAATAGCGCGAGGATGGGAAGAATGCGGAAGAAGCTCATGGTCACGATGCGTTTATAAGAAACTCTTGGTTTCATTCTTCTGATTTCGGAAGGTAGTAAAGAGCTACCCGGTTGGACGGTTTCAAGTATTTTTTAGCCACCCTTTGGATGTCCTCACGGGTCACTTCCTCATATTGTTCGATCTCGGTGTTGATCAGATCGGTATTACCCCGGAGCAAATAAAAGGTAGCGAGGTTGGTGGCTTTTCCTGCGATCGTGGAGTTCCGGTCCACGA
>CAZOSO010000109.1:0-6721 GCA_964582635.1 uncultured Weeksellaceae bacterium | reverse complement strand
CGCTGAAGCGGTCGATCAAGGCCATGGCCTTGTCCGGCTCATCACGCTTCAGTTTTTCCCAATCATCCGCAGTGATGCTATTAGCAGCCAAGAATTGGATCAGATCCTCCTGGAGCAATTCCAGCTCTTCACTGGTCAATCGCCTATAAGTCCTTTCCTCACTCATCGTAGCCTGTTCATTCTTCTTTTCCCTTCTCTTTTCGAAGGACGAGCTTTTTCTTGTTAAAATCCGCAGCGGAATTGATGACCTTTTGGTATTCGGGGAATTGAGAGACCGGCAAATGGATCCGTTTGTAATACTCGTCGATCTCGATCACGAGAGTATCCCCCTTGCTATAATGCTCGGAAACGAACGCCATGCTGGTATCTCCGGATTCTTCCACGAAATAGGCTTCCATGTCGACACTATCGGGGTTGCTTATCTCATAGCCCTCGGGGATCTCAATGGCGATCTTTCGGTACAACCGATGGTTGTAACGGTTGACCACATCGAGTTCTCTTTCCCGATCATCGCCGTATAATTCGATCTGTTCTCCGATCAGATCGCCGACCTCGATAAGGTGTTTATCGGCCGCTTTGATATTGAATTCGCTGGTGGTCAATTTTCCGGACAGAACCAAAGGCTTCACGCCCAAGTACTTGGCCGATCCGTTCTCGACCTCCACATCCTCCGCGTCATCATCCTTATCGATGGCAGAGATCATCTCTTGGGCTAATTTTTCCTTCTTATCCTTGTTCAAAAGTTCATAGTAGGGCTGGGATGAAGCGGCATAATAACCGGTCTGCACCTTTTCGATCTTGAGATCCAACTCCGAAAGGGTCTCATCGGAGAACCCGGCCTTGATAAAGAGCGAATCCTGCGTATATCGACAAGGCAAAGCTTCGATCTCTTCGATCTTTGCAACCCCTCTTTTTTCACCTCCGAGTTCCATGGTCTCGATGAAAAGGGCTTTGTTGGGAGCGAGCTTTCTAGGGATCAATCCATACCGAACAAAAGGATAGGCTGGTGCTATGAACTTATCGTGCTGGGGAAAATGGATCAAATACTCTTGCAGATAACTTCCCAGCGAAAAATCAGGGTCCAAGGGCTCTGAGAAACGATCAGAGGTCAATGCCAAGCGATGCTCGATCTCATAGTGCTCCAGAGCGGTCACGAACATACGGAGCATTCCGAGCTCGGTACAGGTCTCCTGCTCGAGGATATCCTCGATCTTGGAAGGGGCCCTTCCCTTTGGGATCCGAAAGTTCTTTTTCAAAAAGTGCTCGATGTCCCGGATCTGCTTCTCCTCATCCGCCTCTTTATCCACCACCCCTTCTTCCTGCATCCTTTCGATCAGGTCTTCCTGATCGCTCTCCTCGCGTTGGCTATAAACGCGTTTGAAGATATTCCGGGCAAAATGATCGTAGCTGACCAGGCGTTTTCCGCTCTTCGTCAGATCCAGTTTATGGGCCAGTTTCTTCACTTCAGCGCCGTAGGCGGAGGAAGGTTCCTCCTCGATCCCTGCGATGCTATCCTCCCGGACCAGAAAATGAACCCGGTCCCCTTGGACCGTATCCAATTCGGGTTCGGAGAGCCCATTGAAACATTTCAGCTTCGGCCTTAAATGGGCCTGGGCATATAGATCGAAACGGACATTTCTCTTGGGAACTTCGGATTGAAAGGTATGGATCATGCCCGTGTAAGAGAAACTCAGACGATAGAGGTAATAATATTCGACGATGCTTCCCTTTCCGACCTTTTCCAAAGCGAAATAGCGGTAGCTTTCTTGTTGATCCTCCCCTTTCGCCACTTTGATATCCGATGTATCAAGGACGTTAACACTCCCATCGGGTTGGATGACACGGGCTTTTTGCTCCAGAATGGAATTCTCGTTCACGGGAAGGTAGATCTTATTGCGTTGATCCACCGCTTCTTTCGAATTGACCCGAACGATCTTGTGCTCGTAGTAATACTTGGCGATTCCAGCTTCCGGGTGAGGAGCGTATTCCACTACCCGGTGATCCTTGAGGAAGAGCTCCCCTTTTTCTTTCTCTTCAGAACTGAGCTCGAAATCCGGGGCTTCTTCGCTCCACCCCGGAGAAAAGACCATGGAGTCCAATTCGCCGGACATCTGACCTATTGACGGAAGGGAGCAGAAGAGAAGGTAGAAAAAAAAGGGAGGGAAAATGCGGGTCATTTTTGCTCGCTCTTTTTGAGAATGAGGTAATTGTTCCTGGCTTTTTTATAAACCCGGATATGCTCATTCCATTCCTTTCTATGATCCGGGGGTAAATAGAGAAAGCGCTGGGCATAACGATAATCCGCTCTCACGGTGTCCGGGCTTATTTGCTCATAAGAGACCGAAATCTCGAAGCGATCATCGATATACTCCTTCTTTTCAGGGATATGGCTCACTTCATAACCCTCGGGGATCTCTAGGAAAATATGCTGGACCTGAAGGTTCTTAAAAAGGATCCCTTTTCCCACATCCTTTTCCTTCTTCATTTTTTTTACCCGCACTTTGTTGAGGATCAGGGTCAGATAGATCTCATCCCCGCTTTTCGTGATGTAATCGGGGATCCGGTAATCCATTTCGATCTTCACATTTTCATCCCGGTCCTCCACTCCCTTCACTTCATGATCGGTCACGCTGAATTTGTTGTTGCCCATCTGCATGTAAAGGGAGACCTTCTCCTTTTCGCTCCTTTGAAGATCCCGAAGGAAGAAACGTCTGGCATCCATTCCGAGGTATCCTTCGAGCGAGGCTTCCGAAGAACCGGTCAAAACCCCATCCTCCAGGGACAAATGCATGGTCTCTTCGTACTTGGATGTGGAGGCCGGGACCTTAGGGATCTCCATCACTTCGTACGCCCCTTTTCCTTTTCCAACAAGGGCTTTTTTGCCCTGAATAAAGGGGGTTGGATAAGGATACTCAAGGTCTGGATTGGTCGCATCGAGAAAGCGAGGCTCCCCATCGGGATCGATGTAGGTGAGGATCATGTGGTTATCGACGGAGGGCGTTGGAAGCTCTTCGTATTCATAGGGGATGCTGCGGGTGCCGACCCATGTCAGATGGGATTCGATGCCAGCGTATTCCAACATCTTCTTGATCAGGGTGGACATATCCTTACAATCCCCATATCCTCTTTGGTAGACCTTGGAAGCGGGTCGAGGGACGAAACCGCCAAGGCCGTTCTCGATCGCTATATAACGGATGTTGTCCTTCACCCAATAATAGATCCGCTTCACCTTCTCTTCCTCCTTCTCGACCCCTTTCACCAATGAATCCACCACAGGCTCAAGCTTCGGTGCTCCTTGAGATAAGGGCTCCTCCACAAGGTCCCTATACCAAGCGTAAAGATGGTCGAGATCGGTCAGGACCGGTTGAAGGCTGTCCCCTTTTTCGTAAGAACGTACGATAGGAACGATATGGGGGGCATAATAGGCTTTATCCCGGACCTTATCCGAAACGGGGAGTGCTTCTTGGTCTTTCAATTCCCACCGATGGGTGATCTTGGTCCCGAAGAGGTTCTTATCCCTGCTGTATTCAAGTTCAGAGCTATCGATATTGAAGAACTTGAAGCTCATGTTGATCCCCTTATCGACAGTGACCTGGTAAACAGCTTTTTCATCAGGCCTATTGGTACGGAAATAAAAGGGGAGTAAGAAGCGAGCTTCATCGATCGAAAAGCTATAGCGGATCTCGCTCATCCCGTTCTTTTCAAGCTTCGGAAAAGAGAATGAGACCCGCCGGTGATCGTTATGAAATGCCCCTTCCATCACCACATCCTTCTTTTTGAACTCCTCTACCTCAATTTCATCAAACCCTCCTCCTTTTTTCGGCACATAAGAGCTTGCTTCGATATCCTCGAGGTGAAAAAAACCGGAGTGGTCGATCTTTTTCTCGGTATAGGCGCTTGCAGTCCCGTCGAGGTAAAAAACCTTCTTATAGGCTTCGGAAAAAACCTCTAATCCGCCATTCCCATCCTCTTCGATCTCCAGCTTCTTTTTCCTTTTCAGATAGACCGAGGATGCGGAGGGGTGCTTTTCTCGCAGCTCTTCTCCCTTTGAAGGACTTTGGGCATTGCCCGTAAAAGGGGTCAAAAAAAGCTGAAAGAGCAAAAAAAGAGGGACCCCCTTTCTAACCATCGGCTTTCTCTTCAGAGACCACCTCCCCGTTGAAATAACGGACCGTCCGTTCGAGCTCCCCTTCCTTATCGAAGTATTGGAATTTCCCATGAGCCTCTCCGTTCAAGTAATGGCCTTTCTTTTTAGGCTTTCCGGACTTATAAAAGTGTTTCACTTTTCCATGGAGATCCCCGTTCTGGTATTCCTTCCGGTACTTTAATTGGCCGTTCTGATAAAAATGCTTAACGGTACCGTGATATTCACCGACCTTTTGGGGGATCCGTTCCCATACTTCTCCGTTCGGATGGTATTTCACCATCTCTCCTACGACATCCCCATGCTCCCTCCGGTATTCGATGTATTTATTCCCGTTCTTATAAAAGGCCTCGATATCCCCGGTTTCGTTTTCCAAAGAGATCGTGTCCACCAACTCCCCTTTTTCGTTCTTATAACTGTAACCGATCCATTTCCCGTGTTTAAAGTACTTCACATACCCCAACTTTCCGCTCGGGTGATAGTAATGGTAAGGGCCGTGCAGATCCCCATCCTTGAACCGAAGCACCCGCTTCTTATTCCCGTTCTTATAATAGCGGGTCTCCTTTCCGACCTGCCGGCCAGAGCGATAATGGGAGACCTCGTATAGTTCTCCGCTATCGTAATAGTCTTTCCAAACACTATCTTTTTCGCCCATCAAATAAGACCCTTCCTGCTCGAGCTTCCCATCTTCGAACCATTTCCAATTCCCGACCTTCTCATCGTTCCTGTAGGTCCCTTCGCTCACCTTATTTCCTCGATGGTCGTACCACACCGCATCTCCATTCGAGACTTCTCCATGAATGAAACTTCCTTCCCATGCGAGGGAATCATTGAAATGATAGCGGCGAAGGGTCTCTTGATCATCCCTATAGTCCAGGCTATCGTAGGGCTCCCCTGAAGGATCATAATAGATGGTCCAGAGGTGGTCCCCATCCTCAAAGTAGAGGCGTTTTTCGGGACTACCGTCCACGGCCCGGTGATCCACATAACCATTGACGCTCCCGTTCACATAGAAGAGCCGCCGATCGAGGGTCCCGTCCGGGTAATAATAACGCCATGGACCAACCTTCTCCCCATCTTTATACCACCCTTCTTTTTCCACTTTTCCATGTCGGTAATGGTAGACGAAATAACCATCCTCTTCCCCTTCATTGTAATTCAAAGAATAAGCGAGCTGCCCGTTATCGTGGTAAACTTTCTCAACACCGTTCTTGACACCATCTTCATAATGGCGCACCGCGCTCAAGACCCCGTTCTTATCGTAAAATTTCCATTCTCCTTCACGATCCCCCCGCTTTAACAAGCCTTTAGCTTTGATGACCCGATCCGGATAAAAGATCACGAATTCCAATTTTCCCCAGCTTCGATCCTTTTTCTCCATGACCTCTCCCTTTTTATCGAAGAAGGTCATCTCCTTGATCTTCCCCCTTTTGTAGTTCACTTTTGCATAGAGATCCCCATCCTGGTCGTAATAGGTCTCATTTCCTGTTAGATCCCCATCCTCATCGAATTCAGCTTCCCGTTCCAACTCGCCGTTCCGGTAATAGTGGCTCCATTCTCCACTTCGCTCTCCTTCCTTATAGCTCCCGGTGTACTTCTTCTTCCCGTTCCGGTAGAAAGCGACGGTCTCCCCTTCTGCCTTTCCTTCTTTGTAGTTCACTCTTTCTTGAAGCTGGCCGTTGTTGTAGAAACTCTCCACGGTTCCATTCCTTTCTCCATCCTCATATGAAGCTTTCCAAGCGAGGACTCCATTGAAATAATAGCGTCGGAAGGTCCCGTTCTTTTCCCCGTCCTTATATGGGATCAACAGTTTTTTCGAACCATCGGGATAAAAGTGCTTGGCCGTATCCGTTAATGCTCCTTCATCGTAGAATTCGATGATCTTGAGCGCGCCGCTCTTTTTCCAAAACTTGCTTTTTCCCTGACGCTCCCCTTCTTCAAAGCGAAGCTTGTTCTTTTTCTTGCCGTTGGGGTAATAGGTTAAGTAGCTTCCTTGTGGAGCACCTCCTTCTCCATAATGGACCTCTTCCTTTTTTCGCCCGAACATGCGGTAGTAATTCCACTTCCCGGTCTTTTCTCCCTCTTGATCATACTTTCCTTTCACACCGAGGGCTCCGCTAGAATGAAAAACCCTCCAGGTGCCGACTTTGGTTTCTCCATCGGTTTGATCCCCGATCGCACTCAAACCGGGGCTTCCTTCGTACCAAAACTCCTTTTCGGTCTCGGAGCTTCCCATTTGAAACGGCCGCTCACCAGTCCATCTTTGCCAAGAAGAAAAACGCTTTTCTCCGAACTTTCGAAGTTGCCTTTTGTTGCTGCTCAATTCCTGATAAACCGAACGGTCGTCGCTAGGGATCATGATATAATAGGCGAGGTCTTCGGTCATCCCTTCTTCCTGGAGTTTATGGAAATAAGGGACGTAGTACGTGTTCCAAAATCCCTCGGCTTCCGGTTCGTATTCCAATTTTTCCTGGAAAGCGTAAAGCTGCTTCACCACGGGATGGGAGATATCGGCATCGACCTCGTAATCATCGGATAAGGCCACTTTGCTCTTGATCACCCGATCGATCTTGGAAA
>CAZOSO010000108.1:0-6800 GCA_964582635.1 uncultured Weeksellaceae bacterium | reverse complement strand
AAAGTGATCTCGGATATCTTCAGCCATCTGATCGCCAAAGTGAAAGATTTCGATCTGGAGGTCTTCGAGAGCCCCACAGGAAAAGACCTTCGTGAAAGGCTTCAAAGTGCCAGGCTTGAAAAGGGGTGAAATGAAAGGCGGGGGGACCGAAGCGGTGCTTTCGTACTTCACGCCGATCGGGTGGGTGCTCGCATACGTCCTTCATCGGAAGGAATCGAGCTCATTGGGGGCGTTCCATCTTCGCCAATCGCTGGGGATCCACCTTTTGGTCCTTGGGCTTCTGGGGGTTCGCCTTCTCTTTCTTCACGTCCCTTTTGGAGGTCCTGTTCGTGCGCTGGTCGACCTTCTTTGGGCTGCTTTGTTCGTCGCTGCGATCCAGGGGATCGTCCATGCTCGTCAGGGACGGGAACGTCCTTTACCCCTGATCGGGGAATTCATTCAAGAATACCTTCGTTCGCTGAATTAGAGACCATGGATATACAAGAAAGGGCCATCGAAGTACCGAAGACGGCACGCTACGCGATCTCCCCCCATGATCCTGAAAAAGTTCGGGAAGTCTGGTTCGTTTGCCACGGTTATGGGCAATTAGCTCCTCGATTTTTACAGGATTTTACACCGATATTTCGGGATGACCGGATGATCGTGGCCCCGGAAGGCCTTCACCGATTTTACCTGAAAGGTACCGGAGGGAAAGTAGGGGCTTCCTGGATGACCAAAGAGGAAAGAGAGGCTGACATTGCGGATTATGTCCGTTATCTCGATCGCATCTACGATGAGGTCCTTCATGACCTGATCGGTCGGGAGATACGGATCAAGGTGCTCGGCTTCTCGCAAGGGGTGGCCACGGTCTGTCGCTGGATGGCCGCAGGGAGATCGCGAGCCGATGAAATGATCCTCTGGGCCGGCGTTATTCCTCCCGATCTCGACCTATCCGTGGATAAGCGGATCTTTCAACGCATGGACCTAACGCTCTTGGTAGGGAGTCAGGATGAGTATCGCAGCGACGACCGGATCTCTCAGGAAGCTGAACTCCTCCAAGAGCACGGTATTCCTTATCGGTTCCATGAATTCGAAGGGACCCATCGGATCGAGGAAGAGCCCTTGAAAGCGTTGGCCGAAGGGGAGCTCGAACAAGAATAGAGAGCTACCAGCCTCGGTAATCGGGAGGCTCCTGTCCCGCTTTGCGTAGAGCGATGATCATCTGGGCCCGATGATGGGTCATATGATCGCGCATCAAAAGGAAAACACGGCTTCGGGGGACTTTCATCCGTTCGAAAAGGAGGGTGCTATCCCTTAATTGCCCTCTGGGAAGACCTTTCAAGGCCTTTTCGACCTTGTCGAAGGCTTTCTCCAAACGTTTCCGCAGGTCCTTTTTGCCCGCACTGCTGTCGTGAGGTGGATGGAAAGCGCTGTCCTTATCGAGGACATAGCGGTCCGTTAGCATATGCAGGTTCTCCTCGAGGTGGAAGATCTGATGCCGGAAGCTCATCGAGCCTTCTGCTGGGCGGGTTCCGAGTTTCTCAGGGGGCATGGAATCCAGGACTTCGAGCGTATATGCGGTAGCGTGCTCCCAGATCGTCCGGAATTCCGCTTTGAAAGGGGAGGCATCTCTGGATGGATCGTTCTCGCCACATCCGGAGAAGAAGAGGAAAAGTATGAAGAGGGGGAGAAAGCTTCTCATCAAAGAACAGCCCATACCGCTCCTATTCGAGCCCCAGTTCTTTCCGGAGTTCGCGGTGCTTTTTCGCGTTCTTTTTCCAGTAGGGCGAGCGGATCTGATGGGTCCGTACGGCCCGGACGCGCAATCGTTTCTCTCCGTTCTTCTGGACCATATGTTCTTCCCATCCTGCGATCCGATGGGGGAACTCGTTCTCATAGAAGATACGGAGGATGCGTTCCGGATCCTGGTAATGGATCTTGTAGCCTGCGAGCTTCTTTCCCGGATAGATGCTATCCTTTTCCCGTAGCCCGAATTTGGCCAGTTCAGCTTTCCGGGACCTGAAGCCCAGGTGCATCAAGCGGATGGACATTCCACTGGGAAGAAGGGAGTAATTCCCCATCGGCAACTTGTCAGGCCCCATTCGGATCCGTGTCCATAGCTCATCCTCGAGCAAGGGCGGGTCGATCGTGCTGTCCACATCTCCTTCATCCTGAAAATAGGATCGTCCTTCCACTTCATACCCTTCTTCCCGATCGTTCAGCTGCAAAAAGCTTTGGCCGCACCATTCCTGAGAACTGGTTGTGGTTTTGAGCGGTCCATCGAAAGCTTTGCGGTTCACGGGGTCGAAGACGCTGGTCATCAGGTGATAGTCGTAGATCCCGGTCACGAAATCTTTGGTGAGGTTGAGCTTGAGCACCTTGGTGGAAGCTTCATCGGTGGGCTTTTCTTTTTTGACCTGGGTGTTCACCAGAAAGGGTTCGGTCACAAAGACCATGATGGCGTCCCCTTCGCGGACCTCTCCGTAGCGGCGCTGCTTTAGCTTGTATCGGGATATCTCCGCCTTGCCGGCGTACCAATAGTCTTTAAAGTTCTGTTCCAGCTCCGGTTCGGGAAGCGGTTTTTTCCGGTCTCCTTGTTCAGCTTGGCATTGGGCGAAAAGGACAGGGAGAAGCAGTAAAAAAGAAAGAGAAGGTCTCATAGATACTGATCAAAAAGGGGAAGATGAGCTATTGAGGGCGAAGTTCGCTTTTTCCCACGGCCTTATCAAGGTCCCGAAAGCTTCCTGGGTCCATGAAGCTGAAGATAAAAGGCTTCTCTTTTTGATCCGTATCAAGAGGCGATAAGATCTTTCCCTCCAGGGATTCGATCCTTTTCAGGATGGTTTGCTGGCCGATCCCGAGCTCGTTAGACCCTTCGCGATGGGGGGTGTCCTCCTGGAAACGATAGACCAAAACCCCGTTCCTTTCTTTTTGGATCGATATTTCAACCCCTTGAGTAAGGGAATGTTTGGAAACATTAAGGAGGAGTTCTTGGCTGATGCGATAAAGATTAAGGGCTGTGAAATAACTTAAAGAAGCTTCATGGAGTTCTTCGGTATGGACCCTTATGTCCACCGGTCGATCGGCTTTGTTCTTGATGTTCAGATCAACGAGGGCTCCGCTCAGGCCTTTCTGGTCGAGGTGAATGGAGCTTAAGTTATGGGAAATGTTTCGAGTCTCATGGATGCATTGATCGAGCGCGTTTTGGACCTCTTGGAGCTCTTTTTGTTCGCCTTCGTTCTTAGCCTTTTCCAGCATCATCGATATCCCGGCTAGTTCCTGTTGGATCCCATCGTGGAGTTCGGAAGCGATCCGATTCCGTTCTTCCTCGCTCGCTTTGAAGGCCCTCTCTTTTGCTTCCGAACGCAGTTCGTTCACTTCTTTTTCTTTACGGTACAAGCGTCGGCTTTGATAACGGATGGTCGCGTAAATGAGGATCGCTGATAGGATGACGAAAAGGGTTCCTTTCAGGGTTTGCCCACCTTCGAGGATGCTTTCCTTATCGGTCATCAGATGAAGGACCTTATCGCTCACCAAGATCCACAGGCACCCGAATATCAAATAGACACCTGCTGTTATAACAGCAGGTCGTTCCCATGCTCCGATCCATCCTTTCATCGTTTCAGATAGTCTGGATGAATCATAAAAATTAGGAAAAAAGCTTCAAGGGGTCATCAAAAAGGGCTGGATCTTTCAAATAAAGCATGCAGTCTTCGTCGAGCAGTAGATGTCCTTTTTCGAGGAAGTGCGGCCTATGTCCCTCTTCTGGGATCTCTCCGAGCATCTTCGCCCTTTTGGGAGGAATGACGGGGTCTTTTTTCCCGAAAAAGCTCCGGAGAGTGAAACGGCCTTTTCGGAGCTGATCGCGCACCGATCGGAGGTTCGGGACCAGGTCCCGGTGCATGTTCCAGATCTCGTGCACGGCTTTTCGCTGGGCTCTTGTCCGGGTGTGGTGGAGCAGGAATCGATGCGTCTTACGATCGATGACGCCGATCCTTTGAAGGAACTCAAAGCTTTTGAAAAGAGGGCCGGGCTTATCGATCCGATCGCGGAAGAGCTTTTGCACCCCGGGAATACGGCTCACATAGCGGTACCAAGAGAATGGGGTCAGCCCATCCGGTGCGAAGAGATAAGCTCCGTCCGTTCGGTCCGGCATCTGTTCCAATAGGCAAAGGCTCGTTCTTCCACCGAGGCTATAACCAAGAACGCTGCATCGTTCTACTCCGAGTTCGTCGAGGAAAGCGCGGAATATGGAAGTCCATTCCTTTTTGCTGATCGTCTTCCTTTCCATGCGATCTTGAGGATAGCGACTTCTTCCATGGCCGAAAAGATTGAAACTATAGAGGGTGGTGTCCGAGGCCAGATGGGGAGCAAAGATCGCAAGATCCTCTGCTCTTCGGCCATATCCGTGAAAAGCGAAGACCGGGCGGGGACCGTTCCCAAAGCTCAGGTATTCGAGAGCAAAAGGGCCATGCTCAAAGGTTCCGTAAATGGAAGTTGTATCTCCCGTCACATCCGCCATTTCGCTTTTTTTCAGTTCCCGGGACATTGCTAAATTCGCGAAGGTTTTGCGCCCGATCTTCTTCGAACCCCTTAAATAAAGGAATGCCCAAAGATACCTCCATTCGGTCCGTTCTTATCATCGGGAGCGGACCGATCGTTATCGGCCAAGCTTGCGAGTTCGATTACTCCGGTTCTCAGGCTGCCCGCTCGCTTCGTGAAGAAGGAGTGGAAGTGACTTTGATCAATTCGAATCCGGCCACCATCATGACCGATAAGGTCGTGGCCGACAATGTATACCTGCGGCCTTTGACCAAGGATTCCATCCGCGAGATCCTGGAAGAGCGGGACGTGGATGTGGTCCTGCCCACGATGGGGGGACAGACCGCCTTGAACCTCGCCATCGAGTGCGAGGAAGAAGGGCTCTGGGACAAGTACGATGTGCGGATGATCGGCGTCGATATCGATGCGATCAACATCACCGAGAACCGGGAGGAGTTCCGCGGGCTCATGGAACGGATCGGCGTTGGGACCGCTCCTTCCCGCACAGCGCGTTCCTTTTTGGAAGGAAAAGAGGTGGCACAGGAATTCGGGTTTCCCTTGTGCATTCGTGCGAGCTACACCCTCGGTGGTTCTGGCGCCTCTTTCGTCCTCGATCAGAAGTCCTTCGAGGATCAACTCACCCGTGGCCTTCACATGTCCCCGATCCATGAGGTGATGATCGATAAGGCCATCCTCGGGTGGAACGAATACGAACTGGAGCTTCTTCGCGATAAGGATGATAACATCGCCATCATCTGCTCGATCGAGAATATGGATCCGATGGGCGTTCACACGGGCGATTCGATCACCGTGGCCCCTACGATGACGCTCTCGGATAAGACCTATCAGCGCATGCGTGATATGGCGATCCGCATGATGCGCTCTATCGGGGATTTTTCCGGCGGGTGCAACGTGCAGTTCGCTGTGAGCCCGGACGAGGAAGAGGAGATCCTCGGCGTGGAGATCAATCCGCGGGTTTCGCGTTCCTCCGCTTTGGCCTCCAAAGCCACGGGTTATCCCATCGCCAAGATCGCGGCCAAGCTGGCCCTCGGGTATCGCCTCGATGAACTCAAGAACCAGATCACTGGGAATACTTCGGCTTTCTTCGAGCCGACCCTCGACTACGTGATCGTCAAGATCCCGCGCTGGAACTTCGAGAAGTTCCACGGGGCCGATCCGGAATTGGGGATGCAGATGAAAGCCGTGGGTGAGGTCATGGGGATCGGGCGCTCCTTCCAGGAAGCGCTGCAAAAAGCTTGTCAATCCCTCGAGATCCGTCGCAATGGACTAGGGGCGGATGCGAAAGAACTCACCGATCAGGATCGGATCCATTACAGCCTGGAGCATCCGAGCTGGGATCGCCTTTTTCACATTTACGATGCGATCAAGCTAGGGATCCCGATCCGTACCATCCAGGACAAGACCGGCATCGATCCCTGGTTCCTCCATCAGATCGAGGAGCTGATCCATTTGGAAGAGGATATCGCTCAATACGACCGGGACAGCCTTCCGAAAGAGTTGCTCTACGAAGCCAAGCAACGGGGATATGCGGACCGACAGATCGCTCATCTCGTGAGTTGCCTCGAGAGCGAGATCCATAAAAAGCGAACGGAGATGGGGATCGAGCGGGTCTACAAGCTCGTCGATACTTGTGCTGCCGAGTTCGAAGCCGAGACCCCTTATTATTATTCGACCTTCGAAGACGAGACCGAATCCGTCGCTTCCGATCGCCAGAAGATCGTGGTGTTGGGAAGCGGTCCCAACCGTATCGGTCAGGGGATCGAATTCGATTATTGTTGCGTGCATGGGGTTCTGGCCGCTAAAGAGTGCGGCTACGAGACCGTGATGATCAATTGCAACCCTGAAACGGTATCGACGGATTTCGACACCGCCGACAAGCTTTATTTCGAACCCGTCTTCTGGGAGCATATCTACGACATCATCAAGCACGAGAACCCGGTCGGAGTGATCGTGCAATTGGGGGGGCAGACCGCCCTCAAATTGGCCGAAAAGCTGGATCGTTACGGAATTCCTGTCATCGGCACCAGTTATCGGGCCCTGGATCTGGCGGAGGACCGGGGAAGCTTCTCCAACCTCCTCAAAAAGAACAACATCCCCTATCCCAAGTACGGCGTGGTGGAGACAGCGGATCAGGCGCTCGATCTGGCGAAGGAATTGGGTTTTCCCCTTCTCGTTCGCCCTTCCTATGTACTGGGAGGCCAGAAAATGAAGATCGTGATCAACGAGGAAGAGCTCGAGCGGCACGTGGTGGATATTCT
>CAZOSO010000107.1:0-6929 GCA_964582635.1 uncultured Weeksellaceae bacterium | reverse complement strand
AAATAAATGCCCGACTTTCGGCATGAAACCACGGAGAAGGCAGTGAGATCACGGAGAGCCTTTTGAGGCAGCCTCGGATCACCACTCCCCTTTCAAAACCCACTGACGCCACTCCTTTTCCAATTCTTCAATATCGGAAGGAAGACCCTTGGCCTCTTCAAGTACGGACTCGAGGGGTTCTCCCTTCCGGTCCGCCTCCACTAGCTTGCCCACGACTTCCTTCCCTTCCCTATCGATGAGGAATTTCATGACCGATAGGGATTGGCGATAGAAGAGCATCGACCGTTCCCTCGCCTTCTGGGCCTCCTTTGACTTACCCTCACTAACGCTAAAGGATACCTTTACACCCCCCTTTTGCTCTCGGTTGGCCTGATTTGATGAGGCCTTTTGACTTTTCACGTTGGGATTTTCCATTCGGAACAACTCCTCGAGGGAAAGAAGCTCCTTTTCGGCTTCCAAACGTTCTTTGATCCCCCGAAGCCTTTTGATCTGAAGAGAATCGTATTCGCAAAGCATGGCCACGCTCTCATCCAACCAGTCAGCGATATCCGGATGCCCGGAATGCTTCTTTTTTCGCCCCGTATCGGGCACCGCTTCTTGAACGGACTCTCCCGACCGTTCGCAGACATAGGATACAAAGAAGATATGGCCGGCTTCATGGGAAAGGACCCGAGGCAATGGCTTTTGCTCCTTTTGACCTTGCTTTTCTTCCTTGGTGGAATCGGTTTTATCCTTCTTCGAGGACTCGGTCTTGGCCTGGCCTCCGAATTCCGCTTCCTTTTTGGTGAAGCTCGTTCGTTGTTCCTTCCCGTCCCTTAGGAACCCGACTTCCACCTTCTTTCCGGCCTCGATCCCTCGATAATGTTCCTGAAATTTTTTGACCGTTCGGAAAGAGCTATCGTTCAAACTCGTGATCAGGTCCCCTTCCTTCAAATCCAACTCCTGAAGCTTCATAAGGGGGATGATCCGTTTGACCAGAAACTTGCTGCTATCCTGCATGAAGAGGACCGTTCCCCAATCCCTGATGACCGTGGTACGCTCCTGGATGCTGTTCAGGAACTTTCGGCTCAACATGGGGAGGACCATCTGTCCTTCCTCCCTGAACCCCGAAAGATCGACCGAATCGAGATGCCGGGGATCATCCACCAAAACGACCGCGATCCTGGGCGGAGGTCCTAGATGACGCTTCATCTGCTTCACGGCATAGTCCAATTCTTCCCGGCCCTTGTTGAGTTCTTCTTCGTTAGGGGCAAAAAGGTCATAGTACTCCCTCTCAGCTTGGAGAAAGTGCTCCTTCAAAAAGCTCTTTTCCTGGGCTTTGCTGTTCGAGCATCCCAAGAGACCTGCTGATACGAGGAGCAGGAGAAAGGGGACGATCATGGGAAGGTGTCGAGTAGAGGGGGGCATAGCAGCGTACCGTTCAAGTTCCTAAAGGGCGATAGATGATCCTCGGCCCCCTTCGCCCCCTTTGCTTGGGCACCAGGGGGAAAACATCCCCTCTATTCGAAGTTAAGGGGTTCGCCTCGAGTACCTAAAGGAATGTCCTTGAAATGTTGGATACCCTTTGGACCCCCATTCCGATAGCCTTTGATAGATCCCCTTTTATTATCTTAGGGGCAGCAAAAACAGCAATCACCACGGTATGGATAAGGAAGGACCGATCGCGGAAAAGCAGGAAGAAATGACCTTTGAGGACTTCAAAGAAGAGGTCCTGGCTGATTTCAAACTCGCTCATATCAGTCGAAAGGCCTCCCTGACCGGGAGAAAAGAAGTGCTCACCGGGAAAGCCAAGTTCGGGATCTTCGGGGACGGAAAAGAAGTAGCTCAGCTCGCCCTCGCTAAACAGTTCCAGAACGGGGACATTCGTTCGGGTTATTACCGGGATCAGACCATGATGATGGCGATGGGGCAATTGGACACCCAACAGTTCTTTGCCCAACTCTATGCCCATCCGGATGTGAATGCCGAACCCAATTCAGCAGGTCGGCAAATGACCGCTCACTTTTCCACGCCCTTCCTCAATGAGGACGGTAGCTGGCGGGACCTGACCGCTTCGAAGAACTCGGCGGCCGACGCATCCCCTGTCGCTGTCCAGATGCCCCGTCTTTTAGGGCTTGGCCTTGCATCGAAGGTTTATCGCGAGCTGGAAGAGCTCAAAGCGAACGAAGGTTTTTCCGATAACGGGAACGAAGTCGCATTTGGAACGATCGGAGATGCCAGCACTGCTGAAGGGATCTTTTGGGAAACGTTCAATGCAGCCGGTATACTTGAGATCCCCATGGTCCTCTCGGTATGGGATGACGGTTATGGGATCAGCGTGCCTAAAAAATACCAGACGACCAAGGGAGATATTTCAGAGCTCGTAAAAGGCTTTGAGCGAGGAGAGGACACGAACGGTTATCGGATCATCAAGGTCAAAGGATGGTCCTACCCCGAGCTCTGTAAAGGGTATGAAGAGGCCGTGAGGATCGCGCGCGAGGAACATACACCCGTTATCGTCCATGTGGACGAACTCACTCAACCCCAGGGGCATTCTACTTCCGGGTCCCATGAACGCTACAAGTCCGAAGAGCGCATGGAATGGATGCGGGAGTACGACTGCATCAAAAAATTCCGGGAATGGATCCTGGAATACGAACAGGACGGGGAAAAGCTCGCCACCGAGGAAGAGCTCGACGCGCTCGAAAAAGAGGCGGATCAAGTGGTGAAAAAAGAGAAAAAAGCCGCTTGGAAAGTGCTCAGGGACGAAATAGAAGCTGAAAAGAAAGACCTGATCGAGCTTCTCGAAGCAGCAGCTGATCAAAGCAACAATGGAGAAGCGATCGCTTCCGTCAAAGAAGACCTCGAAGGGAAAGAGGATGCGATCCGGACCGACATCCTTCGGGCCGGTCGAAAAGGGCTTCGTTATGCCCGCCACGATGACAATGAGGCCAAAGCCAAGCTTCAGAACTGGTATGAAGAGGCCAAGGAAAAGAACCACGATCGCTTTAACTCCCATCTATATTCAGAGGGCGATCAAAGCCCCCTCAAGGTAGAAGCGATCGACCCAGAATACGATGCTGACAGTGAAGAAGTGGACGGGAGGATCGTGCTCAGGGACAACTTCAAGGCTATGTTCCGAAAAGACCCTCGGACCATGGTGTTCGGAGAGGACTCCGGATACCTTGGTGATGTCAACCAGGGATTGGAAGGGATGCAGCAAGAGTTCGGGGAAACGAGGGTCTCCGATACGGGGATCCGAGAAGCCACGATCGTCGGACAGGGGATCGGATTGGCCATGCGCGGATTGCGACCGATCGCGGAGATCCAATACCTCGATTATCTTTTCTACGCCCTACAACCCATCACGGACGATCTGGCCACTCTTCGCTATCGCACCAAGGGCCGACAGAAAGCTCCTCTGATCGTAAGGACCCGAGGTCACCGCCTTGAAGGGATCTGGCACTCGGGTTCCTTGATGGGGTCTTTCATCCATGCCATGCGAGGAATGCACGTTTGCGTGCCCCGGAACATGACCCATGCAGCTGGATTCTACAACACCCTTCTAGCTGGCGATGATCCCGCCCTGATCGTGGAGCCGCTCAATGCTTACCGGGATAAAGAGACCCTTCCCAAGAACCTCGGGGAATTCAAAACTCCCTTGGGCGTTCCGGAGATCGTTCGGGAAGGGGAAGACCTGACGATCGTTTCCTATGGGTCCACCTTCAATATTTGTCAAGAAGCTGCCGAAGAACTACAGGAAGTGGGCATATCGGTGGAACTGATCGATGTCCGGACCCTGCTTCCCTTCGATCGGGATCAACGCATCGTCGAAAGCCTTCAAAAGACCAACCGGGTGGCCTTTATCGATGAGGATGTGCCCGGCGGGACCACCGCTTACATGATGGACCAGGTCCTTGCCCAACAAGGGGGCTATTTCTACTTGGACTCGGAACCCGTCACCCTGACCTCTCATGACCATCGACCAGCTTACGCCACGGATGGAGATTATTTCTCCAAGCCCAACCGGGAGGACATTTTCGATACCGTCTATGGCATGATGCATGAAGTGGATCCCCAACGCTTTCCGAAGTTTTATGAATGAGGATCGTTCAGGTGGGGAAAACGAAGGAACGCTTCATCGAAGAAGCCCTCGCACATTACGAGAAGCGGATCCGAAAGTACGCCGAACTTGAACTCATAACAGTCCCCCCTGCAAAGGGAAAGCGCTCAAGCGAAGAGATCAAGCGGGAAGAGGCGAAAGGGATACGCCAAAAGCTTTCAAAAAAAGGGAGCTTGGTCTTGCTCGACGAGAACGGAAAGAGCATGGACTCAGAGAGCTTTGCTCAAACCCTCACTACCTTTATGGAACGTGGAGGAAAAGAACTGACTTTTGTTATAGGAGGCGCTTATGGTTTTCCCGAGGAGCTCAAAAAAGAAGCCCATCTCCTCCTTGCTCTGTCGAAAATGACCTTTTCCCACCAGTTGGCCAGGATCGTGCTGTTGGAACAACTTTACAGAGGGTTGAGCATTATGCACGGAGACCCTTACCACAACAGTTGATAACCCATGATCCCCACCAACATATTCGGGGATATCCCTATTAGGGTCTGGGAGTGGGTTGCCCTTTTCTTTTACGTGCTCTTTATTTTCATCATCGCCGGGGTCATCCAAAGACGGAATCTCCCCCAACACCCCGAATACAAATATTTCAATCTCGGGTTGCTCGCCAAGATCGGCGGAGGCCTTGGTTTCGCGTTGATCTACATCCATTACTACGGAGGTGGGGATACTTTTAGTTATTACGAGACCACCCTCGCTTTTTCGAACCTTCTTAGCGAGGATCCCGGAACTTTTCTAGAAGTCTACTTCGGGGGAGCTACCCAGGAAATGAAAAGCAAGTTCACCGCTGATACAGGAGTTCCCCTGGGGTACATTTTCCTCAACGGGAACAACCTCATGGTCTCCAAATTGACCCTTCCTTTCCTGTTACTGGGACTGAACAGTTACATCCTGACCACCATCCTGGTTTCCGTTTTTACCTTCTTGGGTTTGTGGCGTATCTACAAAATGTTCGTCCACTATTTTCCCCAATTGAAAAGGAACTTGGCCATAACCGTCCTTTTTCTTCCAAGCGTAGCGTTCTGGGGGTCGAGCATCCTCAAGGATTCCTTCACCCTTGCGGCTGTCTGCTATTTCATATCGAGTACAGACCGCCTGATCAATCATCGATCAGGGCGCGTCCTCAATTTGATCATCTTTTTGCTCAGCGCCTATTTCATTCTGAACATCAAGCCTTACATCTTCATCATTCTGGTCCCTGGAACGCTCGTATGGTTTTCTTACAAGCGTCTGCAAAAGATCCGCAATAGTTTGCTGCGCTATTTGGTGGTTCCGATCATCTACTTAGGCGTCTTGGTCGGTAGTTATTCGATCCTGACCACATTCGGGGATGTCCTTGGAAGATACAGTCTGCAAAGGGCCTTCAAAATGGCTTCAGTTATCCATGAGGACCTTCAACAGGAATATTACCATGGTCGGACCTTCGACATCGGGGATTACGAGCCCACACCCACCGGTGTTCTATCAAAATTCCCTATAGCCACCGTTTCCGGGCTATACCGCCCTTTTTTAACTGAAGCTGCTAATGCGGTTATGCTTGCTTCAGCCCTGGAGACCACCTTTTTACTGCTCCTTACCGTTCTACCTTTCTTTCGGAACAAACCATCGGATCTCTTCAGCTTCATCACGTCCAATCCTTTGTTGATCTATTGCATGCTCTTCTCCATCCTCTTCGCCTTCATGATCGGAGTGACCACACCGAATTACGGAGCTTTAGTGCGGTTTCGGATCCCTCTATTACCCCTGTTCGCTAGCACCCTCATGATCCTCTCCCACCCTTCCGTGGTTCGAAGGGGTCAAGCGGTCAGTTCCTGAAAAGTTCTTATATAAAGCTCTTTGTTGGCCTCCACCGAATACTCGGACTCGACGGTCTTACGGGCCTCTTCTCCCATTTGTTTTCGAAGTTCTTTTTCCTCAATCAAGCGGGACAATTTATCCACCCATTCCTCTTCGTTACCGGCCAGTGCTCCATTCACTCCGTCTTCAACGATCTCATTGTTGACACCCACCGGTGACACCACCGGGGGGATCTGAAGGGCCATGTATTGCAAAGCCTTCAACCCACATTTGCCTTTGGCCCATTCGGTATCGGGAAGGGGCATGATGCCGATATCCAGCTCACAAAGGTCCTCGATCTCCCGATCTTTTCGCCAAGCCTCTCCTTGAACCCCGAGTTCTTCATTCCGGTAAGAAGGGTCTCCGATCAATTTAAAGCGGACCCGATCCCCATAGCGATCCTGGATCTTTTTAAGAGCTGGGACCGCGAGTTCAAAATGGGGGATCGTGGTCACACTGCCGGTCCATCCGATGCAGATCCGTTCATCGCGTTCGACGGGCATTGGACGGTGATGATCGGTATCGATCGTGGTCGGCACGACCTGAACGTTGGAATTGTACTTTTTCGCTTCCTCCGCCAAGAAGCTATTGCCCGCGAAGATCGAGTCAGCCAGTGGAAAGATCCGTTGAGCCTTCCCTTCCCCTTTGATCCAAGAAAAACGGGCATTCTGTGGAGACACATTGGAAAGCCAGATCGCATCATCGATGTCATAGACCCATTTCGTACCGCTTTTGGCCAACCCCCTTTCGAAAAAAGTACTCCGGATCATCAGGGCTTCCCGGGCGACAAAAACCAGATCGTAATCCTCCACGCGCTCCAGGTCCTTTTTTCGCTGCCGGTAACTATCGAGTATAAAACGGAGTTTGCTCAGGTAATGCCCCTTGCCGTACAACTTTCGATCCGTGTGAGCGTCGATCAAATAGGAGAGTTCGCAATCAAACCCTGTTTCCTCGATATATGGAAGGTACTGTTCAAAGCGAAAACGCTGGTT
>CAZOSO010000106.1:0-7013 GCA_964582635.1 uncultured Weeksellaceae bacterium | reverse complement strand
AGAGAGCTCTCCTTCTCCTGGGGCAAAAAGCTCGTACTTTTTGTAGGGGGGCTGTGTTTAGTGGGAGTTTTCCTTTACCTCTTCCCACGGACCAAGGCGAGGGTCCAAAATTTACTGGAGGTAAGCGAGAAAAGCTTAGAACCGCCAGAAGAAGGGGAGAAAGTGGGTGGTGTACGAACGCGATTGATGATCTGGTCCGTAGCCCTGGACCTTTATGCTTCCAATTGGATCAGCGGGGTAGGCACAGGAGATGATGATCGAGCTTTACATACTGCTTACCAAGAAAGAGGGTATCAGAGCCTTTATGAAAGGCAAATGGATGCACATTGCCAATTCCTGCAAACCGGCATAGCGGTCGGCATCCTGGGGATCCTCTTGCTTTTGGGTATTTTCGGAAAGGGGATGATCGTGGGCATGAAAAAGGAAGGCCCTTTGCTTTACCTTTCCTTCATCCTTTTGGTCGCAGCTCTGTTCGAATCGATCCTGGAGCGCCAAGCGGGCATTTTGATGCTGGCCTTTTTCGTACCCCTTCTTTATTACCGCGCTGAGGATGGGTCTTCCTGATCCGAGGAACTCGGGTTCCCGACCAGGATATTGAGTTCTTCCATGCCTCTTTGGAGCATTAAACTGTGATCGAAGGCGAGGTCTTCTTCGAGGCTCTCCGGAAGTATCCATTCGGCGGATGCAGCATCATCCCCTCCCTGAGGGCTATGGTCCGCTTTTTCCACCAGCCCGAAAAAAGCGACGGATACCACCCGGCCGCGGGGATCGCGCTCGGGATCCGAGAAAACACCGATCTCCTTGAGTTGCCCGGCTTCGACCCCGGTTTCTTCTCTTAACTCCCGGTAACAGGCCTCCTCGACCGTTTCATCCGGTGCGACGAATCCGCCTGGGAAGGCATAATGCCCTTCAAAAGGAGGGGCTTTTCGGCGCACCATGAGGACATAGAGTCGCTCCTCATCCCGGTCGAAGCCGAAGATAACGGCATCCGTGGTAAGGGCGGGTCGTGGATGTTCGTAGCAATAGGGGCGTTCGTCGGCCATATTATGGGGTAGAAGGGGTTCAGCTTCTGGGGATGGTCGTGGTCGGGATGGCTGGATTCGAACCAGCGACTTCCACGTCCCGAACGTGGCGCGCTAACCGGACTGCGCTACATCCCGTTCTGAGGGCAAATGTAAGAAAAGGAAGCAGAAGGCGGGCGATTGCTTGATAGGCGAGCCTTATCCTTTCTCCTTTTCTTTCGTGGCCAGGAGGTCTTTGGTCGGGGTGATCAGGATATTGACCGTAAATGGGGTTTGGGGCTGGAATGCACTGTTGTAGAACTCTTCGATCTCACATAGGTGGATGTAAGGAATGTAGCCGGGCTCTTTGAACCAGCGGTAAAGGGTCTTTTCCGACCGACCCAATTTTCGCAGGAGTTCATGCTTTTCCGAAGTTGAAAGCTGACGCCAAAGGGTCTGGATGTAGTATTCGTCTACGCGTGCGGTCATTGCCATGGGGATGATTAAATTTGAGAAGTTCGAGACATTATCGACAGTCAAAAACTACGGTCATTGGCCGATTACCAATACAAAAATACGATTTTCAATTAAATTTTGATCGAGGGGACCGTAAAAAAGTACTGTAGGCAGCGAGGGCTTACTTTGAGGGAGCTTGCCGAAAAAGTGGGCATGACCGAGACCGGTTTGTCACGTGCTTTGAAAAAGAAATCCTTGAAGGTCAAGACCTTGGAGCGTATATCGGAGGTTCTTCAGGTTCCTATATCCATTCTTTTCGGAGAGGAAGAGAAGGCCCAGGACGAAGGGCGGTCTTATGCTGGTTGGAAAAAAGAGGTCGAGGAGCGCTTGAAAAGCTTAGAAGAAGAATTGCGCAATATGCGCGGATCCCCTTCTTGAGCGGTTCAAAATTTCTTTTGTTCCGTTTTCTTTTTTATCCGATGTGATTCTACTGGTGCGATTTAGCTTTGAAAGCAAAAGCTCGTCATGAAAAACTATTGTTTGCCAGAACCATCGGATGAAAGGATCGGTGAGATCAAAAAGCTCCTTAATGAATTGGAATCCCGAACGGATTTCCTGTTGGAATTAAGCCTGGATGAACGTTGTGCGCTTCCTAAATTGGATGAGGACCGGGAGCGTTTTACCCAAGAGGCACTCTTGCTCGGTAAGCAGTATCCTGAATGCTTACCTCCGCATTCGGAGGTGGATCGCTTGCTGGAGGGAATGGCTTTCCGAAGAGAGGTAAAGGAGCTGTTCGAGAAAAGCAACACGGTGACCGAAAGGCTCGATGATTCCATCGTTGCTTCGGGATCCCAAGCTTATGTCGTCGCGTTGAACGTAGTTCAGGCTTTGGAGGTCAGGGCCAAGGCTGACCCCTCCCTGCAAGGGGAATTGGAGCAGCTTCGAAGATTGTTCGAGCCCTGGGAGAACATCCTTCATTGAAGACGGTCCTAGGAGGATCGTTTTTCGGTCGCTTTCGCCCTGCTCCGTATCGGGTCCGGAAAACGGAAATGGTAAGGCCTTCCCCTAGCTCGTTCTTTTATCCAATCCTGGAAGACGATCAGTTCAGGGGTTCTGGGTTCCCATCGATATCCCTGCTCACTGCTCTGAAGAAGCTCGAAGTCCTCCTGGCGTTCCTGAAGGAGCAGCTCGAGATCGTGGTCGAGAAGCTCGAGCGTCCTTAAAAGACGAAGGATGATCCGATCGCGCATCGAGGGTTCTTCCCCTCTTTTTATGATCCGCTCCATGTCCTTTCGAGCACTTTCAGAACGGTGTTCCGCACCGTCCGGGTCTCCTGCTTCCAGACAGGACATGATCCCCAAAAAACGGATCCACAGGTCCCAACTTTCCTTATCTCCACCCAAAAGCTCGGTCCTTTCCAAACAACGAAGGGCTCGTTTCGGAGTCCCTTCGATCAAATAAAGGACTGCCCGGTAGTACTCCCATTTATTGGCCAAAAAAGGCGTATTGTCCGGAGAAGTATGAGGGACAGCCCTGGTATCCAATAACTCGTGGGCTTTTTCGGTCTCTCCTTTGTAGTAATGTTTGAGGAAGAGGACCTCCAGGGTCTGTAGGTGATCGAAATCCCCTTGAGGATAGACCTTGAGAGGTTGCTCCAATAATTCCTCGATGGGGTCGAGGTTTCCTGTGAAAAGGAGATTGTCGGCAAGATCCTGGCGTATGTCGGCTTCTTTTCGTTCGGTGTAAAGCGCTTCGGAATTTTTGGTGAGTTCGAGCAAGCGCTCCCCGGTCAGGCAACTCTCTTCGTATTCTTCGATGGCATTGGTGTAAAGGATGCTCAATTCCAAACGGAGTTCCTCTATGCGGACACTTTTGGTCTTTCTGTAGTCCGCCTCGAGCTGGGAGAGCACTTCGGTCAAAAAACCGATCCTTTTGTTGTTATGGCCTTCAAAATCCTCGAATTCGATGAAAGCTCGATGGTAATGATCGAGGGCACGGGAAAGGGCTTTGCGGCATTCCTCGTAGAAAGCGATCCGATCGTCGTAAGCATGAAAGGTCTCAGCCCCATACCGTGTCCCCGAAATGTTCCGCTCGATGGTCAAAGCTTCGATAAGCTCATCGTACAATTCCATCCGTTCAGCATCCCGGATGGATCGCTTGAGCAACTCAAAAGCGTTCATTACACAGCCTCGACTGATCAGGATGCGACAGCTGAGAAGTTCTTTGTTCACCCTCAATTTGACCCGGCTCGAAAGAGAAAAGGAGTCAGGGTCATCAGTGACCGGTTCCATCAATAGCCCCTCAACAAGCTTTTTTTGCGCTCGACGACAGTTTTGGAAAAAAGCTTTCCGAGAGACCCGATGGGCATAATGCTTTTCGTAAAAAGCATCCACTGAACTTTTCCCGTCCTTTTTCACCTTTTCCAGCAGCTCGCTCAAAGACCCCGTTTTCCGTTTTTGATACTGAAAGCGTCTTAGATGTTCTCGTCCCGCCTTGAGCTCCTTTCTACTTAGCCGCTCCACAAGCTCGGCCAACCGATCGTAATGGGTGCTTTTCATAAAGGTTGTGGCTGTAGTCTTTTTTATGTGTAAAATCCCCTAAATATAGGATTTTTAAAATAAAAACAGGGGTAGTAATGCAATAGTTCGCTGTAGTTTTTAGAGCCCGATCGTCCATAGCATGGCGCGGGACCTCGAGGACCTTCGGCTTTGAAGGTTCTGGGTCCCTTGTGCAGAGCCTTCCGGAAGGATTTCCTCACAAGGGAGCAAAGAAAGGAAGCCATGCTCAAGCCGATCATTATTTTCCTCGCTAGCCTCGGTATCATCGACGGTGGAAGCGACCAAGATCAGAACAACAATGTAAAGGATCGCACCGAAGTCCGAGCTGAACAAGCTAAAGGTGGATTCAGTGCTACGCCAGAAGATACCAGCGATGATGACGACAGCAAACACTCCACCAAAGAAGGGCTCTGAAAAGCCCCAAAAGTCGTTACAGCAGATCATTATCGTTGACCGCTCGAATGTTCCCAGGTACGACCATGATCCTGTTCAAGTCCTCAAAGGAGAAAATGGGGTGCGTTTGCGCTCCTCTAGGGCGGAAGAGTTCGAACTCGAGGTCGACCTTACGAATTATTATTCGAAGGAGCTTTTGAACCAAAAAGTTCGGATGCGACCGGATGAGGACTTTCTTATGGATCTGTCCCAAGAACGAGAGGGGATATACTTGCTGCAATTGACCTTTCCTGATGGGAAGAAGGATGAACGAATGATCATTAAGATCGAACGCTGATCCTTTTTTTAGAGCTAGATCTGCCGGGTCGTTCTCCGAAAGGGGAGCGGCCCGGTTTTTGTTCGGCCAAGGACGGATCTCTTAAATTCGGTGTCCTATGGCTCTTCCGTACCTGACTCGCTGTTTTGGTCTCACCTTTTTGCTCTTCTTTTTGTTCGGCCTTCGGGCCGAGAGTGCTCCGGATCAGAAAGATGAACCATGGGCGAGCTTGCTCCAGCGCTATGTGACCGCGGATGGCTTCGTGGACTACAAAGGATTGAAAGAGAATGAAAAGCTTTTGGACCGCTCTTTGAAGAAGATGCAGGAAGAAGGTCCACCCGGTTCCAGCGCATCTGCGGATAAGCGAATGGCTTATTGGATCAATGCCTACAATGCTTTTACCATCGATCTGATCCTGGAGCACTATCCGGTGCAAAGCATTCGGGATATCGACAACGCCTTCGACCGGAAATTCATCAGCATAAGCGGGAAGAAATATTCTTTGAACGGGATCGAGAAGGGGATCCTTCTCGAGGAGTTCGATGAACCCCTCGTCCATTATGCGGTCAATTGTGCCTCCGTAAGCTGTCCTCCCCTTCGGAAAGAAGCTTATCGAGCCGATAAGCTCGATCAACAACTTCGAGACCAGGCCAAGCGCTTCATCAACGACCCCTCCAAGAATCGTTTGAAGGAGGATCGTGTCAGGGTTTCAAAACTCTACGACTGGTATGAGAAAGATTTCACCCAGAACGGAACCTTGATCGATCACTTGAACCGATATGCTGAAGGAGTGAGCATCAGTAAAGATGCGAGCATGGCGTTCATGGAATACGATTGGGGGCTGAATCAAAAGGAGCGATAATGCCAAAGACCAAGACCCTTCACCGGCGAGGGAACCAACTGGCCGATCCCGAGGAACAAAAACGCTTTCTCCAGGAAAAGAGCAAGGAATTCACTGCTTTTGAAGAGCGATTGCAAGCTTCCGGGCTCTACCCTTTCCGGGCTAAGAGCGTAGATATCCTTCAGCTCAATCTGGGGTACAAATGCGACCTCACCTGCGAGCATTGCCATGTGGACGCAGGCCCCGATCGGAAAGAGGTCATGGAGCCGGAGACCGTTCAACAGTGTGTCGAAGCCCTCGATCGCTCCAATGTGAAGACGGTCGACCTAACAGGAGGGGCTCCTGAAATGAACCCCGGCTTCGTGGAGTTGGTGGAAGCGGCCAGTAAAAGGGGAATGGAGACCATCGTCAGGAGCAACCTGACCATCCTCGTGGCCAATCCCAAATTCCGAGCATATCCCGAATTCATGCGTGATCACGGAGCCACCGTGGTGGCCTCCCTTCCTTGTTATACGGCTGAGAACACCGATAAACAAAGGGGAAAGGGGGTTTTCGATCGTTCCATCGAAGCCCTTCAGAGGCTCAACGAGCTCGGATACGGGAAAACGGGGAGTGGTCTGGAGCTCGATCTCGTTTTCAACCCTGGAGGTCCGGCCCTTCCTCCGGATCAGGAAAAGCTCGAGGCTGATTATAAAGAGCATTTGGCGAATGAACACGGTATTGTCTTCAACAAGCTCTATACGATCACCAATCTTCCGATCAGCCGCTTTCTCGAATATTTAGTAGCCGCGGGTCGTTTTCAGGAATACATGGATACATTGGTGAACGCCTACAATCCAGCTGCCGCAGAAGGGGTGATGTGCCGGGACACCCTATCGGTGGATCATCGCGGCTATCTTTTCGATTGCGACTTCAATCAGATGCTCGATATCCCGGTCCATGATTCCGCCCCGCAGCATATATCGGAATATGCGGAGAAGGATCTGAGCGAACGCCTGATCCGGACCGGCCCTCACTGCTATGGATGTACCGCCGGGGCCGGTTCTAGTTGTCAGGGATCTATAGCTTGAGCTTATGGCAGGGGTTCCGGTCCAGCGTTCTGAAGGGCGGGAATTGTTGATGATCTTCGCCAGAAACCCCGAAAAAGGAAAGGTCAAATCACGCTTGGCCAAGACGATAGGGGAGGAGGCCGCCCTGAAGGTCTACCTGGAATTGATGGAGCATACCGCTCGGGTGATCCAACCCCTGGATATGGACCGTACGGTCCATTATACCGACTCCGTGACCTCGAAGGATCCTTTGAACCGCTCTTTCGTGAACAAGAAGCTTCAATCGGAAGGAGGCCTCGGAGAACGCATGGCGAATGCTTTCCAAAATGCTTTTGAAGACGGATATGATCGGGTGGTGATCATCGGCACGGATTGTTATGAGCTCCGGACCGAACACTT
>CAZOSO010000105.1:0-7135 GCA_964582635.1 uncultured Weeksellaceae bacterium | reverse complement strand
CCCCCGGACATATGTTTACGGATCCCATCGAGCGAATTGCCCGAAATGATATTCCCCTGTTGGCCCAAGACCCCCCCAACAACACAGAAAGAGGTGCCTTCCGCTTGGATCCCTTGTCCCCCATTGGGAATAGCTGTCATCCCGTTCGGGCCGGTACCGATGTAGTTTCCCTGCACTTTGTTGTTCGAACCGGATAAAAGGATCCCGTCTTCGGAGTTCCCGCTTATAATATTGCTGGAATCCGTATGGAGTTGCCCACCGATCTTATGATCGAGGGCATCAATTCCGAACTCGATCCCGTTCAATTGGTTGGGAAGAGCTGAACCGGTATCGGCATTCACCCCGATCACATTTCCGATCACTAGGCAGGAATCGGAACCGGCAGCGAAACGGACCCCGTTCTGGTTGTTCCCAGATATCAGGTTACGAGCCACAAGGACCTCACCGGAGAAGCCAAAATAAATGCCATCGCTATTGGGCAGGGCGTTCAAACCGTCGTAGTCCGTGCCCACCCGATTGTATTGGAAGCGGTGATCCTCGGCTTCGGTATTGACCCCCTTGAAGGTTACCCCATAATTCTGATGCCCACTGATCACGTTCCCTCCTGCAAAGATCCCCTTTCCTATAAGGTTCTGATCGTTCTCAACATAGAGCCCATCATCCCCCTTTCCCAGAGTTGCAGCTCCTGCCGGCCCTAATCCGATAAAGTTGCCTAAGATCTTTGTAGCCCCAACGGGCTCTTTGATATTAAGGTGAATGGTCTCCGCGTTGGCAAAAACGTTCCGCTGAAAATGGCGTATCCCACCAATGCGGACCTTATTCCCGCCAGAAAGATGGATACCTGTAGCATTCGCACTTCCTCCGGTATCTGGATCCAAACCGATATGAAGACCGGAATAGACCACGGAATCGGCTTCGGAAAAAATACCGATAGCTCCGGAAGTCCTATTGTGAATGGACAAGCCACGGATGACGGAGCGGTTGGCAAAAACGGCAAACCCATCGAAAGTCCCCCCCTGTCCATCGACCTCCACCAAGGGTTCTCCTGCTGTCACCTGATCCGAACTATTATTCGGATCGTTGGGTCCCGGCACATCGCTTCCGGGTTGGGACCAGCCGTCGACCACCGTTCGCCGATCCACCTGATAGGTCGCTCCCTGAAGGATCTGCGTGTTGCCGCTCGGTAGCTCGAACTCGATATAGTAAGGAGGGGCCGGGTTCAAGACCCCATTGATGCTAAGAATAGCATTCTCCAAGGTCAATCCGCCAAGACTTCCATCCGGATCGTCGACGACAAAAGGCGTGTACTCGACCGCTCCGAGATCCATCCGGATCGTCCCGTTGGTATCGCTGTCCAATTCGCGAGGAGCCAATCTCTGATCCCAAGGACCAGCTCCTCCGACACCTCCGGTCTCGATCGCATCGTAACTGCTATCGGTCAGAGGGTAGTACTTGTATCCGTGCCCGTTCACTTCGTAGCCACTGCTGTTATCCAGGTTCGAGGTATAAGTGCTGCCGAAATAGTTCGCGAAATGATCCTTGATCTTCGCATCGCTCGTGTCCGGGATCAAAAGGTAGCCGTCCGAAAGCACGGAATCATCGGATGCCACTTCCGGCGCCCCGCTTGCGGCCGAATTGTACTCCAAAATGCTCGAACCGAGCGAGACGCTGTTACTGCCCGTAGCTGTGGAAGCCAAAGCTCCCCCTTGCCCACTGCTCGAGGAGTTATAGACGAGCGTGGAATGTTGAATGTGCGTGTCCGAACTGTCCGAAAAAACGGCGCCTCCGTCGCCCTCAGCCACATTCAGGGCCAAAGTACTATTGCGGACGGATAGCCAGGAACTGGAATGGACCGCAGCTCCACGACCTCCGCTCACGGTCTCGCATTCCATGATAGAAGAACGGATCAATCTCAAAGAATCCGAGTGGGCGATGCCCCCTCCGTTCGCATCCGCCCGCGAACTGTCGATCCGGCAAAATTGCATCCGGGTACTGCCATCGAAGATCCTTACGGCACCTCCTGGATTCGCTGAATATCCGTTAGCCATCCTGATATTCCTTATCACGGTCTTTCCATAGGAATGATCGACCTCGAGGATCCGATAAGCATTCTGGCCGTCGAGCGTAAAATGCTTGGGAGTAGGTCCAAGGATGGTGATCGGCTTGTCGATCAGGACCGCGTCGTTCAGGTGGACGGTCCCGGACACATTCACCCACACCGTATCCCCGGCAGCAGCATTGTTCTCCACCTGCTCTCTGAATGAGCCGGCCCCGCTGTTCTGGAGATTGCTCACCTCCCAGACCTTCGCCTCAAGCTCAGCGGTAAGCAAAAAGGAGAGGAAGAAGAGCGGGATGCACTTGAAGAAAGATCGTTCCATAGCCGAACAGTTCGGGTCCCCAGGGGAAAGCACTTTTTATAGACGAAAAGGGTTTATTTCCCGTTGCCTTTCACGATCCTCCCTCTTCAAAACTAAAAAGCCTCATTAAACCACTGGAGAAGGATCGATCTTTACTTTTGTCGATACGGGAATACCCGACTTAGGTCATGCGTTATATAAGGACTCTCCTCATTCTGCTAATGCTCCTTCCTCTATGGGGTTGGGGACAAAAAAGAAAAGAGGTCGGTGTGGTCCTTAGCGGAGGAGGGGCAGCTGCTCTTTCTCATGTGGGTTTTCTCAAAACCCTGGAAGCGAATAATATTCCCATCGATTACATTAGCGGGACCTCGATGGGGGCTTACATCGGAGCAATGTATGCTTCGGGGTATTCCCCCCACGAGATCGATTCGATCGTTAGCTCCTACCGGTTTCAGCAGATGGCCAAGGGAAAGGTCCCCGAGGATTTCAGTTATTTCTTCAAGAAATCCGAAAAGAACGCATCCCTTGTGACCCTTAAGTTCTTCAAGGATTCACTGATCCAGAGCAGCATCCCCACCAACCTGATCAACCCGTTGATGATGGACCTTTCCCTCATGGAGGATTTTGCGGGTCCAGGAGCTAAAGCCGATTACGATTTCGACAGCCTTTTGGTGCCTTTCCGCTGTGTGGCCTCCGATGTCCGTGCTAAAGAGAAGGTGGTCTTTAAAGAGGGGCATCTCAATGAGGCCGTCAGGGCCTCTATGTCCTACCCATTTTATTTACGTCCGATAAAGGTGGATGGAAGATTGCTCTTCGACGGGGGGCTCTACGACAATTTCCCGACCCAGGTCATGGAGAACTCGTTCGATCCCGACATTATCATCGGCAACAATGTTTCGGAGAACGTACCTCCCCCTCAGGAGGGGAATATCATCACCCAAGTGAAGAACATGCTCATGGATCGGACGGATTATTCGAAGATCTCCGAAGAGCATATTGTGATCCAACCTGACGACCAGACTTCCACCTTCGATTTTTCGAACATATCCGCATCCATCCGACGGGGAGCCGAAGCGACCCAGGCCCGAATGGACAGTATCAAGGAGCTCATCCAAAGGAGGGCCGACCGCGATTCCCTCCAAAAAGCTCGAGAAGAGTTCCGATCCGATTGTCCTGAACTGAAATTCGACAAGGTACAGGTCCAAGGCCTTAACCAAGTCCGTTCGAACTACGTGAAAAAGCTTCTCGATATCGAGGAGCATCCTTTCAGGATGGAGGATTTCCGCCCCAAATATTTTCGTGTTTACAGCGACAATAAGATCAAGACCCTTTTTCCGACGGCTCATTATGATGAAGCGAAAGACCTTTATAAACTAGAACTGGACGTCGAAAGAGAAAAGGACTTTTTCGTAGAATTCGGGGGGAATGTGTCCTCCCGACCCATCAATATGGGCTATGTCGGTCTTCAGTACAACTACCTGGGCAAGGCATCTTTTTCGTTGAACCTGAATTCCTACTTTGGGAAGTTCTACGGGTCGGTCCAAGCCCGGGGGCGTTTGGACCTTCCGAGCGATCCGCCCGTTTTCTTAGAGCCTTTGGTCACTTTCAACCGCTGGGATTATTTCAAAAGCAGCACCGCCTTTTTCGAAGATGTTCGACCATCGTTCCTGGTCCAGGAAGAACGGTATGTGGGGCTGCGTTCGGGTACTCCCACGGGGACCAAAGGCCGCTTGGTCTTCGATGGTAAATTGGCGACCATTAAGAACGAATATTACCAGGCCGAGGAGTTCACTTCGACCGACACCGCGGACCTGACAAGGTTCGATAATTGGACGGTGGGCGCCTCTTGGGAACGGAGCACCCTGAATCGAAAGCAGTACCCTTCGAAGGGCTCCTTCTTCTCGATAAGCGGACGCTGGGTCGAGGGAAAAGAAAGCACGATCCCGGGTTCAACCGCCAAGGAAAAGGACAGCACTTTTGCATTCCATCAATGGCCTCAGGTGAAGGTCGCTTACCAGAATTTTTTCAAGCGAAAAGGGAACCTGCATCTCGGTTTCTCCCTGGAAGGGGTCTACTCGGACCAGCCCTTCTTCGACAATTATTCGGGGACCATCCTCTCAGCACCGGCTTATCAACCGATCCCGGAAAGCATGACCTTCTTCCTTCACGATTTCAGGGCTTACAAATACGTAGGCGGAGGGCTTCAGAACGTGATCAAGATCGGGGACAATCTGGACGTTCGCTTGGAGGGTTATGTTTTCCAACCCTACCGGCCCATTCACAAGAAACCGGACTTGAATCCGACCTTCGGACCGGTCCTTTCGGAACGGAATTACATCGGTTCCGGGAAACTGGTCTACCACTCGCCGATCGGCCCAGTCAGTTTAGCCCTTAATTATTACGAAGGCAAGGAAGAGCCCTGGAGCTTGGTCTTCAATTTCGGCCATCTGATCTTCAACGACCGCCCCTTGGAATAAAGGATCATGCCTTAGCAGTGGGACCCCCGAAATTCATCGGGATCCCTTCTCCTCCAGCACCTTCGGAAGGATCCTGGATCGGGCCGTGGATCTCCTCGTATTTCTTCAGGTTGTCCGCCAAAGCGTTCATGAGCCGCTTGGCATGTTGAGGGGTTAAAAGGACCCTCGATTTCACCTTCGATTTGGGGGTGTTGGGCATCACTCGAACGAAGTCGAGCACAAATTCCGAATTGGAGTGCGTGATAATGCAGAGGTTGGAATAGGTTCCTTCCGCGACCTCCTCGGGAAGTTCGATATTGAGCTGATCTCCTTGTTGCTCTTCTTGAGCCGGATCTTGAGGGTCGTTGGGATCTTGTTCCTGGGCCATAGGTTGGATTTTTTTGAGAATGCTTATGCTCCGTTTGCGACGGTTCGGATGCGAGCTTTTACCAGCAGGGGGATCCATCTCCCCAAGCAAGGAAAGAGCAAGGCTCATAAAGGGCGATAAAGCTCCTCCGCAAATAGCGGAGGAGCGTTCATCCCTGATCTTCTTCTGTTTTCACCTTGCTCCGCGCTAAAACCGGAGCAACAGGCCTTTTAGCGCTCTTCTTTTCCGACTTCCTCGTGCTCAGCTTCGGTTTCCTCTTCCGCCTCGCGCTGCGCACGCTCGTATTCATCCTTGCTCGACACGTACATGTGATCGAACTCCCGGAGCCCTGTGCCTGCCGGAATGCGGTGCCCGACGATTACGTTCTCCTTCAGACCGAGCAGATGATCCTCGCTTCCATTGACGGCCGCTTCGTTGAGGACTTTGGTCGTCTCTTGGAAGGAAGCCGCCGAAATGAAGGACTTGGTCTGAAGCGAAGCTTTCGTGATCCCCTGCAACATGGGGCGTGAAGTAGCTGGGACCGCATCTCGAGCGCTGACGGGATTGAGATCCTTCCGTTTGAGCATGGAATTCTCATCCCGGAGCTCCCGAGCCGTTACGATCTGCCCTTCCTTCAGAACATTGGAATCGCCCGAATCTTCGATCACCTTCCGACCAAAGATCCAATCGTTCTCTTCCTTGAAGCTGGTCTTGAGAACGCCTTGCTTCTCGAGGAAGCGGGTATCTCCCGGATCTTCGATGATCACCTTACGCATCATCTGCCGGACGACCACTTCGAAGTGTTTGTCGTTGATCTTCACGCCCTGCATCCGATACACTTCCTGGATCTCGTTGACGATATACTCCTGTACAGCGGTCGGACCTTCGACAGCGAGGATATCAGCAGGTGTAATGGCTCCGTCGGAAAGCGGTTGCCCCGCTTTAACGAAGTCGTTCTCCTGAACCAGAATGTGCTTGGAGAGGGAAATGAGGTATTTCTTCTGTTCGCCCGTCTTGGATTCGACGATGACCTCACGGTTCCCCCGTTTGATCTTTCCAAAGCTCACGATCCCGTCGATCTCCGAAACGATAGCGGGGTTGGAGGGATTTCGGGCTTCGAAAAGCTCCGTAACCCTCGGAAGACCCCCTGTAATGTCACCGGATTTGCCCGTTTCCCGAGGGATCTTGACGAGCACGTCTCCGGCCTCGATATCATCGTCTTCATTGACCATGACGTGAGCTCCCACCGGCAAGTTATAAGAGCGCAGCTCCTCTTTCTGCTTTTTCTTCTTGTCGAGGATCCGGATCATGGGGTTGATCTGCTTCTTCCTGGAATCCACGATCACCTTCTCCTTGAAACCGGTCTGCTCGTCGACCTCTTCCTGGAAAGTGGTCCCTTCTTCCATATCCTGGAAGTCGAGCTTCCCAGTGACCTCGGAGATGATAACGGCGTTATAGGGATCCCAGGAACAGATCCGATCACCCTTTTTCACCTTCTTGCCGGGGCGAATGAAGAGTTCGGAACCGTAAGGGATGTTGTTCGACTGAAGCACATTGCCCGTTTTCTCATCGATGATCCGCATTTCAGCGGAACGTCCGATCACAATATCGACGTCTTCCCCTTCATCGTTCTTCTTCTCGACGGTCCGGAGTTCTTCGATCTCCATTTTACCGTCATACTTAGCCCGGACTTCAGAGTCGGCCGCGATCTTCGAAGCTGTACCACCGACGTGGAAGGTACGGAGCGTAAGCTGCGTACCCGGCTCACCGATCGATTGAGCGGCAACAACACCGACAGCCTCTCCTTTCTGGGAACTGCGACCTGTAGCCAGACTTCTTCCGTAGCATTTGGAACATACGCCCCGTTTCATCTCACAAGTGAGGACGGAACGCATATCGAGCTCTTCGATCGCAGAATCCTCGATCCGCTGGGCGATATCCTCATCGATCTCCTG
>CAZOSO010000104.1:0-7184 GCA_964582635.1 uncultured Weeksellaceae bacterium | reverse complement strand
TATGCTCAATTTAGACCATGTGACCGTACGTGTGAACGGAGCCCCTTTGTTGGACCAGGTCTCTTTCATGGTGGAACGGGGGGACCGGATCGGGTTGATCGGCAAGAACGGGTCGGGCAAAAGCACGTTGCTCCGTGCCATCCTCGGGGAGGTCCGACCGGACGAAGGCCGGATCGGACGCGAAAGGGATATGAAAGTAGGGCTCCTCGCTCAGGAAATGGAGCAAAAGGAGGGACGTACGGTCAAAGAAGAGGCCCGTACTGCCTTCGAGGAGTTCCAAAGGCTCGAAGCAAGACGGGAGGAGCTCCAGAAAAAAATGAGCGAGCACAGCGATCCTTCCAGCGAAGCGTTCATGGAGATCGCTCAGGAGGCTTACGATGTGGAAGAACGCTACTCAACGCTGGGTGGCTACGATCAGGAAGGAGCCTTGGAGCGTACCCTCTTCGGGCTCGGTTTTGAAACTGCGGACCTGGAACGGCCGATCGAGGAATTCAGCGGAGGATGGCGGATGCGTGTGGAGTTGGCCAAACTGCTGCTCCGGAGTCCCGACCTTTTGCTCCTCGACGAACCGACCAACCATCTCGATATCCATTCCATTCTATGGTTGGAAGAGCGGTTGCGCTCATTTCCCGGAGGACTTATCCTTGTCTCGCACGACCGTCGTTTCCTGGATGCCGTAACAGAGCGTACCATAGAAGTGGTGAACGGGCGGATCCACGATCATCGCGTTCCCTTTAGCAAGTTCATGGAGATCAGGAGGACCCGGATCGAAGAACAGGAAAAGGCCAAAAAGGATCAGGACAAAGAGATCGCCCGGACCAAACAATTGATCGATAAGTTCAAGGGAAAGCCCAATAAAGCTTCGTTCGCTAAAAATTTACAGAAACGCCTCGAGCGAATGGAAGAGGTGGAGGTGGACGAAATGGACACTTCAAAACTCCACTTGCGTTTTCCTCCGGCACCCCATTCCGGGAAAGTGGTGCTGGAAGGAGAGGGGATCGGAAAGCGTTACGGAGAAAAGGAGGTGCTCCAAGGGGTCGACCTAGTCCTGGAAAAAGGGGAAAAAGTAGCCTTTGTCGGCAGGAATGGGGAAGGAAAGAGCACCCTGGCCAAGATCATCACGGGGCATGAGGATCATAGCGGAAAGCTCAAACTCGGCCATCAGGTCAAAGTAGGCTATTACGCGCAGGAAAGGACCGGAGCGCTCGAAGAAGATCTTACGGTCTATGAGGCCGTCGAGGCTTCAGCAACGGATGAAACCCGCCCTTATTTACGCGATATCCTCGGAGCTTTCCTCTTCAGTGGGGAGGACATCAACAAGCAAGTGCGGGTCCTTTCCGGGGGGGAACGAGCGCGCGTTGCCCTCTGTAAACTGATGATGGAACCCGCGAACCTGCTCGTTCTTGATGAGCCCACGAACCATCTGGACATGAGCAGTAAGGAAGTTTTGAAGGAAGCCTTGAAGCATTACGATGGGAGCATGATCATTATCTCCCACGATCGGGAGCTCATGGCGGGATTGACCGAAAAAGTCTACGAATTCCGGGACAAAGGCATCAAAGAGCATCACGGGGACATCGACCGTTTTCTCGAGGACAAGCGGATCGAGGATATGCAGAAGTGGGAAGGTCGGGTCGGCGAAAGATCTTCGGCCGGCCAGAAAGGGAAAAGCACTGAAAAGCCGAAGGGGAAACAGCATAAAGAAAAAAACAAGGCCCTTCAGAAGGCCAAAAAGGAAGCTCAAAAGCTCGAAGGCCAGATCGATAAACAAGAAGCGCGTATTGCTGAACTCGAGGAACGGATGAATCGGATCTATCAGGGACATGAAGAAGAAGATCCCGCTTTGTTCGAAGAACACCGTCAGGCGAAAGAGAAATTGGAGCGCTTGATGAAGGAATGGGAAGAGGCCCAGGAAAAACTTGAAAGCGGAGCCTAAGGGAGCTTATTCCATCGGGTGCTTTTTGGGATCATAGTGACAGCTTGCTAATTAGCCACTGACCTGTTTGTCACATAATTCATATTATGTTAAATTAGATAGCGGGAAAAATTCGAGCGGACTCCTTGATCAAAGGATTTCACTTCCCCTTTTGAATGGCAGGCTTAGTTCTTCTTGAGACGCTTCTGGATCTCTTCCACCTTTTCTTTCTTCCCCATTCGGCTATAGAGATTGCGCAGGGAGATCAAAGTTTGCTTGTCGTCGGGTTTGATCTCGACGGCCCTTTCAAGGAATGGCTGCGCTCTTCGGAGATCTTCTTTGGCCTTTTTGATCTCGTCTTCGTATTTAGCTTGTCCTTTCAGCGTATTGCTGGCGTTCAGAACATCCGCTCCCCGATTGTAATAAAGGGCGCCTAAGCTATAATATGCGCTATGGAATCCCGAATCGAGCTCGATGGCCTTTTTGTAATGGTGAGCCGCCTCTTGGAAGAGCGAGCTGTCCTTATTTCCGATCCCTTCAGCGGAGTCCGGTGCAGAAGCTTGATAAAGCCGGTCGTAGACCGTGCCCAGCGAAAAATGCAAAGGAGCGTTCCTGGGATTCCCTTTGAGGGCCTTTTCAAGGCGCTTACGGGCTGTGTCGTACTTTTTCCTTCGGATGAAATGATCCAATTCTTCGAGAACCAACTTGCGGAACTCCGGATGCTCCTCCCTCCCCTTTTGGACCATCTCGAAGGCTTTGTCCATTTCTCCTTTTCCTTTATAGATGCGGGAAGCGATAAAGTAGGACTTGGCCTCTTGATTGCCGAGTTCTATCGAGGTTTTGAAATAGTCCAGGGCTTTATCGTTCTTTCTTAACTGGCGTGCAGCGAGTCCTGCATTGAAATAGGCAAGCGTGTCCACAGGCTTTCCATCGTTGAGCTTTTCGCCTGCCCTTATTCCAAGATCGAAAGCCCTTAGGGCTCCTTCATAGTCCCTTTTGTTGAAAGCCTTAACTCCTTGGTTCAAGAGGGCGCTTTTGAGGACGGGTAATTCCTTGTTGATCTCTTTTTCGAACTTGCCTTTTTGATCCAGTTCTAAGGCTTTCAAATAAGAACTAACGGCCGCTTCGGCGACTTCTTTGTTGTTCTCCTCCACGTATTTCCGGTGTTCTTCATCATTCGACCGGAAAAGTTTATAGTGGATCTTCCCTCTGTAGTACCAAGCCCTTGCTTTATCCTTATGCTCCTCCTTTTTAACGGCTTCATTTGCAAAGGACTTGGCTTCGAGCAGGTCCCCCTGCTCCAGAAGGTTACGGGCTTTGATCAATTGCCCTTCTCCTTGTAAGGGAGCTAATAGGAAAAGCCCAGCTATCAGGACGATCGATCGCATCGGGAGAAGCATAACAGCGAAATTCTCAGTTCTTGGACTTGAGGCCGGCCTTTTTCTTAACCGCTTTATACTTTTCGACATTTCCAAGCCTCCCGTGTATGGTCATGAGGGATTTTGCAACCTTGGTATCGCTCTTTTTCATGTCCAATGCCTTTTCCAATAAGGGAATGCCCTTTCTCCAAAACTTCTTTCCTTTTTCCTGAAGCTTTTTCTTGCCCCCTTTATAAAGAAAGGCGCCCTTGTTGTAATAGAGCATGGCCAATCCTCGGATCGCATTGTAATTGGAAGAATCCTTGGTAATGGCGGAATCGTAATTCGCTTTGGCCTTTTTGAAATATTCGTTGGATAGTTCGGTCGAATCTTGGCTCGAAAGGGTGTCCAATCCGAGGGAATCCGTGGCCAGTTCATTGAAAAAGTTGTCATAGATGGACCCGAGGAGGACCCGTAGCCCCTTGTTATCAGGGTTCTTTTTGATCACCCTTTTCAGGCTGGCCTCAGCGGAATCGAGCTGGCCTTTTTGAATGTAGTAGAGCGCTCGCTTTTGAAGGAGCCCCTCGTGTTGGGGGTATTCTTTCAGGCCTTCATTCACTACCCGATACATCTGCCGCTCCTGCCCCATTTTCTGAAGGATGTTCGCCATACGGAGGATCGCTTCTCCTTCGTAGATCCCGGACATGATCACGGGGCCATACATTTGCATAGCGGCACTGTCCAAGTTCGTGGTGTCCAGGCTTACACCTTTTTGTTTCATTCCTTCGGCAGAAAGCCCGGCATAATAAAAGGCGTGAAAGGCTGTGGTATCGAGTCGGTCCAAACTCTTCAGGGCCTCTCTCCTGTTATTGATATCGTCGTTTTTGTGCATTTTCCTTTGGGCCTTGGTCATAAGGAGTCGAAACCGGGATGAGCCCACCTTTTTAAAGAGTTCATAGGATTTTTTGAACTCCTTTTGCTTGTAATAATCGAAGGCGTTCTGATAAAGGACCCCTGAGAGTTTGGCCTCTACAGCTGGTAATTTTCGTTGGTAATCGTTCGCTTTATCGAGCTCTTTGCATTTTTCGATGGCCTCCAATGCTTTTTTGCTCGGGTTATCCACCAAGTTCCTGGTAGCGCTGTCCTTTGCTGTTGCTACCGAAGTCATGATCTTGGCCGTCTGGAACCAAGTCCGTGCTTTGTTCTTGGTATCCTCATGCTTTTGAGCCTTCTTGATCCATTTGACCGCTTTTTTGATCTCCCCATCGCTGTGCTCGTCGATCGCGGTCTCGAGGGCAAAGCTTTGAGCTGAAGCCCATGTGGTCAGGGCCAGCAGGACAGTCGATAAGAAGGTTCTGATAAAGGGAATACGCATCATTTCGTGATTTAAGTCAAATGTATCTGGTCAAAGATCTTGCCGATCCGTTCAAGAATCGCCCTCCTCCTGATCATCGCCTTGTTCTGTTCCTCCTTCTTGATCTTCCACTTCTTCCTCGCGCTCGTTCTCCACATCGATCTTGGCCACGGAAGCGATCCGGTCGTCTTTTCGCAGGTCGATCAGGCGGACACCTTGAGTAGCTCTACCCATTATACGAAGCTCTTCGACCGCTGTTCGTATCGTAATGCCTGAACGGTTGATCACCATGATCTCGTCAGTGTCGTCCACGGCATTAATGGAGACCAAGGACCCTGTTTTATCGGTCACGTTCATCGTCTTGATGCCTTTGCCGCCACGGTTGGTGATCCGGTACTCGCTGAGCGGACTCCGTTTCCCGTACCCCTTTTCGGAAACGACTAGGATCGTGGTATCGAGTTCGTCTTTAGGGATGCACTCCATGCCTACGACCTCGTCGTCCTTTCCGGAAAGGGCGATCCCACGTACACCTGCAGCGTTACGGCCCATTGCTCGAACATGCCGTTCTTCGAAGCGGATCGCTTTCCCGGAACGTGCTCCTAAAATAACGTCGCTATCACCGTCCGTGAGCTTGGCTTCCAAAAGCTCATCTCCTTCATTAATGGTCACTGCGTTGATGCCGGTCTGCCTGGGCCGGGAATAGGCTTCGAGGAGGGTTTTCTTCACGACACCCTTTTTCGTGCACATCATGATATAGTGGGAATCGATGTACTCCTCGTTTTTCAGGTCCTGAACGTTGATATAAGTTTTGATCGTATCCTCCTGATCGATGTTGATCAGGTTTTGGATGGCTCTTCCCTTCGAAGCTTTGCTTCCTTCCGGTATCTCATAGACGCGCATCCAATAACACTTCCCTTTTTCTGTGAAGATCAAAAGGTAATTGTGATTGCTGGCCACGAAAAGGTGTTCCAGGAAATCGGAATCCCGCGTCGTGGATCCTTTGGAGCCGACCCCTCCTCTTCCCTGGACCCGGTATTCTTCCAGGCGTGTTCGTTTGATGTAGCCGAAGTGGCTGATGGTCACCACGACATTTTCATCGGGGATCATGTCCTCCATCGACATGTTCTCCTCGCTCTCCATGATCTCAGTGCGCCGATCGTCCCCGTATTGCTCTTTGACTTCCTGTAGCTCTTCTTTGATGATCTCCATCCGCATTTCCTCGCTATCGAGAACACGCTTGTAGTAATCGATCCATTGACGGAGTTCTTCGTGCTCTTCCTTTACCTTTTCCCGTTCCAGGCCGGTCAACTTTTGAAGCCGCATATCCAGGATCGCCTTGGCCTGGACATCGGTGAGCTCGAATTTCTCCATCAAACCGCTCTTGGCGTCGTCCGGGGTTCGAGAACCGCGGATCAGTTCGATCACCTCATCGAGGTTGTCGATGGCCACCAGGAGGCCTTCGAGCACGTGGGCGCGTTCTTCCGCTTTTCGGAGCTCATAGCGGGTTCGCCGGATCACCACATCATGGCGGTGTTCCACGAATTGATGGATCAATCCTTTCAGGTCCAGGAGCTCGGGCTTGCCGTTGACCAGGGCGATGTTATTGACCCCGAAACTGGTCTGGAGCTGGGTGTATTTATAGAGCTTGTTCAGCACGACGTCCGGGATCGCATCCCGCTTCAGGTCGTAGACGATCCGGAGTCCTTGTTTATCCGACTCATCGCGGATATCCGAGATCCCCTCCAGCTTTTTATCGTTGACCATCTCCGCGGTTTTGCGGATCATTTCGGCCTTGTTCACCATGTAAGGGATCTCCTCCACGATGATGGACTCTTTCCCGTTCGATTCTTCGAAGCGAGCTCTTCCACGGAGGACAACGCGACCTTTACCGGTCTCGTAAGCTTGCTTCACCCCTTCCCTACCATTGATGATACCACCGGTCGGGAAATCCGGGGCCTTGATGTGCTCCATCAAGCCTTCAATGCTGATATCGCTGTCGTCGATGTACGCCATCGTAGCGTCCACCGTCTCGGAAAGGTTGTGGGGGGGCATATTCGTGGCCATCCCGACAGCGATCCCTGCGGCTCCGTTCACAAGAAGGTTGGGGATCCGGGCTGGAAGCACCAATGGCTCCCATATCGTATCATCGAAGTTGAGTTCGTGATCGACGGTCTCTTTATCGATATCCGCCACCATTTCCTCCGCGATCTTTCGAAGGCGAGCCTCCGTATAGCGCATCGCGGCGGGGTTATCCCCGTCGATCGAACCGAAGTTCCCCTGACCGTCCACCATCGGATAGCGCAATGACCAATGCTGAGCCATCCGGACCATGGTGTCATAGACCGAAGTGTCGCCATGGGGATGATATTTCCCGAGGACCTCCCCGACGATCCTTGCGGACTTCTTGTAAGGGCGGGTGGAAGTGACCCCCAGTTCATACATACCATAGAGCACGCGACGGTGGACGGGCTTTAAACCGTCCCTTACGTCCGGCAAGGCTCTCGAAACGATGACCGACATCGAATAATCGATGTAGGCCGTTCGCATCTGCTCTTCA
>CAZOSO010000103.1:4116-7262 GCA_964582635.1 uncultured Weeksellaceae bacterium | reverse complement strand
ACCCCGACCCCACCCAAACCATAAAGGAACATGAGCTCAGGGACCTGGGAAGGGCGGATCATCTCTTCCATCATCTTTTCCATGACCCCTCTGCCATCAGCCCCGATCGATAAGAACCACCCGTACTTCAATACCTCGACAAAGATGCTGACCAGGAATTTGAGGGGATAAATGAAAAAGAGGAGCACGAAAAGAAGGATCCCGTTCAGGATCACCGTCGTCCGATCCTTCAACCCATAGCGGATGAAGAAAATGTAGTGTTCGTACCAAAGACCGAAAAAGAGCATGACCGCGATCCCGAAAGCGAAAAAACCGTCGAACATCCCCTTCAATTCGTCAAAACTCTCCGGCACTTGTAAAGAAACGATCAAAAGCGTCAACCCGAAACCGAAGACCGCATCGCTCAAATTCTCGATCCGCGAATTCCCCGATCCTCTATACTGGAATTCAGGTTCAGTCTCGAGCCATTCTTTTCGCCCTCCTTGCCCTTTTTGCTTTCTGAGAAAACTCATTTTCGAGGCTTTTTGTCAAGATAAAGATGCTGAGCGGAACAGTTCCTTCCGTCCACCCAAAGCTTTCCGTATCTTTTTAAGTTCGAGCACCTTTTCGAGCAATTAGATCCGATATGGACCAGGAAGGGACCATCTTTTTTCTGATCATTCTCATTACGGGGCCGCCATTGCTTTATTTCCTGGTCCTACGGGACCGGATCCAGAAACAGGGGGACGCCATCGAGAAGCAGCTCGAAAAGAATCGGAAGCGCTTGGAAGAACTGGAGCAGAAGCTCGATGAAAAGGAAAAGGGGCAAGAACCCACTGGATCCCTTTCCTCGAGCCCTACCCAGCCTCCTGAGAAGGATGAAGAGCAAGCTTCAAAGCCTCTTTCCTCGGAGAGCAAAGGGGTGAGCCAAAGCACCGAAAAAGAGCGACCCCAAGCTTATCGGGAAGAGAGTAAAAAGGCCGGAAAGGAGCAGAGCAAGCAAGAAGTTCCCAAGAGCTCCCAGCAAAAGGCCAGCGATATTCCCCTTTCTTCCGATCAGGCGGCGGAGTCACAAGAGGAAGCACTTCCCCAGGATAAAGGGGCATCCAGGCCGGAACCGGAGGGGCGTACCGAATGGGAACGCTTCATCGGCGAGAACCTGATCAACAAGATCGGGATCGGCGTATTGGTCCTCGGTATCGCCTTTTTCGTGAAATACGCCATCGACCAGGGATGGCTCGGAGAGATCGGCCGCGTGGCTACCGGGATCCTATCGGGAGCAGCTCTTATCATGCTAGCCCACAAGCTGAGAGAACGCTTCAAAGCCTTCAGTTCGGTGCTGGCGGGTGGAGGTCTTGCCGTCCTTTATTTCACGATCACGATCGGCTTCCAGGAATACCAACTCTTTTCCCAGACAGCGGCATTTATCATCATGTTGCTGATCACGGGCTTTGCTGTCCTTCTCTCACTCCTTTACGAACGTCAGGAGTTAGCGGTCATCGCCCTTTTAGGTGGTTTCGCCACCCCTTTCATGGTGAGCAGTGGTGAAGGGAATTACATCGTGCTCTTCACTTACCTGATCCTCCTCAACCTGGGAATGCTCACGTTGGCTTATATGCGCCACTGGACCGTGGTGAACATCCTCTCCTACCTTGCTACCATCCTGATCTACGGGGGATGGTACCTTGAAAGGATCAGCACCGATCCGCTGACCCTCCCTTACCCGGGTTCCCTCCTTTTTGCGACCGCCTTTTTCCTCATTTTCTTTTCAATGGCCCTCGCCTATAAGGTGCGAAAAAGCCTGCCGTTCAAGGCGGAGGATCTTAGCATCCTGATCAGCTGCAACGCGCTCTACTTTGCGGTTGGCCTCAGCATTCTCCACTTTATGAGGCTGGAGCAATATCAAGGCCTTTTTACGGTCGGCATGGGCGCTGTGAACTTCGTCTTCGCCTACCGCTATTACCGCATGCCGAGCGTCGACCGAAACCTCTTCTATGCGTTGGTCGGCTTGGTCCTTACTTTCATCACCCTGGCCGCCCCCATCCAAATGGAAGGGGAACGGATCACCCTCTTTTGGTCAGCCGAGGCCGTTCTCCTGCTTTGGCTCGCCCAAAAGTCCGGGATCTCCCTCCTTCGACTCGGATCCATACTCGTGAACGGCCTGATGCTGGTCAGCCTGGTCATGGATCAGGAGCAGATATATGGGAAGGTCTTGGCCGGTGCACCCAGGGAACTAGACCTGATCCTCAACCCTGCTTTCATCACGGGAGCGATCTGCATCGCTTCCCTGGTTCTGAGCAACCGTCTTCTCCGGCGGGAAAACGGGCCTTTTTTCTTCCATTCCATTAGCCTGAAAGCCTATAGCGAGCTGATCACAAGCTTATCGGTGCTCGCCGCCTATGCGGTCCCCTTTCTGGAACTTTACGCTCAGACCGATCTTTTGATCCATAACGCGGACTTAAAGGCTGTCTTCCGGGGCAGCTACCATTTCATTGCCTTATCCGTCCTTTTGGAGTTCGCCTACAAAAGAGCCGGACGAGAGATCCGCTCCGCGGGCTTCTTTATAGCCGTTTCCCTGTCTCTTATCTATTTGCTCTACTACCAAGTCCGGATCATCGGATTGCAGGAAGCTTATTTGCTCGATCGGACGATCGGACTCGGGGCTTACCTGCTCCATTTCCTGTTGATCGCAGGAGTCGTCCTTATCCTCCGTGAAGGTTGGCGGCTTCTGAAAAGCATCGAGGAGGACCAGGACCAATTCCGCCCCTTTTACCGCTGGTTCGCCGCCTTTATCCTGGTCTTCATGGCGAGCGCGGAACTGGATCAGATCGTGCTCTGGATCGGGGCCGGTTCGAGCATGAGCTTGGAGGCCCTCCGCGATCAGAACGCTATGATCGGCTACCCCATCCTTTGGGGACTCGCCTCCTTTTGGTTGATGTGGCAAGGTCTCCGAAAAAAGATCCGCAACCTCCGTATCATCTCCCTCACCCTTTTCGCCTTGACGCTCCTCAAACTCTTCCTTTTCGATCTCCAGGACATTCCAGAGGTCGGACGCGTCATCGCCTTTATATCCCTGGGGGTTCTTCTCTTGATCGTTTCCTTTATGTATCAAAAGCTCAAAGGGATCGTATTGGATGATAAGGACCCTGAGGCATGAAGAAGCACCT
>CAZOSO010000103.1:0-4016 GCA_964582635.1 uncultured Weeksellaceae bacterium | reverse complement strand
TTCCAAGAGCTCACCTACCTGGAATCGAAAAAAGAGCAAGGGCGAAGATCCCTGGTCCTCGAACGTCCCGAAAACGATAGCATCGGCCCCATCGTCCTCTATACCGAAAAGCCGGACAGCACCCTCCACCTTTGGATCCATGGGAGCGAGAAACAGAAGAACTGGAAGTTGCTTCGAAAAGAAACCCGTCGATCATCGATCAAGGACACTATCAGCTCCGAATTCTATTTCGGATCCCCCTTTAGATCGGGCCATGAATTTTACCGCTTTCGTTTGAAGAGGGGTTCTGGGGGAGCTCCATCGATCGCTGCGATCGGGCATTATGAAGAAAAAAAAGGGGGGCGCTTTGCTTGTCAAAAGCTTTCGACCCCCCGGATCGAGCAAAAGGAAGAACCTGAGAAAACTTATTTGGACATACGCCTGGACACCCCCCGTACGGTAGAAGGGATGGAACTCCAACTCGAAGGGCCTCCCTTTTTCCGCCGAACAAGCACCATCGGGATACCAAAGGGTTCATCCGGCAGGATGCCTTATCCTTACCGCCCGATAGGCGGTAGCATCCTTAAGGATAGCCTCGAATTCATCGAGGAGCTCGAACCCACCAAAAGCGACCGTTTTCTCTTGATGATCGAAAAAGGGCCCGATCCTCCCTTGAAGGTCGAGAAGGTCGTGCTTTATCAACGAAAACGGTCCCTCGTGGCTTACTTGGAACAGGGGGAGCCATACGAACTCCTTCTCGGAGGGAAGCTCGGGCCTATTCCCTCTTATGAACTGGCCCGCTATCGGGACAGCATCCCCGATGAAGTGCCCCTTCTCGGTGCGGGAGCTCCCGTACCGATCGATACCCCAAAAGGGGCACGAAAAGGTAGTTTCTACTGGATCTGGGGATCGATCATCGTGGCGGTCCTGGTCCTCGCCCTTTTCACCTATCGGATGATCCGAGAACGGAGCGAAAAAGACCAAGACCCTCCTTCATCCCTTCCTCCCTCTAGCTCTTGAAAGTCCCTTTAAGTCCTCATTCCTCCAGGTTTTTCAATTTTATAGTACCTTGTTTTGCATAGTACCTTAAGATTTGCTAAATTCGACCCAGAATCTTATAGCCGATGAAGCTGGAGAACACACAAGCCCAGATGCGGAAAGGGATCCTGGAGTACTGCATCCTTTCGGTCCTTGCGAAGAAAGAAGCCTACCCTTCGGACATTCTGGAGGAGCTCAAGGGGGCAAGGCTGATCATCGTGGAAGGGACCCTTTATCCCCTATTGACCCGCCTCAAAAACGCCGGCCTCCTCAGTTACCGATGGGAAGAGTCCGATTCCGGTCCGCCTCGGAAATACTATTCCCTCACCGAGGAAGGAAAGCGCTTTTTAACGGAATTGGACGGGACCTGGAAGGAACTCGAACGAGCTGTCAAAACGATCACCCAAGAAGAGCCAAATTCATGAAACGTACCGTCACAGCAAATATCAGCGGCATCGTATTCTATATCGAAGAAGATGCTTTTCACGAGCTCGAGGCTTACTTGAAGAGGATCCGCGAGCACCTTGCCGAAGAAGAAGGGATCGAAGAGATCATGGAAGATATCGAAGCCAGGCTCGCCGAGCTGTTCAAGGAGCGAACCGGAAAGTCCAAGGAAGTGATCACCGATCAGGACGTAGCGGAAGTGATCGGGATCATGGGGCGCCCCGAGGATCTTTACGATAAGGGCGAAGCAGAAGCTGAGGAAGAAGAGGCGGACCAAGCCTACGCAGGACCGAAGAACGGCCCCGACAAACGGGTGTACCGGAATCCGGACGACAAGTTATTGGGAGGGGTCTGTTCCGGGATCAGCGCCTACATGGGATGGGATCCCCTCTGGCTTCGGCTCGGTTTCGTGCTGGCGACCCTTCTGGTCGGCACCGGCCCCTTGCTTTACATCATTCTATGGGTGATCATCCCCGAAGCGCGGACCCGGAATGAAAAGCTTCACATGCGGGGAGAGTCCATCAACCTCGACAACCTGAAGCGACGGATGAAGGAAGAAGGGGAGGAGCTCAAGGACCGATTCGGCCGCTTCAAGGAAGAGATGAAGAGCGAAGATGTCAAAGGACACGGTCGCCAGGTCGGACAAAGGCTCAAAGAGCTATTTCAGGGCATCCTTTACTGGCTCGGTAAAAGCGCTGAGAAGCTGGGGGGAGGTCTGTTGCTCCTTTTTGCTCTCTCTTTTACTATCATCCTATTCGTCGGTTACGCCGGGGGTGGCGACCATTTCACCTTCGTCCACACCCCCGAAACGAACTACACCTTCAACGCCTTTTTGGCCGAACATATCCAAGATTCCCTCCACCGAACCCTTTTCAAGAGCAGTTTCTTTTTGGCCATAGGGATCCCGATGTTCGCTTTCTTCTTCTACGGGAGCAAGATCCTCTTCGGGTTCCAGCGCCGCCTCCGTTCATTCGGGCCGCTCCTTTTCATCCTGTGGATCATCGGATTGCTGATCTGCCTTTACATCGCAGCTTATTGGTCCTCCTCTTATTGGGCGGGATGATCAGCAAGTCTGTAAGACATCTCTTCCCCGATCCAATCATCGATTCAAGGAGATCGGACGGGTGAGGCTTATTTTTGAAAGTTCCGGCCGATAGCCCCGAACGAAAAAGCTTTTGCTGATGGAGCTATCGGACCGGGAATTGGAGCGTCGGATCATCACTGTACGGGATGAAAAGGTTATGTTGGACAGCGATCTAGCAGAACTGTACGGTGTAGAGACCCGTACCCTTAATCAATCCGTGACCCGTAACCAGGAACGCTTTCCGGAAGATTTTATGTTCAAGCTGACCAACGGGGAGTGGGGAGCTCTTAAAGAAAGAGATCCTCAGCTCAAGAATTGGGGTGGCAAGCGAAAGAACCCCAGGGTCTTTACCGAACATGGGGTGCTCATGTTATCGAGTGTGCTGAACAGCGAAAGGGCTGTTCAAGTGAACATTCGGATCGTAAGGGTCTACAGCCGAATGAGGCGCATGATCCTGAACGACAAAGAGGTCTTCCGAAAACTCGAAGGCTTGGAAAAGGAAATGAAGGAAAAGAGCGGAAAGCTGGAACAACACGATCAACAACTCCAAAAGATCTTCAAAACCCTGAAGCAACTTTTGGGAAGCGAGCAAAAATCCCGAAGAAAGGTCGGATACGACACCCCCTCGAAAAGGGAGGGCGAATAACCCTTTCTTGAAATCACAATTTGTGATTTCAAGAAAGGGAAGGCTCCTTATTTACTGCTCGCCTTGAAAGCCTCGATCGCTCGCTTGGTATAGTCCGATAGGACCAAACGCCCACTCTGCTCGGCCCGGTCTTCGAGGAGGTAATCCCAATCCTCGGTCCCTTGCCAAAAGATCTGCTTCAATTCTTTCATGGCTTGATCATGATAGCCGGCCATCTTTTCAGCGAGCTCCTTAACAGCTTGGTCCAATTCTTCGATACTGGAATAGGTCTCCACAAAAAGCCCTTTCTCCTTGGCCCATTGCGCATCCTTCCATTCGGTATCCACGGTCATAGCGGCGAAATTCCCGCGCCCGATCTTTCGCTCGACCGCAGGGCCGACCACAAAGGGACCGATGCCGAGGGCCAATTCGCTCAGCTTGATGCTCGCGTTCTCTGTAGCCAGGCAATAATCGGTGGCAGCAGCCATACCGACGCCCCCTCCGACAGCTTTTCCTTGAACCCGGCCGATGATCATTTTCGGACAATCCTTAGCGGCCAGGATCACTTTGGCAAAGCCCATAAAGAACTCCTTTCCCTGATCCTCGTTCTTGATGGAGACCAGTTCGTCAAAAGAAGCCCCTGCACAAAAGGCCTTCTCCCCTTTGCTTTGTAGCACGATGACGTTCACATGGGGATCCTGCCCTTCCTCGTCGATGGTCCCTGCCAATTCATTGAGAACGGTACCGGGAAGCGAATTGCTCTTGGGGTGATGGAAGGTGATCCAAGCGATCCCTTCTTCGACGTTCACCTCGACGCCGCCTTCTTCTTCATTGCTCATAAGTCCT
>CAZOSO010000102.1:3556-7338 GCA_964582635.1 uncultured Weeksellaceae bacterium | reverse complement strand
AACGAAAAAGGGGCGAGTTCACAGGGGATCTCCTGAACGGATTCCGGAAAAGCATCGAAAAAATCGATGGCTTTCCAGGGAAAATCAAAATCAGGTTTCGGGGTGATCCTTTCGAAATGAACGTCCATGTCCTCGGCTTCCATCAAAGGCCCGGCCACGGACTCAGCGATCTCCTGAAGTTGGCCGCTTTGCGAATAATGGACGACGAGGATCCGTTTCATTCTAATGGGAGGGAGCTTTCTTCATTTCCTCTTCTTCCCCTTGATCCTCCTCTTTCGAGGGATCACTGAGTTCCTCGAGCCAGAAGGGGAAGAAATTGTACCATTGGAGCGGATAAGCTTTCATGAAGCGCTCCAATTCCTCCAAATAATCCCTAAGGACGGGCTCGATCACCTTTTCCTGCGGAACTCCTCTTTGAGCTTCATACTTGTGAGGTGGGCTGGTATAGAAGCGATAATGCCAAGTGCTGTCTTTACAAGAGAACACGAAGCATACGGGAGCTTCCAATTTTGTAGCGAGCATAAAAGGGCCGAGCGGAAGGCGGGTCCTCTTCCCCATCAGATCCGTATCCACGGTCTTCACCCCTTCCCTGTAACGATCCGCGTGCATACACACGAATTCTCCCCTGGCGAGGGCTTCCCGTATCTCGATGAGGTGCTCCATCCCTTCTCCGACCCCGATTATATTGAAGCTCCGTTGCCCGAGGATCGGGTCGAGCACTTGTTTCACCTGCTCCTTTTCGTTCTCGTACATGACCACGTTGATCCGCCCCTCCAGACGCTTGAGCAAATGGCCGGCCATATCCCAATTTCCGATATGAGCGCTCAGGAGGATCGCTCCTTCCCCTTCCTGGACCAAGCGGTCCAGATGATCTCCGTTCTCATGCGTATAAGAGAACTTGCCGTTCGCTGCACCTGCTAACATGGCGTACTTATCGAGCATCGTTTGCCCGAAAGCATAATAATTCCGATAAATGGAGATGATCGAGCGAAGGGGTGAATAACCGTGAATGCGGCGGAAATAGAAGTAAGAGGCACGGGAAGCCCCTTTGGAAAAGATGCAGAAGTAAAAGGTCACAAAAGCAAGGAGAAAATAGGCCGGGCGCAGCCCTGATCTCCTAAGGATGAAGAGAAAGATCCTATGGCCTGAGGCTCCTCCACGAGCCTGCCCTTTCCAGCGGGCCATGCCTTATCCGTCTTCGCTACGGGCTTCGGTCTCGCCTTGCTGAAGGCGCTGAAAAACGAAATCGTAGAAATCCTGGAAGGTCCGAAGGTATTGGAGGTCCTCCCCTTGGACTTTGAACCCGAAATTATCCTCGATCACGACGACCAGGTCAACATAATCGAGACTGTCCAAGTCCAATGCTTCTTGCATATTGGCATCAGGTTCGATCGCATCTTCTTCGACCTCGAATTCGTCGATCAAAAATTCATTGATCTTTTGAATGATCTGCTCGCGATCGATCGACCCATCGGACTTTTTAAAATCATCGGTATTCATGGCTATTCGTCCATCTTTTTAACGATAAGGGAAGAATTGGTCCCTCCAAAACCGAAGGAATTCGAAAGGAAGGTATCGATCTTCTTATCCTGGGTCTTATCGGCAATATTCAACGCCTTTGTATCCTCATCTCCTGTCTCGAAATTGATATTAGGGGCCACAAAAGAATGTTGCATCATGAGCATGGAATAGACCAACTCGCTTGCTCCGGCCATCCAACATTCGTGACCGGTCATCGATTTCGTGGAGCTTACGGGAGGCTTGGCTTGACCCAAGACCTGATCGATAGCTCGGGCCTCACAACCATCCCCGTCTACGGTAGAAGTTGCATGAGCGTTCACATAATCGACTTCCTTTTGAGGGATCCCAGCATCTTTCATGGCCATTTCGAGAGAACGCACGGGGCCGTCGACATTGGGAAGGGAAATATGATCCCCGTTTGAAGAAAAACCATAACCGATGATCTCGCCCAATATGGGCGCTCCACGTTCCTTTGCAGCGCTATATTCTTCAAGGACGAGGGTAGCGGCTCCCCCGCCCGGAACCAAGCCATCGCGGTCTTTATCGAATGGCCTTGAGGCTTTTTGCGGTTCATCTTCGCGAACAGAAAAGGCACCGATCCCGTCGAAACTGCCCATGGCCATGGGATTGACCTCTTGAGCCCCCCCAGCGATGACCCCTTTTTGCAGTCCACTACGGATGAGCAAATAAGCCATTCCCACCGAATGCGAACCGCTGGAACAGGCCCCGCTGACCGTAAAATTGATCCCTTTCAGCTTAAAGATGGTGGCCAGGTTCATGGTCACCGTGCAATTCATGGACTGAAAGATCTTCCCCGAACCGAGGAGCGTGGTGTCTTTCTTTTCCCTCACCTTATCAGCCCCCTCTACGACCGCTTGCGCGGTGCTATCGTTCCCGTAAAGGATGCCCACTTCGTTCCGGTCGATGACATCCTGGTCCATTCCCGCATTCTCCAAGGCTTCAGAAGTGGCTTTATAGGCATACTCAGCGGGCTCTCCCATACCGACCCGCTGCCTCCGCTTAAGCTCTTTTTTCAGCTCGGGTTCTTCCACTATACCAGTAAGACCGGAACGGAACCCCATCTCTTTCCGTTCCTCGCTCAACACGATCCCCGATCTACCTTGATATAAGGAATCCCTTACCGCTTCGACCCCTATTCCCAAACAGGAATAAGCGCCCAGGCCCGTAATAACCACTCTGTTCATGCCTTCACTCACTTACTAGCAAATGTATCAAAGATCGGAAGATATACCATTAGCGCCTCACGTGTAAAGCCCTCCATTGACGGAGATCACTTCACCTGTCACATAAGAAGCCTCAGGGGACGCAAGAAAGCTTACAACGTTCGCGACCTCTTCTGGCTCCCCGAACCTCCCGGCCGGTATAAGGGAACGATGGTCCTTCTCGTTCAGATCCTCGGTCATATCGGTTTTGATAAAACCGGGAGCCACGGCGTTCACGGTGATCTTACGCCGACCCACTTCCTGGGCAAGGGACTTGGTCGCTCCGATGACACCGGCCTTAGCGGCCGAATAATTCGCTTGTCCCGCCATTCCCCTTATTCCGGATAAAGAGACCACGTTCACGATGCGCCCGTACTTCTGGCTCATCATCCCCTTCAAAAGCTGCGTGGTCAAGTTGTAAAAGCCGTCCAAACTCACTTTAAGCACCTTATCCCATGAAGCCTTGTCCATCCACATCATGAGATTATCGGATTTAATACCGGCATTGTTCACCAGAACCTCGATAACAGCATCCGGATCCTTCTCTCGCCATTCGCTCAAACCCTGTTCAACTTGCTGTTCGTCGCTAACATCAAAGCCCATAAGTTCTCCATCACTACCCGCTTCCCGAACGAGCCGAAGGGTTTCTTGAGCCGCTTCTTCGTTCGAGCTGTAATTGATCAGGATCGGATATCCCCGCTCTGCCAACTTAACGCTCACAGCCCGGCCGATCCCGCGCGAGGCTCCGGTCACCAATGCATACGCTTTCTTATCACCCATAAGACTTCCATTTAGAAAAAGCTATAAAAAGCTTTTTTGTTTAAAACATTTATCGATAAATTAAACAATTGTTCCATGGTCCGGGAAAAGAACGAAGAAAGGCTTTTAATCGGCAAGATCCCTGGAACGGAGAAGTTCGGCCAACTCCTTCAAACTGTCATAGCGGGCTTCATCCTCTACAAAAGGCTCCACGCACTCCCGGAGTCGCTTCAATTCATTTTCCGACCCTTTTGCCAATCCCGCGTCTTCCTCCAGTAG
>CAZOSO010000102.1:0-3456 GCA_964582635.1 uncultured Weeksellaceae bacterium | reverse complement strand
AGCATGGAAGTTTTGGTCAACGCGGAGCGCAGTTTATCCATTTCAGCAGCGATCTGGTCCCCGTGGAAATTCCCTCCATGAAAAACATTCTCGGCTTCATCATCGATGATCGGATTGTCGTTCACCGAATCGAGCTCATCCAAAAGCACTTCCTCGCATCGATCGAGCGTATCGAGAACGGGGCCCAGGATCTGAGGGACGCAACGCAAGGAATAGTATTCCTGGACTTTTTCGGAAAGCACGTCCTCTTCCACTTTTTGACCGAATAGTTCATCGGCTCGTCTTCGGATCCGCGAACTATCGGCCAGCAAGCTCCGCATTCGCTCAGCCACTCGTTGCTGGCCCTTATGCTTTTTGACCCGGTTCAGCTCTTCGGAAAAATGATCGTCGTAAGCGGCGACGATATCGTTGATGACCGCGGAAAAAACGATGCTTTGTTCGACGGCCCTTCGCCCCTCGATCACGTTCATCAACCCGATACCGGTCATCGCAGAAGTGCCGTTCAAAATGGCCAAACCTTCCCGCATCTCCACTTGCACGGGCTCGATGCCTTTCTCTTCGAACATCTCACGGGTCGGCCTCCATTCCCCGTTATAGCGAACCTGGCCTTCCCCGATGAGCACCAAGCCCAAGTGAGCTAGTTGGACCAGGTCGCCACTGGCTCCGACACCTCCATGTTCGGGAACATAAGGGATCAGATCTTCGCGGATCAGTGAAGATAGGGTGTGGACCGATCGGGGAGAGACTCCGGAAAACCCTTTCATCAAGGTGTTCAACCGGGTCAACATCATCGCCTTCACATCTTCCGAAGGAAGCGGGTCTCCGGATCCCATCGCATGGCTACGGATGAGGTTGTACTGAGCTTCCACTACATCCTCATCCTCCAAGCGGTTCTGAGCCATCGGACCAAAGCCGGTGTTGATCCCATAGATCACCTTGTCCTTTGAGAAAGCTCGGAGAAAATCGAAATTGGCCTTCAGTTTGTTCAGAGCTTGCTCATCGAGCTCGAACTCACCCCCATCGACGATCTTGCGCACTTCATCCACCCCAAGTCTCTTATCTCCGATGCGGATCATTTATCTGCCTATGGCCATCTTTTCTTCAGGGAAAGATCTTCCCTATTTTTGATGGTCTAAATTAATGCTTCTAGTGGGATCCACCGGAAGAATGGCCACGCTCGCCATTCTGCTCGCTTTCTTTCCCTGCCTGGACCTTTTGGGGCAAAAGAGCACCGTCCATGGGACCATTTCAGATTCCACGACCGGCGAGCCTCTTCCCTTTGTCAACATCTCTTTTAAAGGGACGACCCAAGGGACCTCCAGCGACCAGAACGGAAATTATCACCTGACAGGGACGCCGGAGAGCGATTCACTCCTTGTATCCTTTATGGGGTATCAGGACCGTACGATCCCTTTCGAAAAAGGCCAAGAACAAAGGATCGACGTGGCATTGCTCCCCCGTTCGGTCGAGCTCCAAGGTGTCGAGATCCGGCCTCGGGATCGAGAGAACCCGGCGCACCCTATTTTAAGAAAGGTGATCGAAAAAAAATCGGAGAACCGTCCTTCCTCCATTCCCTATTATGAGTACCGGGTCTACAACAAACTGAACATCGGGATGGGGGTGCGAGAAGGGGTGCGGGAGAAATGGTGGCTCCAACCTTTCCGCTTCGTTTTCGACAATGTGGACTCCAGCGGAGCTAAACCCTATCTCCCCATTTTCGTTTCGGAAGCCGTTTCCAAGATCTATTACCGCGAAAAGCCCAAGTCCAAGAAAGAGTATATAGAAGCTTCCCGTACCTCCGGCCTCGAAAATCCCACGGTCACGAAGTACATGGGAAACATGTACCAAGAGATCGAAATCTACGAGAACAACATCAACATTTTCGATAAAAGTTTCAAAAGTCCCATTGCCAATGGGGGCTTTGCCTTTTACGAATATTATTTAATGGATAGCGTTGAAGTGGACGGTCGTTCCTGTTTCAAGATCCGATTCCGACCAAAGCGGGAACACGAGCTGACTTTCAAGGGGGACCTGTTCATCGATCAAAAAAGCTTCGCGATCAAGAAACTGAACATAGCTGTGTCCGAGGAGGCCAACATCAATTACATCGAAAAACTCGAGATCCGTCAGGAATTCGATCTTTTAGAGGGGAAATACTGGATGCTCACGGGAAACGATGTGAATGTAGAAGCATCGATCCTCGTCCCTCACAACATGCGCAGGCAGCACTTCTACGCGCATAAAGCGACCTTCTACGAAGACTTCATTTTCGAGAAAAAAAGGCCTGATAGTATCTATACCAGCACGGACGATATCGCGATGGAGAGCGTAGGTCCCGGTGAGGAGGATAGCACTGAGAAAGACAGTGCATACTGGGAAGCTGAACGCCCCCAGCCGTTGACCGAGAATGAGCGTGCCGTCTTCGAAATGACGGATACGATCAAAACCATGCCTCACTACAAAGTGGCCCGCTCCATTTTAAGGGGATATGCGGAGGCCGGCCCGATCGAGATAGGGCCTTTTTTCACGATCTACAGCTTCAATGCCATCGAAGGGGACCGCTTCCGATTGGGGTTCCGCAGTAACAAAGCTTTCGGAGGAAAAATGAACATCTCCGCCTATGCCGCTTATGGGACCAGGGATGAGACTTATAAATATGCGGGGCGGATGAAATACTTCTTTCAGCGAACCCCCACCTGGGAATTTTTGGGAGCTTCTTATCGAAAGGACCTCCAACAACTAGGGGTGGGTCAAAAACTTCTGGAGAACGACAACATCCTCAATTCGACTTTTAGACGCCGAAGAGCCGACCGGCTCAACAGCCTCGAAAGCTTTCGCCTCTTCTACAACAAAGCTTGGCCCATCGGGCTATCCGCTCGTCTTGAAGCTCAAAAACGGACCATTCGGCCGAGGGGCAGCCTCGAATTCAAAAAGCCGACGGAGAACGGCACCCCCAAAGAGGTAGGCGGGATCAGCACCACGGAATTATCCATTTCCACCCATTTTGCTTTCAAAGAGAAATATTACACCACCTCCTATCGGAGGTTCAGCTTGGGCTCGAACAAGCCCATCTTCGACTTGAACTACACCTATGGCTTCAAGGACCTCCTTGGAGCGGATCACGGTTATCAAAAGCTGGTCGGAAGGGTTTCTCACCGGGCTAGGCTCGGCCTTCCCGGCACCTTTCAATACCGCCTGGAAGGGGGGAAATATTGGGGAGCGCTGCCTTATCCCCTTCTCGAACTCCACGATGGGAACGAGACCTATTTCCTGAACACCAGCGCCTTCAACATGATGAACTATTATGAGTTCGTGAGCGACGAGTACTTGAGCGTCTTCCTCACCCACCACTTTGAAGGCCTCCTATTCGACCATCTTCCTTTCCTCCAGGAAATGAACCTTCGGGCTGTCGTTTCGGGGAAAGCCCTTGTCGGGAGCTTCTCCGATGCCAATCGG
>CAZOSO010000101.1:1396-7371 GCA_964582635.1 uncultured Weeksellaceae bacterium | reverse complement strand
GCAGAAAAGGAAGCTGTGGACGGCTACCAACGTCCGCTTCGCATCCGGGGTACCGGGTTTTCGCTTCCTCCCTATTTTCTGGAAAAAGCAAAGGAGAAAATTTCACTCGACGATCTGAAAACCCCGGTTCATTTGATATGGGGTGAAAAGGATCCGCTATTCTCCCATCGGATGCCCGAACGTTTCATGGAACGCTTTCCTTATGAAGCAGAGCTATCGATCATAGAGGGAGCTGGCCATTGCCCGATGGAAACCCACCCGAAGCCTTTTCTGAACGTCCTCTTCGAGCAAATGGAGGGAGCCTCTTAATTTCGAGCTTTAGAAGTCCTTTTCCCGTGCGCCGGCCATCCGTTCGACAGAACTTAGTCTTCGCCCTTTTCTACCGCTTTTTTCCCTTTCTACTCTGCTTTCTATGCGCCAAAGGAGGGGAAGGGCAGACCCGAACGATCATCAATACCGAAAAAAGCGAGCCTGCCCCCGACAAAGGCCTTCACGGCTCGGCCAACGCGAACGGGACCGCAGCGACCGGAAACATCGAGCTCATCAACATCAACGCGGACGGGATGTTCGGTTACCGAAAACCGAAATACTGGCTCCGCCTTCTCGGGGGAAGCACCTTTTACAAGCAGGACGGGATCAAGGCCTTGGACAACAATTACCTCCAAGGTCGCTATTCGCGTTTCTTCGGTAAGGAAAGCCTATGGCAGAGCTATCATTTTGCTCAATACCAAAGCAATCACACCCTCATCCTTAAAGAACGGGGCATCATAGGTTCAGGGGTGAGGCGCTCTTTCCCCTTCCAAGATACCGGTCATTTCGACATTGGGGGAGGGATCATGTGGGAGTATGAGCGCTTGGACGAAGGAAGCCTGGAGGAGTATGAAACCGCTATCCATCGTAACTGGCGCTTCACCAGCGTTTTCGTATTCCGGAGGGCTTTGAACGAACAGATCAGCATCCTGAACACGGCTTATTTCCAGCCCAAGGTCGATGACCTAGCGGATATCCGGACACTGGAGGAACTCTCTTTCCTTACGCAACTCACGGAGCGGTTCCAATTCGATATCACCTTTTATTGGCGGGTGGATAGCAAACCTCCGGAAGCGATCGTTCCATCCGACTTCGGGGTGAATCTCGGGGTCCTTTTAGAACTCTGAACTCGATCTCCGGCGTCCGAATCTTATCACCCCCCCATTAAACCCTCATCGATTACCTTTGATCTTCAAAGAACCCGCAACCGATGACCAGCGCAGAAGAACAAAAAGCCACGACCCCCGAAAAAGCCCTGGAAAGGCTCAAAGAAGGGCATGAACGATTCATGAAGGGGGAGAGCAAACCCCGCCATCTCCATGAAGAGATCGAAAAGACGAGCACTGGTCAGAACCCCTATGCGGTCGTACTGGGCTGTATCGATTCCAGGGTCCCTCCCGAAACCCTGTTCGATGAAGGGATCGGAGACCTTTTCGTAGGAAGGGTCGCCGGGAACGTGATCAACGAAGACCTCCTCGGAAGCATGGAATTCGCCTGTGCTATGGCAGGCACTCCCCTTATCGTCGTGATGGGGCATAGCTCATGTGGAGCGGTGAAAGGAGCTTGCAACGAAGTGGAACACGGGAATCTTACGCCCCTCCTTCACAAGATCCGCCCCTCGATCGATAAGGTCGCCGCTGAGATCGATCGCAACGAACCCAGTTTCCCCGATCGGGTGGCCCGCGATAACGTGCTCCGAACGATCGACCGGATCCGTGAAGAGAGCGCTAGCATCGCGGAATTGGAAAAAAAGGGAAGCGTAAGGATCGAAGGAGCTTTCTACGACGTACGCACAGGGGGGATCGAATGGCTTTGAATCACCCCCCTCCCTTTTTCACCCGTAGGGTATCGCTTTTTTCCGTCCGAACTTGTTCGGTATCCTTATCGAGCACTTTGCGGAACTCTCTACGGATACGGGCTGTATAGGACCGGTTGAAACGAAATTCCTTCTTATAAGGGTCGAAGAACACCCTACCAACGGGAAAGTCGAAGATCCCGGCTTCACTTTCGGGAACGCGCTTTTCCTCTAACATCACCACATCGAAATCAAAGGTGGAAGGGTTTACTTCTCCGGCCTCTTCCGAAATTTGAGTGTCGAATATCAACCGTTTGCTAATATGCCCATCTGCCTTCACTTCGACTGTATAATGGGAATCCAAGGCGAGCTCAAAAGTGAAATTCCCCAACCAGTTCGGTTCGGTCCGATCCACCAGTTCGTTCCGCTTATAAAGCAAGATCTCAGCATCCTCAAAAGCAGAACCTTCTTTCTTGAGGCTGCCTTTAATAGATAATTCCTGCCCTTTTATAGCCCCCACACCGGTAAAGACGGATATAAAAAGGGCTATAATGAACAGGAGGAAGAAAGACCCCTTATGGCGACCTTTTTGAGTCATTGGACTCCGTTTTTACGTGCGTGTCGCAAAAAGTTACAGCTAGCAAGAAAAATCCTCCGTTTTGGGAATCGCGGATCGGCCCAAAAGGTTATCCCTCATCCTCTATGAGATATATTTGCGCCCCCTTCATCAAATAACCTCTTTTCGAATTCATCAACTAAAAGCACATGGATAAGCTAGCATTTAAGGAAAAGGTCCTCCAAGCGGCCAAAGAGAAGCAACAAGAGATCATCCAGGATCTCGAAGCGGCCATCGACCGCCGAAAAAAAGCGACCGAACAAGACGATCAGGACATGCGCGATTATTTCGAATCCACCCGAGAAGAGATCCTCGAGTATGTCGATCACTTGGCCGATCAATTGAACATCGCCCGCTCCGAAATGGACCTCTTGGACAAGCTACGTGTGGAAAAGGAACACGACCAAGTCACCGTAGGATCGGTCGTTGTCACCGATATGATGACCTTTTTCGTGGCCGTTGGCCTGGAAGACTTCGAAGCAGAAGGCGAAAAGTTCTTCGGTATCTCTACACGAGCTCCTATCTATAAAGCGATGGTCGGGAAAAAGAAAGGAGATCGCTTCACCCTGATGGATCAGGAACACGAGATCCAAGATCTCTACTGAGGCCAGCGGAGCTAGCCCAAACCGCCCAAGAAAAGGCTTTCCGATATGAAACGTCCGCTACCAGCTTCCAAACTTCGGAGGGAATGTGGGCCCGATAACCTCGACTGCAGTTCCACCGAAGAGATCGATCCCGTCGATACCATTATCGGTCAACCCCGAGCCATTCACGCTCTTAAGACGGGATTGAGCATCGGGGGAAAAGGCTTCAACATCTTCGTCTCAGGCCATCATGGGACCGGCAAATTGACCGCGGTCAAGGATTTTCTGGCTGAAGAAGCCCACAAACAGGAAAATCCGGGAGATGTGGTCTATGTGAACAACTTCAAGGACAGTTATAACCCGCGCTTCTTGGCTTTTCCTGAGGAAGGGAGCGCCCGCTCCTTTCGAAAGGACATGGAAGACCTCCTCGAAGAGATCGAACAGGCTTTAAAACGGGCTTTCGAGAGCGAAGAATTCGCCGAAGAACAAAAGCAACTCTTTGAAGACCTTCAGGAAAAACGGAACGAACTTTTCAGCGACATCAACGAGCGTGCCCGGAATGAAGGCATGATCATCAAAAGCACCTCTTCCGGGATCTATACCGTCCCTATCAAAGATGGGCGGGAAATGACCGACGATGAGTTCAATGCCCTCCCCAAAAAAGAACGGGAAGAGATCGCCAACAAACGGGATCGCTTCAACGAAGAGATCCGCAAGACCCTGAAAGATTCGCGGGAGATCGAACGGAAAGCGAACGAAGAGCTCCAACAACTCGAGCGGAAAACGGCAGAATTCGCTATAGGACCGCTATTCGAAGAATTGCGCGAAAAGTACAGCGAGCTGGAAGAGGTGGTGGAGCATCTTAAAGAACTCGAGAACCATATCCTGGAGAACCTTCAGGATTTCGCGGAACAACCCCAGCAAAAGCAGAACAAGGTCCTGCAGCAACAAATGATGCAGGAACAGGAGGGGAACGATCGGAAATACGAGGTGAACGTCCTCGTCGATAACTCCGAGCAAAGGGGTGCGCCCGTCGTGATCGAGCAAAACCCTTCCTATAACAACCTTTTCGGAAAGATCGAGAAAGAATCGAAATATGGAGCCCTCATAACGGACTTCACCCTGATCCGCCCCGGCTCCTTGCACAAGGCGAACGGCGGATATTTAGTGATACCAGCCCGGGAGATCCTTATAAATCCCTTTTCCTGGGATGCTCTGAAACGTGCGCTTCGGAACAGCCGGATCGATATCGAGGAAGCGGAGGAACGCATCGGTTTTATGTCCACCAAGACCCTCAAGCCCGAACCGGTGCCTCTCAATGTCAAGGTCATCCTCATCGACGACCAACAGCTCTATTCGCTCCTCTACGAGTACGACAGCGATTTCCGGAAGCTTTTCAAAGTGCGTGCGGATTTCGATACGGAAATGGAGCGGGATAAAAAGAACCTGAACAATTTCCTCGGGTTTATCGGGAAAGTCTGTAAAGAAGAGGATTTTCTCCCCTTCGATCAAAGCGGTCTTTCCCGAATGGTCGAACACAGCTCCCGGATCGCAGGTCACCAGGACCGACTATCCACCCATTTCGGCGACCTTTCCGATATCATGCGAGAGGCCGACCACTATGCCAAGCTGGACAAGGCCGATAACGTGACCTCGGAGCACGTAAAAAAAGCGATCGAATATTCCCATTACCGCTCCAACCTCATCCAGGTCAAGATCGACGAATTGATCAAAGAGGGGACCATCGATATCGATGTGGAAGGAAGCGAGCTGGGTCAAGTGAACGGCTTAGCCGTCCTCGACACCGGTGACCTCTCTTTCGGGAAACCGAGCCGGATCACCGTTTCAACCGCTATGGGATCGAACGGATTCGTGGATGTGGAGCGAAAAGCCGAATTGGGAGGCCCCATCCATACGAAAGGGATGGAGATCCTCCAGGGCTACCTCGAAAGCACTTTTGCTCAAGATCATGCTATCAACCTTTCGGCCCGAACGGTCTTCGAGCAGAGCTATTCCGGGATCGACGGGGACAGTGCCTCGAGCACGGAACTCTATGCGATCCTCTCCAGCCTTTCAGGACAGCCGATCCAGCAAGGGATCGCGGTGACCGGTTCGGTCAACCAAAAGGGAGAAGTTCAAGCGATCGGAGGGGTCAATCAAAAGATCGAGGGTTATTTCGAGGTTTGCAGGATGAAAGGTTTGAACGGACAGCAAGGGGTCATGATCCCCGAAACCAATCTCCCGAACCTCATGCTGAGAGAAGAGGTCATCGATGCCGTCAAAAAAGGCGATTTTAAGATCTGGAGCGTGAGCCATATCGACGAAGGCATCGAGATCCTCACCGGGGTTAAAGCCGGCAAAAAGCTCAAAAAGGGCGGCTTTTCAAAAGACAGCATCAAAGACAAGGTCGACCACCGCCTGAAGGAGATGAACGATAAGCTGAAGCCCAAGAACCGAAAAAAGGGCTGAGCGAACCATTTCTGGGAAGAGTCCTTCCCGAAAGAGCGTTATCACACCCTATGTCCATACTAACCTACCATAAGATCTTCGAAGCCCTTGAGAACGGAGAGATCGGGATCGAGCCTTTCGAACCGGAGAATGTAGGGCCCGGATCGATCGATCTTCGCCTCGGGGACCGTTTCCGCGTCTTCGATGGGGAGAACGGAACCTTCGACGTGGATGAGGACGCCGATTACCGCAAGATCAGCAGTTCCTATCAAAAAGACCGCTTGGTGATCCAACCCCAGGAAACCGTATTGGGGATCACGAAGGAACGGATCACATTGCCTTCCCATCTCTGCGGTTGGCTGGAAGGGAGAAGCCGCTTTGCACGTTTGGGGCTGATGGTCCATATCAGCGCCTCCTTTATGCAACCGGGGATCAGCAACCATCAGGTCCTCGAGATCAGCAACATGGGGCATATTCCGATGCGATTACACGCCGGGACCCG
>CAZOSO010000101.1:0-1296 GCA_964582635.1 uncultured Weeksellaceae bacterium | reverse complement strand
TATTATCCGATCCTCCGCCTCCAGGAAGAAGGGGCTAATGTAGACGTGGTCGGGCCCAACCAACACGAGACCTATAAAGGCAAGAAAGGGCTATCCGTCCGTTCGGACCAAGGTTACGCTCAGATCGATCCCGAGGAGTATCAAGCCCTTTTCATTCCGGGAGGATGGGCCCCTGACAAACTCCGCCGATCCGAGCATGTCCTTAGCATCGTCCGGAAAATGAATGAAGCCGGAAAACCCATCGGACAGATCTGCCACGCAGGATGGGTCCTCGCATCCGCGGGTATCGCTAATGGCAGGAAACTTACTAGCACTCCCGGTATCAAGGACGATATGATCCACGCGGGAGCAGAATGGGTCGACGAGAGCAGCGTGGTCGATAAGAACCTGGTCTCAGCCCGGAGGCCCTACGATCTACCGGATATGCTCCCGGATCTGATCGAGACCATCGCTCAGCTCGAGTACGCCTGAAGAAAGGCTCACCGGGGGTCCAATAGAGCGATGGCCCGCCCCAATCCCTTACGCTGGTCCAATTCCCGGACCGGCCCCAACCCTAAGTATCCTTCGCGGACCTGGTCGGCCAGCCCTTTATCGAAAGGGTCCGTCCCATAGCGCATGGAAGCCAAGACGATCAAAAAAGCACTGCGGAGGGTCTCCCCACGGATCCGAACCGAAAGAGCCCCATGTCGAGCTGGATGAAGGTGCAACCAATGATCCCCACCTCCTGCGTATTTCAACGTCCATTCTGACCCGTCACTGATCGCAAGTGTGCGATACCCCTTCTCCCCTAACCAGTTCCGAAAGGCATTTTCATCCTCCAGCAAAGAAGTTCCCAAAAAGCGTGAAAGGTCCTTTAGAAGCCCTTCGAGCGATAAACATCCGGTGTAAAGGTCCGTGACCGATGTCCCCATGCGTTGGAGCCCGTCACGGACCGGCGCTGCTTTATCCCCCTCCTCATATGCTTGATGGATCTTCTTCTGCAGAAAGGGAAGATGATGCTTCCAAGGTTGATAAAGGAAAGGAGAGTGGACCTTCATTCCCGTCAACGTTGAAAACTTCACCCACTAAGTTCGATGGTCAAGAGGAGCTTTTCCTACTTCCCTGATGCACCCGCTCCAAAAGGGTGAAGAGCTTTTTCTCGGTCAAACGACAACCCTGATCGAGCATCTCTTTGATCTCCTCTTCCCGCTCCTTGTTGTACCCTTTCTCCGCGTGATAAAGCTTCGCACCTTTTCCGGCAACGGAGGGATCCTGCATCAGGTGCTCGAAAGCTTCCGGGTCGGTAAGATCGGTGGG
>CAZOSO010000100.1:4959-7647 GCA_964582635.1 uncultured Weeksellaceae bacterium | reverse complement strand
CACTTGGGCTCAATTTCCAACTACCTTCCTCGAAAAAAGAAGAATAAGGGAACCCGTCTTTTTGCTTTGCGATGACAGTATTCCGGACGGACAGTTCGTGCTCATGTATTCCCCGGACAGGGGGATATGGAGAATTTCCTGAGCCCAATATGAAGGGCAAGAAGAAAAAGATTTAGATATAAAACTCCATTTTTTCATCAATAGGATTACATTATAACCCATTGGTTATAATCTTAAATCCTGATATCTTTTTGGCAGCTTTAATATTCTCTTCTTTATTAGCGGAAGAAATTTCACCATTGGGGGCGGAATTGGCGATAAAATTAAACTTTTGGGTTTTGCCGGAATCTGATTTCAAAAATTGAGTGAATTTTCTTCCTAGGCTATCTACTGAATTTATATCCTTACCAACGTGGGATCCAAGCACCATTGGAAGCCCCTCTTCATCTAAAGCCTGTAAAGAAATAAAAGCTTGCTCAACTTCACCTTTTCCAAGTCTACCTGGATAAGTTTTAACTAACTCCAGTTCAAAAACCATTGATATATAACCATCTTCATTGATTTTAACTTTAACTTCGCCCTCATCAGGAACTTTAAAGTATTCTTGATCCTTATTGCTGATCTTAAACTCAGAATATTCCACTGTTTTTATAGGGCCTTCAGGAGATTCTTTTTCCTTTTTATCAGTATCGTTTTGCTTTGATTCAGCACAACTACCGATAAAAAGAGAGGCAATTATCAACATGCTTATAGAAAAAAAGTCTTTAAAATTCATTCGATTGGCGGCCTGATAATTCATGACTTATTTTTTATTATTTATGATATTACGAGTATAATAAAAAAAATAACCTCATTCAAATATAACTCCCCCATTCTTTAGGACAACCTATTCCCGAAGTTAAGGTGTGAATTCTTCAGGACTTTTGCTCGCTGTCCGTAACAAACTATTTGACTTCTTTTTCGGTGTTCACGATGGGAGGAGCATGATCCACGGATAAGCTTGACAGGAATGGCAGCATCGCTCTCGGGGCAGGATATTGCTCAACGACCGAGTGATCCCGTAGCGGTTTTTAGGGATCGACCGCAACGCAGAATGGGGAAGCCCTCTTCGCCGCAACAATTGAAGGTGGCGTTCCCGTTCCTTGGGATAGGACCAAGAACACCAGTTGACCTTTAGCCGCTTTGTTCTGTTTTCACCGCCGTTCCGCTAGCGGATACCATCAGCATACCACCTCCTTTTCCGAGAACTTCATAGTCGAGGTCAACCCCGACGACCGAATCGGCTCCCAACTCCTTCGCTTTTTCATCCAGATCATTGAGCGCGTTCTCTTTGGCCTCATTGAGCACTTTCTCATAGTTCCCTGAACGCCCCCCGAAGATATCCGTTATCGAAGCGAAAAAATCCTTGACCGCATTCGCCCCGATGATCGAATCCCCGGATACGACCCCCAAGTATTCCTTGACTTTTCGGTCTTCGAGCTGGTTGGTAGTAGTGTGGAGCATGGATATAAAGTTTGGGTTGAACGCCTCAAATTAGCATGCTTTTTTGGATCGATCCATACCTGATCCTATTCGCCTTTTACAGCGGTCTTCTTTCGTTAAACCCGGAAATGCCACGGAAACGCCTCTAACATAGGGAAGAGGGCCCTATAAAGAAAAAAGGATCTATAAAAGATCCAACTAAAGGCCAAAGGCCAATCCGATCCCTATAAGGATCAAAACCCCTGTCAGGATCAAGCCATTGATGATCCCTCCGGCAGTAGCCAATCCTCCCTCTCCAGAAAGGGATAAAATAAAGCCCAAAAAGCTGAACGCGATCGCGGCCCAAAACAATCCAGCAATTCCTGTTAAGATGGATATAGGGATCAAAAAAAGCGCGAGCATGGCAAAAATGAAACCGATCGTTCCCGATGCACTTGAACCCTTATCGGGATCTTCTTTTTCCCCTTTCGGACTCTCATCCTTATCAGATGAACTGCTTTCTTCGGGGCCCTCTTCAAAAACATCCTTACTCCCATCCGGGTATTTGATCATAAAGACCTCACCCTTCTCTATTTCGTAAGTGGGTCCCTCCTGCCGTTCGCATTTCTTGTATTCGATCTTTTCGGTCCCGACCGTTTTCACTTCAGCCTTGATCTCTTCCCCATCCCTTTTGATGATCACCGCGCACTCATCGGTATCGCTTTCCGCTTCCGATGAACTGTTCGAATACTCCTTTTCGATCGTCTTTTCAGGAGAAACGCTTTCGGGAGCCACTTCCGTCCGAGGTGCACGGTCCGATGGAGCGGCCGTATCCCGATTTTCTTTTCTTGCCGATTTGCTTTTCTGAGTTTCCGATCCTTTTTCGATGCCGTTAAGATGGTACCCCTTCAGGTATTTCCGTTGCTGAACCGGCCCGGATTCAGCCACCTTTTTGGAGACTCCACAGGAACCCAGGAACAGGGCTATGGACAGAAATAGGAGCGCAGTCTTAAAAGCCTTCATAAGCGAATAGATCTATGCTAAGGTAAAGTAGGATCTTTCCGTTTTTTAAAAAGCTCGTCTTCTTAAATAAAAGCTCCGGCGTGTCCCCCCATAGCTAGAAAGTTTCTTGGGGCAAGCCAGGTTATACGGTATCCTTTAGCGAACTCAAAAAGCTCGCTTTGTGCGCTCTTCGCGCCCATCCCGTCCCTTGCGGCCATCGATGAC
>CAZOSO010000100.1:0-4859 GCA_964582635.1 uncultured Weeksellaceae bacterium | reverse complement strand
CTCCCCCTTTCTCCTCCCCTTATATCTTATCTCTATTCCTTTCCTGATCGCTGGATGTGGCCTCGGAGGTGAAGGGAACGAAGTGGATCGGGAAAAGCGGGTGAAAGAAGCCAAAAAGGCTGCGGTATCGGCCCGGAAGATCTACGATAATTACGTGGAGAAAATGCCCAAGGGGAAGAAAGATAGTGTCCATGAGATGGAGGGGCGCTACTACTACGTGCGGGGCGCGATCGATACGATCCGGGAGAACGTCATGGGAGAGCCCTTCATGAACCTGACCCTGGAAGGTACGGCCGCTTCCATCCAATGCTTCATGAAAGCGGATAGCGTCCTTGAGAAGCTGAAGTCCGGGGACGAGCTCATCGTCTTCGGGATGTGCGATCGCCTCCACATGGACATCAACATCGTCTTCACCAAATGTCGGGTGGCCTGGCACCCCGATAAGAAGGACCTGTACTTAAGGCAAGAACCCCTTATGGGGGATGATCACTATCGCGAAAAAGAAGGGGACCTTTAGCCTCCGAGTTCCGGTAAAAGATCCCGATCACCGAAACCTCGCCTTCTCATAACGGGAAAAGAGGCACTTGCTCATCAGATCCTTATAGGTCCCGCTCGGGTAGTCCGCCTTGATCCGTTGATAGTATTCGTTCCGGGCCTCTTGTTTTTCCAGGAGCTCCGTATAAGAAAGATCATCGTATTCCTCCCTGAGTTCTTTTCGCAGCCCCCGATCCCTGCACATACCGGCCATAGCCAAGCACAAGGCTGAGAATTTCTCATTATCGCTCAGCTCCGCGGCTTTTTGATAATAATGTTGAGCCCTTTTCCCCCTGGCGTATTCTTCATCGTCGATCAGGCCGGATCGGCTCCTATGAATGGTCCTGAAATACCTCCGCATCATCCAGGCATTCCCGAAATAGCTCATGTTGTTGTAAGCGTTCGCGACCCGGTAGTAAGCGAGGTCCCGATCCGGATGATCGGGGTCCTTGGCGAGGGCCAATTCTTCGAGGAGTTCCTCGGTCATTTTCTCTTTGTTCAAGCTGTCCGGGCGGATCGATATATCGTTGTTGTACCATTCCCAAGAAAAGGGGTCTTTATCGAAATAGTGGCGGAAGGGATAATGTTCCGACTGCCAAAGGGTATCGTCCACCCGTTCGAAGGAGGCTTTTGCTTTTCGAAGGGAATCCCTCCGGATCCATTTCGTCCCCATAAGCTCGTGAAGGCGGGTCAGCTCTTCTCCGATCCGCCCATATTTCCACTCCGCGAATTCCCCTTCGCGCTTCTTCCCTTCTTGGACATCGGCGATGAGCTTTTGGGTCTGCTCAGGGGAAAAGGTGGCATCCACGTAATAGAAATAGTCGCTGTAAAAATCCTGGAACAAGGTGTGATGGCGCTTCTTTGAGCGCCAATACAGATCGCTTCCCCAGCGATGTTCCCTTTCGCTCATGGCCGAAAGGAGGACGGCCCCTTCGATGTGCGCTCCTTTGTACTCCAATTCCCGAGCTATAGCGAAGATGAACCTTGGGTGATCCTCATTGCGCATAAGGATCGCTTCGAGCTCGCTCGGTAGAGCCGCCTCCCCTTCAGGTTGAGCGGCCACCCGTGCGAGCGCTTTAATACGCCGAACCCCCTTTTGGAGCGGATGACCATCCTCCGTTCTTTTCAGTATGCGCTTCGCTCCTTCCACTGCGAGCTCCGGCTTCCGAAGCATCAACTGCAAATAACTTTTTCCGGTCCGCCAAAGCGATGGATCATAAGTTCCAGAGATATCGGCATTCTCAACAAGATCCAGCAGCTTTTGAGCATACCTCCGGTCCTTTTCCACTCGTTCCCGGGTCGATCCTGCTGTTTCGTAATCGGAACGATCGCGCTTCATACATAGCCCGGGTTGGAGCTGGGTGTAATAGGGGGTCTGGATCCAATCCTCCAGCTTGTTGAGCTCCCGAAGGAGCAAAAAGCTCAGCCCCTTCGATCCGGGGTCGAGCTCATAGAGCTTGCGGATGCTCTTCAGAGCGGGACCCGGATGAACGATCCCGTGCAAGAGCCATACAGCAGCTCTTTCTTTTTGGTTATCGGCATATCCGAGGGTCTTTTCGATCGGCACGGAGCGATCGTAGCAGTAATGGACCTTGAAACGCTTATCCGGAGCCTCAGCGAAGACCCGGGCTGCCTGATAATTCCGCTCCGCTCCGTCTTTTATGCTCTTCGTCATGAAGTAACGAGCCCAATGGTCCAAAATGTTCTGCGCTTCCCGCGACCGAAAATGATCCTCATAGAGCTCGCGCACTCGCTCCTTTTCTTTGGAATAATAGGCTAAGCGCACGGCCAGGAAGCGATAGCGGAGCTTCAAACGCTCATCATCGAGCTCCTCCGCCCTCGTCAATGCTTTTTCGATCAGGGCCTTCTTTCGCTCCTTGTCTTCAATACTGAAGTCCTTTTCCCAAGGATCATAGCTATTGAAACGGTTGTATTCGGAGCATTTTTTAGCAAAGCTCAGGTATGCCTTCGCTTCCGGGTCATTTTCCAAATATTCCAGAAAAGGGTTCCCTTCACCGACCTCCTCCTCTCCTTTATAAAGGGCATCGTAGATGGTTTGTCGATCGATCTGCTCTTCTGGACGTTCCTGCCAAAGGCGCACGTTCTTCCTACGCCCCATATCGGTCAACGCCTTCCCTTTTCCGCTGTGCATGCGGGCCACACCACGAACGGAATAATAGAAGGGAGCAAAAGCTTCGTAGCCCAAGCCGTTCGGCTTCAAAAGTTGGAAACGGACCGCTTCCCCATGCGGATAATAAGGCCCACAAGCAAAGAGCTCAGTTGCGGGTATGACTGAAAGCATGATAGCAACGAAGAAGAAGCTCATGGTCGTAGCGTTGTATATCCTTACGGTCCAAGTCATAGAAAGCGATGTGGGTCCTTCCCTTGAAGGACAAGTGCTTTTTCAGGACTTCGGTCATCCGATCCAAACCCTTTGAGGAGACCTTTTCCACCTTCAAGCGATCCCCTTGCCTAAGGTAATGATCCTGGATCACGGTATCCTTTTTCACTTCGTGCCAAAGAGGTTCAAGTTCTTTCGTAAAAGGCTCGATGGCCTCGGGGGCCAAGTCCAAGGTGCCTACGGATCGTTTGTTCTGATACCAATGAACCCTGGAGAAGACAGGTAAGACCACGTCCAACGGAAGGGGATAGTTGCCAGCACCCTTCAAGTAACGCTCCAATTCCTCGGGATCCTGGATCGAATTCTTATCCGGGTATTTCAACGGATGGTAGAGGTTGTAACACATGAGCGAAGCACGGTCGGCCGGAGGCACCCCCATCTTGTCGGGATATTTAAAAGGATAGAGCCGCAATGTGACCGAAACGGTCAGCTCCCTTCGTTTTTTGATGGCCTTCAAGAAGCGGAAATAGGCTTTCCGGGTACTCGGGGTCCAATCGCAATCGATCTGCAATTCCTCGAGCGAGCGGCCATCGTACGCGGGAAAACGCTCCCCGTAATACTTCTCGCAGAGATGAACGATGTTGGAGGCCAAGCTATCGACCTCCGCCGGAGCGATCCCTTTCAGGACCTCGTTCCGGATAAAAACGGTTGGAACGATCTCGGGGAGCTCATCGGGTCCCATTCCTTGAAAAGGCCCTTCCTTTCCTTTTATTCGAAGCGAGGTTTTTGCGACCGGTCGGTTCCCGATCCGATCATCGGGCACCACATCGAAGAACTTGATGTAGAGGCGATCGACGTCCAGCTCCTTCAAATAGGCTCCTTCCAGAGAATCCAAGCTTTTTGCCTCGCTCTTCCAGTAGTAAAAACCGCGCTCTACCCTGGTGGAACTTTCACCGCATCCGAAGAGCATAAAAAGGACCCCGGCGAAAAAGGATAGGGAGCGGAGCTTCATTTTCGGGGAAGGGGAAAACATCCAGGCTAAATTAAGGCATCGGGGAAAGGAAGATAGGAGCTGTCCCCCTTCTTTCTTTTCAATCCCGTAGGAATCCCTTCACCCCTTCTTCCCACCTTTCCTTCGAGCTCCGGAATATATCCTCGTGCCCGGCTTCGGGGAGGGTCAGAAGCTCCTTCTCTCCCTGAAGCTCCTCATGGATCCGCTCGATCGAACGCCGATCCACCCTTTGGTCTTTTTCTCCGTATATAAGGATCGTTGGGCATTCGATACGCTTCGCGTAATCGATGGGGCGATGTCCGAAGCTCCAGAAACCATGGATGGTCCCACCCCAAAAAGTGAGCAGGCCGGCAAAAGGAAAGGCGGGGACCCCCATCTTGTAAAAGCGCATCTGCACGCTGTGGTACATGGACCCGAAGGGACATTCGAGGAGGACCCCTTCCGGTCGTATATCGTGGTCGTTCAAGGCCTTCATGATGGCCACCGCTCCCATGGAACCACCGGAGAGGAAGATCCGTTCCGCTCCCTTTTCCTGTATGTGTTCGTAGCATCTTCTGACCTGCTCCGCTTCCTCGTATCCGAGGGTCGTCCGTCTTCCTTCGGACCCCCCCGACCCCATAAAGTCCACCAAAAAGGTGTTGTAACCGGCCTCTCGGAAAAACTTCGCCCGCCCCAATAAAGAGGCTTTGCTCGCCTTGTACCCGTGGAACAGGATCACGGTCCCCTTTGGCTTATCGGTGTGAATAGACCAGCATTCGAGCATCTGACCCCCTTCCAGTTCGACGGTCCGATACGGCTCCGAAGGCTTTCGCTCGTTAAGGGGTTTGGGATTGCTGACCCCGAATGCAAGGACCTCTGCCTTTTCCCAAAAGCTAAGCTCCTCAGGATCATCCGTAGGCGCTTCTCCTGGAGCATCGTAATGTGTGAACTGGTAGGCGTGGAAGAGCGCTGCCAGGTTCAAAAGGATGAAAA
>CAZOSO010000099.1:0-7698 GCA_964582635.1 uncultured Weeksellaceae bacterium | reverse complement strand
GTTCTTATCAAGAGATCAAGCGAGCGATCAACCTGGATACGCTCAATTTCGATTGTTCTCGGGGCAAAGTGGCTTTAGCGCAGAACGTAAAGGATGAAGGAGAAAAAGAAGGGAGCGCTGATAAGGATGGAAAAAAAGATGGTGATGGTGAAAAAACGAGCTTGTCCCCCGATGAAGCTCCATTCCCTGAGCCTTATGAGCGTTTTTATGGATACAATGAAAGCGACCTGACAACCCGTGAAGAAAAATTCTCGTCTTTTATTGAAAAGCTAGTGAAATCACTCAAAGCCAGAGATTCGGTCGTTGCATTGCGAGTGGTCGGTAGCGCCTCTAAGGTTCCTACCGAGACCTTTGAAACGAACGAGAAATTGGCCAGAGCACGGGCTGAGAATGCTAAAAAGCGTATCGAGTCCAAGCTTTCAGAACATGGTGTGGACCCGGATGCATACCGCATCGAGCAGGTCGAAGGAAAGGTTCAGGGGCCGGATTACAAAGGAGATTTTGAAAACAAAGAAAAATACGGGGATTATCAGTTTATTAAAGTGGAAGTGATCCGATGATCGGTCGTTCTTCATATTTTAAATTTGGGAGAGCGAGGATTTTGCTCATGACCCCGAAGTTTCGTAGCAGTATTCTTCTATTCCTCCTTTGTGCTTGGGGTGTGTCCGCATCAGCTCAATATTTCAACAGCCTTAGGAGCAATGCTTGGAAGCGCCATCGCAGCGAGATGACCGTACAAGCCGGAGCCACCTCCTTTTTGGGGGAACTCGGAGGTCGGGATCAGGTCGGTAGCGATTTCCTTTGGGATTTGGAGCTTACCGAGACCCAACCTGCCGGAAGCATCGGCTACCGCTATTACATCGGCAAGCATCACGCTTTGAACCTTGCCGGAAGTCTTGGATGGGTGAGCGGGGATGATGCCCTTACCCAGGAGAAATTCCGGAACAATCGGAACCTCCATTTTCGCTCGATCATCGTTGAAGCAGCTCTGAAGTACGAGCTCCATTTCAGTTTCAAAAAGCTCGGGAATCTATACGGGATCGGGAAGCGGAGTGCAAGGCACAAGAACCGTTATCGGGACATGTACCTTTTCCTGGGGGTCAGCGGGTTCTATTTCAACCCGAAAGCTCAATATCAGGGAGAATGGGTCGAACTACAGCCCTTGGGGACCGAAGGGCAAGGCTTGGCCGGCCAGCCGGATAAGTACGACCTCTACCAACCCGCTATTCCCATGGGGCTCGGGATGCGCTTCGGGCTCGGAAGGAAGTACCGGATCGGCTTGGAGATCGGTTATCGAAAGACCTTTACCGATTACATCGATGACGTGAGCACGGATTATTACGACAACGATGAGCTTCGCCAGAAGCGCGGGAATAAGGCTGCTTATCTTGCGGACCCCAGCAAGGGGGATATCGAGACCTATACCACTTCCAACGGCTACACTTACGATCCCACTGCAGAAGGCATGCAGCGAGGGGATCCTTCGGACAAAGACACCTATATCTTCACGACCATCACCTTCAGCTGGAAGATCGGCATGAAGACCTACGGGGGCATGAACTGGCAGCGGAAGACCCGGGCCAAGTTCTGATCGCGATCTTTTTTTCCTTTTGAAATGGCATTTTTTGTAGGGACAGCTCACGAGCTGTCCCTACTGTTTTGTGGGTGCCATTTAGTACGGAACGCTCACGAGCGTTCCGTACAGGATGCTCTATCAGATCAGGTGATCGGCAACGATCACGATCGTTGCCTACGGGGGGATTCCGATTCCGAAACGGGAAACAGAGCCTTTTCGGAAAACCTTTTTATCCCGAAGGTTCCCCTTTTGCCACGTGAAGGGTGTTCTTCAGCAGAGCGGCGATCGTCATCGGGCCTACGCCACCCGGGACCGGCGTGATGTGAGAGGCTTTAGGAGAGACGCTGTCCCAATCCACATCCCCTTTGAGGGCGTAGCCCTTTTTCTTCTTTTTGTCCTTGACCCGGGTGATGCCTACATCCAGGACAACCGCTCCTTCTTTCACCATATCCCCGGTGATCAATCCCGGCTTCCCCACGGCGGATATCAAAATGTCGGCCCGCTGGAAATGTTCAGCGTAATCCGGGGTGTATTTATGGGTGAGGGTGACCGTGCAGTTGCCTGGCTTGGCGTTCCGTTTCAGGAGGATCGACATCGGTGAGCCCACGATGCGGCTTCGGCCCGCTACTACAGCATGTTTGGCGAAGGTGTCGATGCTGTAACGACGCATGAGCATGATGATGCCGTAGGGGGTAGCGGGGAGGAGGGTGGGCATGTTCAAAGCCATTTTGCCCACGTTCTCCGGATGGAAGCCATCCACATCCTTGGCCGGGTCGATGGCGAAGATGATCTTTTTTTCGTCGATATGCCCTGGAAGGGGCAGCTGCACGATGAAGCCGTCGATGTCCTCGTTCCGGTTCAACATGTCGATCTTCTGCAGCAGTTCCTCCTCACTGATCATTTCCGAGAGGCCGATGAGCGAAGAGTGAAAACCGGCTTCCTTACACGCTTGTACTTTGCCGCTCACATAGGATCGGCTCGCCGGGTCGTCCCCGACGATCACAGCAGCTAAGTGGGGAACTTTCCCGCCTTCTTGCCTGATCCGTCCGACCTCTTCAGCGATCTCTTCCTTTATGCGGTCGGCGGTCCCTTTTCCGTCGATAAGCTCCATGGGGTCTTTTTAAGGGGACTATTGTCCGCCCATTCCTTGCATTTGTTGCATCATTTTGGCCATATCCTTCTTGTTCCCCATCTTCTTCATCATCTTGGAAGTCTCTTTGAACTGCTTGAGCAACTGGTTCACTTCCTGAACCGTGGTCCCACTGCCATTGGCGATCCGCTTTCGCCTGGACCCGTCGATGATGTCCGGGTTTTCCCGTTCTTCAGGGGTCATGCTTTGGATGATGGCCTCGATCCCTTTAAAGGAATCGTCGTCCAGGTCCATGTTCTTGATGGCTTTTCCCATGCCGGGGATCATGCCCATGAGGTCCTTGATGTTCCCCATCTTCTTGATCTGCTCCAACTGCTTGAGGAAGTCGTTGAAGTCGAACTGGTTCTTCTGAAGCTTCTTCTGGACCTTCCGGGCTTCTTCCTCGTCGATCTGTTCCTGGGCCCGTTCCACCAGCGAGACCACGTCCCCCATCCCGAGGATGCGGTCGGCCATCCGCTGGGGATAGAAAATGTCGATGTCGTCCATCTTCTCGCCGGTACCGATGAACTTGATCGGTTTTTTCACCACGGAGCGGATCGATAGAGCAGCACCGCCTCTGGTGTCCCCGTCGAGCTTGGTAAGAACGACGCCGTCGTAATCGAGCTGTTCGTTGAAGGCTTTGGCGGTCTTCACCGCGTCCTGACCGGTCATCGAATCGACCACGAAGAGGGTCTCGTTGGGGTTCAGGGCTTTCTTCAGGCCGGCCACTTCCTCCATCATCTCCTGGTCAATGGCCATTCGACCGGCCGTATCGACGATCACGAAATCGTAGCCGTTGTCCTTGGCATATTGAACGCCCCGCTTCGCTATATCTTCAGGGTCCTTGCTTTCCTTATCGGAAAAGACTTCGATGCCGATCTTTTCGGCGATCGTGTGGAGCTGATCGATGGCTGCGGGACGATAGACGTCACAAGCCACCAAAAGGGGCTTTTTGCTCTTCTTCTTTTCCAGAAAATGGGCCAGCTTGCCCGAAAGGGTCGTTTTACCAGAACCCTGCAAACCTGCCAAGAGCATCACTCCTGGGTTCCCGCTCAGGTCGAGCTCCGCTTCTTCGCCCCCCATGAGCTGCTTGAGCTCCTCGTGCGTGATCTTGACGAGCAGCTGGCCCGGGGATACGGTCTTCAGCACGTTCTGCCCGAGGGCTTTTTCCTTCACTCGCTCGGTGAAGTTCTTCGCGGTCTTAAAGTCGACGTCAGCGTCCAAAAGCGAACGCCGGACCTCTTTCAAGGTCTCGGCGACGTTCACTTCCGTGATCTGTCCCTGGCCTTTAAGGACCTTGAAGGACTTTTCGATCTTATCCTGTAAGTTCTCGAACATGGGCGTTCAGCGATTTTTTCCTTACGAGCAAAGGTATGAAAGATGGGGGCTTGTATCGACCTGACAGGTTTCGAAACCTGTCAGGTCCGATCGCGCTTCTTACATCCGCTCTACCATCTGAATGCCAAGGAGCCGCATTGTGTTTTCCGTAATATCATGCACGGCTTTTGCGATTCCGAGGCGACGGTAACGGAGTCTTATGCTTCTATCATCGTCTTCCTCGATGAGGATCGAATGTTTTTGGTATAATGCGTTAAAGGCCTTCACCAATTCGAAATTGTAACGGGTGATGAGGGAAGGGTCATATTCTCTTGCTGAAGCCTTTATGGTTTCCGAATGACGGGATAAGCGGAAAAGGACTTCCCGTTCCTCTTCATTTAGATCTTCGTCTTTTAGCGCTTCGCTTATAAAATCATCTCCCCTACAGTAAGTCACCGTGTTGAATTCAGCATTCCCGGTATCTTTTGTTTTGACCACAAGCTTTTGGAATAGGGATCGGATCCGAGCAAAACTGTACTGGATAAAAGCCGCCGTATCCCCGTTCAGATCGATCGAACTTTCGGGGTCGAAAAGGATCTTCTTGTGCGGGCTCACTTTGAGGAGATGATATTTCAAGCCCCCGATCCCGACCCGTTCGAAGACAGTTTCCCGTTCGTCGGCCTCGAGCTCGTTCGCACGCCCAAGTGTTTCCCCGTTGGCTTTGGCGGTATCGTACATCTCCTGCATCAGGTCGTCGGCATCGACAACGGTGCCTTCGCGCGATTTCATCTTTCCCGTCGGCAGGTCCACCATTCCGTAGCTCAGGTGATAGCAATTTTTCGCCCAGGGATAGCCGAGCTTGTCGAGGATGGTGAAGAGGACCTGGAAATGGTGTTCCTGCTCGCTCCCGACCGTATAGACGAGTTGATCGAGTTCTGGCTCGTCCTCGTAACGCTGGACGGCCGTCCCGATGTCCTGGGTCATGTAAACGGCGGTCCCGTCAGCCCTGATCAGGAGCTTGTCGTCCATATCCTGTTCGCTCAGATCGCACCATACCGAGCCGTCCTCCTTTTGGTAGAAGATCCCGTCCTCGAGCCCCTTCATCACGATCTCCTTGCCCTTGAGGTAGGTCTCGGATTCGTAATAGAGGCGGTCGAAGGAGACCCCCATCCGCTCGTAGGTCTCGTCGAAGCCTTCATAGACCCAGCCGTTCAGCCTGTGCCATAGCTCGAGGGTCTCGGGATCGCCTTGTTCCCATTTCTGGAGCATCTCGCGGGCTTTCTTCTGTATCGGGGCTTCTTCTTTGGCCCGGTCCTCGTCGTAGCCTTTCTCCTTGAGCTCAGCCACTTCCTGCTGGTAGGCCTCTTCGAACTTCACGTAGTACTTGCCGACGAGATGATCGCCTTTGATCCCGCTGCTCTCCGGGGTCTCTCCCTCGCCGAACTCCTTCCAGGCCACCATGGAGCGGCAGATGTGAATGCCTCGGTCGTTGATGATCTGCGTCCGGGTCACCTCGTGCCCGTTGGCTTGGAGGATGCTGCTCACGGCATCCCCAAGAAAGATGTTGCGGAGATGCCCGAGGTGGAGGGGCTTGTTCGTGTTTGGGGATGAGAACTCAACCATGATCTTCCGGGGCTTTCCGGAAGGTTCAGAGGGAGGAGTGGGATTCTCAAGAGCTTCTTGGAGGGCTTTTAGCCAAAGAGCATCCGAAAAGCGCAGGTTGAGAAAACCCTTCACCACGTTGTAGCGTTCGATCTCGAGCTCTCCTCCTTCTTGGAGCTTCTCACCGATCGCCTCTGCGGTCGCTTCAGGCTTGTCTTTGCTGTATTTGGAGAAGGGAAAGCAGACCACGGTCAATTCCCCTTCGAATTCCTCCTTGGTCTCTTGGATCTGGATCCCGTCTTCTTCGATATCGACGTCGTAAAGGTCTTTCAGGACCTTTTGGGTTGCTCGTGCCAGCTTAATACCCAGTTCCCATTCCATTCGCTCAGGGCTTTTCGATGATCCTGGACAATTGCTCGAGGACCCAGAAAGCGTTCTCGGCCATTCGATTCCCCATTTCGTCCAGGGTCGGGTTCACCTCGACCATTTCAAAACATTGGAGACGAGGGTCTTGAAGAAAGTAGCGGTTCAGATCGAGGGCTTCGTCAACGGTCAATCCGTTCTCCACGGGAGTGCCGGTGCCGTGCGATAGTGTGGGGTCGAGGACGTCCACATCGTAAGAGATATAGAGGATATCGCAATCGCTGAGATGATCGGTCACTTCTTCGGCCACCCTCTGAGGGCCTTTTTCTCGGACGTCAGCGATGCTGGCGTTGGGGATGCTGTTCTCTTTGATATAGGCTTCTTCGGGGGCTTCAAGATCGCGCAGCCCGATGAAGTGGACATCTTCCGGATGGACGATAGGGCTGGCTCCACCCGTCCGTTTCAATTCTTCCCAGAATTTGGCGCTCTTTTCCTCCACTTGGTTCTCCCCTATCTCCCGGTTGTCGATGCCCAAAGCTGTCGCCAGGGGCATCCCATGCATGTTACCCGATGGGGTGGTATAGGGGGAGTGAAGGTCCGCGTGGGCGTCGATCCATATCACCCCGATCCGTGCATCCGGGCGAGCTTGAGCAATGCCCGCTAAGGAGCCTCCGGCTGACGCGTGATCGGCTGCTACGATCAAAGGGAATTCTTGTTTTTTCAGGGTGTTGCTGACGGCATCCGCTGTCACGCGATAAACCTCCGCAAGTCCCTCGATCCGTTTAGCATTGGGAGTATCGGTCGGATGATCCAGATAATGGTTTTGGTCGGGGATGGGAACCGGAGGATGCTCGGCGTAGAAAGAGCTTTCCTTTTTCCATGCTGCTACGCGCATGGCTTCGGGCCCAAGACTGGCACCTCGGGTGCCGGCAGCTATTTCCGAATGATTGTGGAAAAGTTCGATCCGTTGTGGTTCGCGTTTGCTCATGGTCGTATAGATCGGAAGGCTACAAAAATAGATCCTCCGATCGATCCTCGTAGGACTTCGGAGTTCCTCTATCAAGGATCGGATGTTAGGAGTTGAGCAGATGGGACCTGACAGGTTTCGAAACCTGTCAGGTCCCTCCTGGGATCTCTTAAATTCATTTTCGAATGGAAAAGATATTGGTCGATGATCCGCACTCTTTTTTTGCTCACCGTCCTACTCTCCATTATTCATGGGACGGGTTTATCCCAAAAGTGTTATCCTTTCGATGATCCTCCAGAGGGGGAGCCAAGCGTAATGGAGTTAGAAGCCGCCTTTACCGGAAGGGATACGAGTGGAGAAAAGCCTGCGATGAACCCTTATATCCCAGACCGCCCAGGACTGGATACCGCCTATCGGAATTTTGTTCAGGAGCTTGGTTCCTATCTCTATGATCATGGGTTTGAGTGGAGCGAGAAGACCCGTTATTTCCAAAGGGTCTATTTCGAGCCGGACGGGGGAGCTGCTTATTACCTGTACTCTTTCCGCAATAATGCCCCAAAGGGTGAGCGCCGGAGTCGTTTCGAGTCCTTAGTGGAAGATTTCCTTGCCTCCCATTCGTTGAAAGTAGATGGAAAAGGGCGTTTAGCCCTTTGCGCTCCTGTGATATTGAAGCCTAAAGAGTAAGGGGGCAACCTGTCAGGTTTCGAAACCTGACAGGTTGATTTATCTTCATCCCACAAACGA
>CAZOSO010000098.1:0-7737 GCA_964582635.1 uncultured Weeksellaceae bacterium | reverse complement strand
CTTCGCGTTCCGTGCCCGTGGTCTCCAACATGGTCACGGACGACGAACAGCATCAGAAGAAATACCTCGAAGAACTCGAAGAAGAATACGATAAAGTCCGCGAGCGGCACCAAAAGAAAGGCGATAAACAGAAGTTCGTCGCTTATAAAGACGCGCTCGAGAACAAGACCGCTATCGAATGGGATGAACGCGATATCGCTGAACCCAAGATGACCGGTGTTGAGCGGATCGAGGATGTAACGCTCGAAAAGCTCACCGAATATTTCGATTGGACGCCTTTCTTTCAGGTCTGGGAGATGGCCGGTCAATTTCCCAAGATCCTCGAGGATAACAAAGTAGGAGAAGAGGCCAAGAAACTTTACGACGATGCCTTGGAGATCCGCGAAAAGATGGTGAAGGAGGAATGGATCAAACCGAAGGGTGTGATCGGTATTTGGCCCGCGAACGCCGTCGGAGATGACATCGAGGTCTACAAGGATGAGAGCCGAGAGGAGATTCTGGCCACCTTCCATATGCTACGGCAACAAATGGAGACCAAGAAGGATAAGCCGAACCGGTCCTTGGCCGATTATATAGCCCCGAAAGAAAGCGGGCTCAAGGATCACATCGGAGGTTTTGCCGTGACTACCGGCCATGGGGTCAATGAAAAGGTCAAGGCTTATGAAGAGGCCAACGATGATTACAACGCCATCATGGTCCAGGCCCTTGCCGATCGCTTTGCTGAAGCTTTCGCGGAATACATGCACCAGCGGGTCCGGAAAGAATATTGGGGCTACGAGCCCGATGAGGACCTTAGCAATGAGGATCTGATCAAAGAGAAATACCGCGGCATCCGTCCAGCACCTGGTTATCCGGCTTGCCCGGACCATACCGAAAAACCCATTCTCTTTGACCTCTTGAACGCCGAAGAGAATGCGGGGATGAGCCTCACCGAAAGCTGTGCCATGATGCCTCCGGCATCGGTCAGTGGTTGGTATTTGGCCCACCCGAATTCCCGCTATTTCGGGCTCGGTAAGATCAGTAAGGACCAGGTCGAGGATTATGCAAAGCGTAAAGGCTATCTGGTCGAGGACATGGAACGTTGGCTCCAACCCAACCTCGCCTACGATCCGGATCTTTGATCTTCTTCCCATGATCCATCCCTAGCCTCCTGCGTTCATAAGATCATAGCACCACTTATCAATCCGTCCGATGGAGTACGCAAGAAGATCTCTATTTTAGTTCTTGTATGCTCCCCAACTGGATGATAAGATCCGGGCAGAAGGCTTTGTTGAGCTTCTTGCTCTTGCTCCCCTTTTCGGTCTCAGCTCAATCGAATAAGAAAAGCTCGACGGAAGAAAAAGGGGGAAAGGTCTGGGGCCTTCAGGAATGCGTGAAATACGCGCACGAGAACAACCTCCAGGTCCGCCAGCAGGAGCTGTCGGTCCAAAGCACCGAATTGGACCGAAAGCAGTCCTACTACGACCTTTTGCCCAATGTTAACGGTTTCGCTAACCACGGTTACAATTGGGGCCAACGTGTGGACCAGTTCACCAACCAGTTCGTGACACGTCGGGTCCGCTCCAACAGTTTCTCCCTTAGTTCAGAGTTGGTCCTTTTTAAAGGGATGCAGCGGATCAAGAGCATCCAACGGAACGAGCATCGTTTAAAAGCCGCTAAGGCCCGGGTCGAAGAAGCTAAGAACGAGATCGCCCTGAACATTGCTACTTCCTACATGGAACTTCTTTTCAATAAAGAGATCCTCAAGGTCCGTAAAGAGCAGCGTAAGCGTACCAGATCTCAGGTGGAACGGATGCGAGACCTTTACAACGCTGGCGAGGTCTCCAAAGGCGACCTGCTCGAAGTAGAGTCGCAATTGGAGGATGATAAGCTTCGAGTGACCCAGGCTAAGAACGAACTTCGCTTGAGCCGCCTCCGCCTTGTTCAACTCCTTCAACTCAAAGGGGGTGAGGCACGGGAATTCAAGGTACAGGCACCTCCTGATGGGCCCATGGATCAGGACAGCTTAACTCAGGATCCGCGGACCATTTTCAACAAGGCGCTCGCAGAGATGCCTTCCATCAAAGCCGCTGAAGCTTCGATCCGGAGTGCAGAAGAGAACCTTTCTATCGCACAAGGAGGACGAAGCCCGACCCTCTCTTTGAGCGGTTCTTTTGGTACAGGATTCTCAGGGCAGCGGAAGCGGCCTGTGGGAGAACCGGAAAGAACAGGGGTCGATACGATCGGATTGACCGCTGCAAGCAAAGAACCCGTCGTGCGCCCAAGCTTCGACCAGGAGCTAGAAACCGTCCCTTTTAAGAAGCAACTCGAGGACAACTTCAACCAAAACATCGGCTTTCAGCTTTCTATCCCCATCTTTCAACGGATGTCCACGAATACGAGGATCAAGAAGGCCCGCATAGAGCTCAAAAAAGCGCGGCTTGAAAAAGCATCGGCCCGCGATCAACTGCGCCAGGACGTGCAGCAGGCTTATGCGGATGCAGTGGCGGCCATGAAGAATTACAGGGCTTCAAAGAAGGCCGTTAAAGCGCGAAGGGAATCGTTCTCCTATGCCGAAGCGCGCTATGAAGCGGGAGCGATCAATAGTGCCGATTACGTGGATGCGAAGACGAAATTGGCCCAGGCACGGTCCGAAATGCTCCAGGCCAAATACGAACAACTTTTTAAGCGGAAGGTCCTCCGCTTCTATTTAGGGGACCCCTTGACTCTGGAAGAAAGTCCCTGATATGGTAGCGGAGCGGAAAAAGCGGAAACGGAAGAAGCGCCTTTTGACCGTTGGAGGGAGCCTTCTTTTGTTGATCCTTATAGGTTGGGTCTTTTTCTCCGGTGGAAAGGGACCGACCAAGGTCACGGTGGGGAAGGTGAAGCTCCGGGATATTACGGAAAAAGTGACCGCCAATGGAAAGATCCAACCGGAGGTCGAAGTGGAGATCAGCTCGGATGTTTCGGGTGAGATCGTAAAGCTGCCGGTCAAAGAAGGGGATCGGGTGGAGAAGGGAGAGATGATCGCCAAGATCCAGCCGGACATATACGAATCAGCCTTGAACAGGGCGGAGGCCTCCCTCAACAACTCAAAGGCTCAATTGGCCAATGCTAAAGCTCAATTGTCACGGATAAAAGCCCGTTTTAAGAACGCCAAGGCTACTTACGATCGGAAAAAGCGGCTTTACCAAAAAGACAGTGCCATTTCTGAAGCGGAGTTCCTTCAGGCTGAATCGGAATACGAATCAAATCGAGCTGATGTTGAAGCCCAAAAGGAGACCGTAAAGGCCGCTCGGTTTTCCGTTCAAAGTGCAAAAGCTTCAGTGAAAGAAGCGCGCGACAACCTGCAGAAGACCACGATCCATGCTCCACGGGAAGGGACCATTACAGGGCTTAAGGTAGAAGAAGGGGAACGGGTCGTCGGCACGGATCAGATGTCCGGGACCAAAATGATGAACGTGAGCGAACTTCAGGACATGGAGGTGGATGTCGAGGTCAATGAGAACGATATCGTGAGAGTGGCCGTGGGAGATACGGCTGAGGTCGAGGTTGACGCCTATTTGGACCAGGATTTCAAGGGTATTGTCACGGAGATGTCCAACACTGCCTCTTCCAGCTCGGAAGGGAGCAACGAGGTGACCGATTTCCCTGTTAAGGTGCGGATCTTAAGAAGCTCCTACGATCATATGGTGGCGGACAGCAATGAATCCCCTTTCCGTCCCGGCATGTCGGCAACGGTCGCTATCGCCACAGAAAGCGTGGACAGCGTGCCTTCGGTCCCGATAAGAGCTGTAACAACGCGCAAGGATAGTATAGAAAAAGGGGACGGCAGCAGCAAGTTGAAGGAGTGCCTTTTCCTCTATAACGAGGAGAATAGTTCAGCCCTTCGAAAGTTTATCAATACAGGAATTCAGAACGATCGCTTCATTCATATCAAGGAAGGGGTCGACACCGGGGATGCGGTCGTTACAGGTCCCTATGATGCGGTTTCCAAGGAACTGGAGGATAGCATGAAGGTGAAGGAGGTGCCGAAAGAAGAGCTCTTCAAAAGTAAATAAAGCCCTGTTGGCCGTTCACCGGGTTTCCTGTTCCCTTCTGGAAGCCCTTGTCCCCTGAGATTTCCGCTATATTTGCTTCCCATGAGGAAGTTCCTGAAGATCATCGCTTTGATCAAGCCCTATTGGGTCAAGGCCCTTTTGAATGCGGTCTTCAATATTCTTTTCGTGGTCTTTTCTCTCTTTTCGCTGGCTATGATCGGTCCCGTTCTGGAGTTCCTGTTCGGCCGCAATGAAGGGGAACGCCAAAAGATCCTGGAGCAGGATCCTGGCAAGTTCGAGTATTCCCTCTCATCGGTCAAAGCTCATTTCGATCAGTACATGGCGGAACTGATCGTGAACACACCCGGGGGAAAGATGAACGCCCTGCTCTTTCTTTGTGCCATAGTCCTCGTGCTCTTTTTTCTGAAGAACCTCACCCGCTACCTCAGCCGTTATTTTCTATCCCCCTTGCGATCCGGTGTAGTGAAGGATCTTCGGGGAATGATGTACCAAAAGGTCCTCGTTCTTCCCCTGTCCTTTTTCTCCGAAGAGCGAAAAGGGGACCTGATATCCCGGATGACAAGCGATGTGCAGGAGATCGAGAATTCCATCATGAATTCGCTGGAAGCCATCTTCCGCGACCCGATCCATGTGCTGGCCTTTTTTCTCGCGCTTCTCTATATGAGCCCCACCCTGACGCTTTTTGTCGCGATCCTTTTCCCTGTTACGGGCTTTTTGATCGCTACGGTCGGGAAAAGCCTGAAACGAGCTTCCCGAAAGACACAGGTTAAAATGGGACAGCTCTTGTCTTTCATCGAGGAGACCCTCGGGGGCATCCGGATCATCAAAGCGTTCAACGCCGAGGATAAGATGAGCGATCGCTTTTCTCGGACCAATCGAAAATACGAGCGGGTAATGACCAAAAAGTATCGCAAAAAGGATCTTGCGGCACCGATGAGCGAGTTCCTTGGTACGCTCGTTATGGTAACCGTTCTCTGGTTCGGGGGTAAATTGGTGATCCAGGATCAAAGCCTTTCAGCCTCCGCTTTCATCACCTATGTGGCCATCTTCTCGCAATTGATACCGCCGGCGAAGTCCTTCACCAATTCTATATATAGCATTCAACGTGGGCTTGCTTCTTATGAGAGGTTGGAACATTTGCTGTTGGCGGACCCTTCTATCAAAGATCACCCGAACGCCCGCTCGGTCGAGGGTTTCAAAGAAGAGATCGCGTACAAGGATGTTTCCTTTGCTTATGATCAGGAATACGTGTTAAGGAACGTGGATTTGTCCATACCGAAGGGAAAGAGTGTGGCCTTGGTAGGGCGCTCAGGCTCGGGGAAATCGACCATCGCGGACTTGCTTCCACGCTTTTACGATATACAGGAAGGGGATATTCAGATCGATGGCACGTCCGTTAAGAACCTCAAAGTCAGGGATGTGCGTGAGCTGATGGGGATCGTCACCCAAGAGGCCATCCTTTTCAACGATACCGTGTACAACAATATCGCTTTCGGAAGCAAGGAGGATCCCGACCCTAAGGAGGTGGAAGAGGCTGCCAGGGTGGCCAATGCTCATGATTTCATCATGGGGTTGGAGAACGGTTATGAGACCATCGTCGGGGACCGTGGAGACCGTCTCTCTGGAGGGCAAAAGCAACGGATAACGATCGCCCGGGCCATATTGAAGAATCCACCGATCCTCATCCTGGATGAAGCCACTTCATCCCTCGATACCGAATCCGAGCGGATCGTCCAGGAAGCGCTTTTCCGCTTGATGGAAAACCGGACCTCTCTGATCATCGCGCACCGCCTTTCTACTGTTCAAAATGCGGATGAGATCGTCGTCCTGCAAGATGGAAGGGTGATAGAAAGAGGGCAGCACGAGGAGCTTCTGGAAAATAACGGAGCTTACCGAAGGCTCTCTGAAATGCAAAGCTTCAGCTGATCCTATGCGTATCAGTGGTTTCACCATGGTCCGCAATGCCACGAAATTGCATTACCCCATTGCGGAGAGCATCTCTTCCATCCTCCCCATCGTGGATGAGTTTGTGGTCGCATTGGGAGAGGGGGACTCGGACGACCATACCCGTGAAAGGATCGAGGGGCTCGATTCCGGGAAAGTGCGCATCATCGATACGGTATGGGACACCGAAGCTTATCCGGATGGTATGGAGAACGCTCATCAGACCGACATTGCAAAAGAAGCTTGTAGCGGTGATTGGCTCTTCTACCTCCAGGCCGATGAAGTGGTTCACGAGGATGACCTGCAGCACATTCAGGAAAGCTGCAGGGAATACCTTCACGATGAGCGTGTTGAGGGCTTTTTATTCGATTACATTCACTTTTGGGGTTCTTTCGATCGTTATTTGAACGCTCACGGTTGGTACCCAGAGGAGATCCGTATCGTTCGGAACGATCCCGAGATCCATTCCTGGCGTTCCGCCCAATCTTTTCGTCGGATCCCTGACTTTGATGGCAAGGATTATAGACGCTTGGAGGGAACTTATAAACTACGCGTCGTAAAGTTGGATGCCACCATCCTTCATTATGGGTGGGTTCGTCCGCCCCATAAGATGGGAAAGAAGAAAAAAGCGCTTCGGGCCGTGCATCAAGGAGGAGAGGAAAGGAAGGAGGATGCTGAAGCTTTTGACTATGGGGACTTGGAAAAGCTCCCTTCATACCCGGGAAGTCATCCTGCAGTGATGAAGGAATGGATCGAAGAGACCCGTGAACAGCTCGAAAAAGAACGGATCGCCAACCCTTATCGGAAAAAGCACAAACATGAGAGGTGGAAGAACCGGGCATTGACCTGGGTCGAACAAAAGCTACTGGGAGGCAAAAAGCTTTTTCGGCCCAAGAATTGGCGACTCCTCGAAAGCAAGCAAGCATGAGGATCGAGGGTTTCAGTTTCCTGCGGAACGCTTGGAAGCTCGGGTTTCCTGCAGATGCTTCCATCAAGTCCGGCCTTGCGCTCGCCGATCGCTTCGTAGTGGCCATGGGGGACCATGATCCCGATGATCGGACCGTGGAGATGCTCCAGGGCATCGGAGACGATCGACTGGAATGCTTCTCGACTCAATGGGATCCCAAGACCTTTCCCAAAAACACCATATATGCCCGCCAAGCGGATCTTGCCCGAGAGCGTTGCGAGGGAGATTGGCTTCTTTTCCTTCAAGGAGATGAGGTGCTGCACGAGGAAGATATTCCATTGATCAAGGAGGCTTGCCGTTATTATAAGGATGATCCGAAGGTCGAAGGGCTTCTTTTCCGTTACCTCCACTTCTGGGGGGATGATCGGCATATCCATTATGCACACAATTGGTATCCGCGGGAGGTACGGGTGGTCCGGAATGATCCCTCGATAAGACCTTGGGGGGATGCCCAATCATTCCGGGTCTTTAAGGCTCACGGTGGAAGTCCTTCGGATTATCGAAAACGGAAAGGGACCCGATTACCCTGCGTGGCATCTATTGAGGCCAGGGTGTTCCATTATGGGGGTATGCGAGCACCGGAAACGATGGCTCGTAAAAAGAACGCTAGTGCTCTCCATTTCAAAGGGTTCCAGGAAAAATACGGGAAAGGAGGGGCTTTCTTCGACCACGGTCCACTCCATTACCTGGAAAAATTCAATGGCACACATCCAAAATGGATGCAAGAACATCTTGCGGCCATCGATTGGAAAGAGCGTTTGCAATACGATGGAAAACCCTCCTCTG
>CAZOSO010000097.1:0-7818 GCA_964582635.1 uncultured Weeksellaceae bacterium | reverse complement strand
TGGAGGGGAAATGGGGTTCATGGATCTACCAGAAGGTCGATGGGGGGCGTATCGGGAGCGGGGACCGTGCGATCCCAGGGCATATCAAAAGCAGCCTTCGGCTTCAGTTAAGAGCTTCTTTTTAACCCCCTTGAAAAAGAGAGGGGTCCACGCGTTCCAGGTCCTTCCAATAATCCGGATAGGATTTTTTCACCACCTCGGGATCCTCGATCCATAAATTCGGGAGAATAGCTGAAAGGGGAGCCAGCGCCATCACGATCCGATGGTCGTTATAAGAAGCAAAGCGAGGTTCGGCCTCCGGATCGAACCCATCGGGATCGATGCCGAGCTGATCCCCGTCCGGGACGAGCTCCACCCCCACTTTCGCCAATTCGGTCTTAAGTGCTTCGATACGATCGGATTCTTTTGAGCGGAGCCCCTGCACACCGTGCACGATCCCTTTCTTCCCAAGTCCCGCTAAGGTCACAACGACAGCAGGGACCAGATCCGGTTGATGACGCATATCCGTTTCATAGGGACCTTCATGGAGGGAACCGGGAACCGCTTCCAGGCTCACCCCATCCCTATCCCATCGCTCTCGCACTCCGAGCGACCGAAAATAATCCGGTAGAACGCGATCCCCCTGATGGCTGTGCTCGAACAAAGCTTCGAGGAAGAGCCCTCCTTTCTCCTTTAAAGCGAGGAATTCATACCAAAAAGCAGCAGAAGAATGGTCCCTTTCCACCCGATACTCCTTTTCTGGAAAACCAGAAGGAGCGATAAAGGTGCTGCCCTCCTCTTCCCTGACCGAAACCCCCAGATCACTGAGGATCTCGAGCGTCATCCGAAAATAAGGGGTAGAAACCGCTCCCCCTTGGACCTGCATGTTCAAGCCCTTCTCCAGGACGGGAGCGATCAAAGCCAAAGCGGAAAGGAATTGGCTGCTAACGTCTCCTCGAACTTCAACATCACCCCCTTTCAATGTCTTTCCTTTCACTTTCACCGGGGGACGCCCCGCCTGTTCCAAATATTCGATCTCCGCCCCTAATGCTCGAAGCGCTTCGACCAAAGGCCCCAAAGGGCGTTCTTTCATCCGGTCGGTACCCGTAAGAATGCGTTCACCCGGAACGATCGAACAAAGCGCCGTCATAAAACGCATGGCGGTCCCAGCATCGGCCAGATCGATAAGATCTGTCCCGCTATCGAGTTCCCCGAGCCCCCTCATCAGAATTTCGGTATCCCCGGCCTTGGAAAGGCCGAGCGGCCTCACCTTTCCTTTCGATAGATGAGCGATGATGGCAAGCCGGTTGCTAATGCTTTTGGAGGCCGGTAGCTCGAGTTTTCCCGCTGGGACACCGGAACTATGTGAGAGGTGGATGCTGCTCATTCCAGTTCCGAATAGGCTCGCAAGGCACGTTCGATCACGGCTTCATCCACCGTTCGGCCGATCTCTGCTTTCCCGATCCTTTCCAGTAAGACCATACGTGTTCGCCCCTGCCGACGCTTCTTGTCCTTTTTCATGGTATGCAGGATATGCTCAGGTGCAGGCAATGGGGGAAGCGGAAAGTGCGCCTTTACAGTATTGATGAGATCGTCCTGCTCACCCTGAGAGAATCCGAGTAATTCCTGAGATATCATCCCTTCCACGATCATGCCTAAAGCTACGGCCTCTCCGTGCAAAAGGGGGGCTTCATCTTTCATCGAAAGGGTTTCCAGAGCATGGCCGATGGTATGCCCGAAATTCAAAAGCTCTCTTCCCCTTTCCTCATACGGATCCGCCTCCACGATCCGCCTTTTCACCTCGATCGAATCTTGTAAGAGCGATGCCACCCCTTCCACATCTTCGAAATCCGTATGCTTGGTCCTTTCCCAAAGTTCCGGTCCATCGAGCAAAGCGTGTTTGAGCATCTCGGCAAAGCCTGCCCTTTTTTGCCGGTGAGTGAGCGTCTTCAAAAAAGGAGGGTGCACGAGGACCGTTTCCGGTTGACGAACGGTTCCGACCATGTTCTTAAAGCCTTCCAGGTCCACCCCGTTCTTCCCCCCTATTGCTGCATCCACCATTCCCAGTAAAGTGGTCGGCACCAGAACAGAAGGAATGCCCCGTGCATAGGTCGCGGCCACAAATCCCCCTATATCCGTGACCACGCCTCCTCCCAAAGCGAGCAGAAGCGAGTTCCTTTCCGCCCCTCCATCCAACAAGCCTTTCCAGATATCCTGGCAGGTGGGGATGGTCTTATGGGCTTCCCCGGCAGGGATCGTGAGGGGATGGAGCCGATCGCGGCCGACCTGCGCTTCTAGGATGGGATAAGCGTGCTGTCGGACATGCTCGTCCATCAAACAGAATACAGCCCCCTCTTCTGCACGATCACGGATCGGATCGAAGAGGGATGGGGCACGATCGATATGATAACGGAGCTTCGTCATAGATCCAGATAGGGCAATTCCGCTTAAATTTGGCCCGCTTCCTGATGCTCGACCTCGAGGACACAAAAGTAGCTTTTTCCCATAAGTCGGAGCGGGAACTCCGCAGAGCACGCCTCCTTTTCCGGACTATCCGCTATCCATGGCTCGTAAAGCTCGGGAGCGCTTGTGCCAAAGCCGCTTTGAAGATCAGGATCCCGATCGAAGGGCTGGTGCGAAGGACCATCTTCGCTCATTTTTGTGGAGGGGAGACCATTGAAGACTCGGACACCCGGATCGGTACTTTGGCCGATAAAGGGATCGGGAGCATCCTGGATTACTCAGCCGAGGGAAAAGAGCGGGAAGAAGTCTTCGATGCGATCACGGAGGAGCTTCTGGCGACGGTGGAAAAAGCTGGAAAGGACGAACGGATCCCTTTCTCGGTCTTCAAAGTGACCGGGATCGGACGGTATGAGCTTTTAGAAAAAGCCAGTCAGAACGCTCCCATGAGCGAAGCGGAGCATGCAGAACTGCAACGGATCAAGGAAAGGGTCGACCGCATCTGCGGAAAAGCTTCTGAACGAAGGGTACGGATCTTCATCGATGCTGAGGAGAGCTGGTATCAAGATGCCATCGACGAATTGGCACGGCAGATGATGCGGAAATACAACCAGGAGCGTGCGATCGTCTTCACCACGATCCAGCTTTACCGGCACGATCGGCTAGCGTTTTTGGAACAAGAGGTCGAAAAGGCCAGGCAAGAAGGATATCATTTTGCTGTGAAGCTCGTGCGGGGAGCATACATGGAAAAAGAACGACAGCGGGCAGAAGAAAAGGGTTATCCGGACCCTATTCAACCCGATAAGGCGAGCACCGACCGCGCCTTCGATCAAGCTGTGGACCGCTGCACCGAATTATTGGATGAACTGACTTTCTGTGCCGGCACCCACAACGAAGCGAGTTGCCAGTATCTTGCAGAGCGCATGAGTGAAAAAGGCCTGAAAAAGGACGATAGCCGGGTTCATTTTTCCCAATTGCTCGGAATGGGGGATCACCTTTCCTCGGTCCTCGCTCAGGAAGGCTACAACACCAGTAAATACGTCCCCTACGGTCCGGTCAGGGACGTACTCCCCTACTTGATCCGCCGAGCACAAGAGAACACCTCTGTCAAAGGGCAGTCCGGTCGGGAATTGCAGCTGATCGAAAAAGAATTGGAACGGCGCAAGCGCGAACGGAAGGCTTCATGAGGACCCTCTTCATTACCCGTCATGGAAAAGCTGCCCCACACGGGAAAGGTGGGGACATCGACCGCCCTTTGGAAGATGGAGGAAAGAAAGATGCCGCCAGGATGGCCGATCGCTTAAAGCGAATGGCATCCGTCCCTCAAGAGCTCCTGAGCAGTCCAGCCCTCCGAGCCCGAATGACGGCAGGATCGATGATCGAAGTCTGGGGATGGGATGAAGCCCACTTTCGAACAGCGGAGCTCCTCTATCCGGGGGATCCGGAAGAGATCCTTCTGTGGTCGGCCAGCTTTTCCAACGATACGGAAAAAGTGATGCTGATCGGGCACCAGCCTTGGGCCGCTCAACTGATCGAACTGCTCACGGGAGCTCCCCCGAACGGAATGCCTCCTTGTGCAATAGCTCGCTGCGATTTCGAGGTGAACGATTGGAACGCTGTTGTTCGAGGATCCGGACATTTGAAATGGGTCATTCATCCTGAACAACATTGACCCAAAAACAGCAAAAGCCCCAAGACCGTTAAGGTTCCATAAACCAAAAGTCATGCTGCACCGAGCACTTATTCTTCTCAGCTTTTTGCTCCTTCCATTCCTCCCATCAAAAGGGCAAGACGGCTATAAGATCCGGATCGAAGTGGAGGGATTGAAGGCGGACACCGCGCACCTTGCCAATTATCTGGGCAAGAAGCTCTATTACTACGACACGGCTTATGCTGAGGAAAAAGGGGTTTTCGTATTTCAGGGAAAAGACTCGATCGATCCCGGCGTATATGCTTTTGTTTCCGATCAAAGGAACCGCTTTCAACTGATAGCTGCCGAGCAGTCCTTCACTTTAAAGACCAAGGCCGAGCAACCTGTAAGGCACATGAAGGTGAAAGGGTCCAAGAACAACAAGGTCTTTTATCGATACATGCAGCACCTCCGCAAGAAGAAAAGCAAAGCTCGCCCCCTCCGTAATAAATTGAAAAAGAAAAAAGGGAAAGAAAAGGGAAAGTATCGGGAGAAATTGAACGCCATCGAAGAAGAAGTCCGGGATTACCAGCGAAAAATGGCGGATAAGCACAAGGATCTATTGGTCGGGTCCATTATCAAAGCTTCCATTCCCGTGGACGTTCCTGAAGCACCGGACAGCCTCGATAAGAATGAAACACAACGTTACAAGTACCGCTATTACAAAAAGCACTACTTCGACCACATCGACCTTTCCGACGAACGGATGGTCCGGACCCCGACCTTAGGGAGAAAGGTCAAAAGCTACTTCAAACGAATGGTCCCGGATCAACCCGACTCCGTGATCGCTGCAGCGGACCGGCTCATGGCCCAGGTGGATCCGGGGACGGATATGTACAAGTACATGGCCAACTTCATCACCAATAAGTACATGAACTCCGACATCATGGGCATGGATGCCGTTTTTGTGCATATGGTCAAGAACTACTACATGGATGGAAAAGCCTTTTGGGCCAAAGAGCGTCATTTAAAAGAATGGAAAAAACGGGTCCGGAAGATCGAACCCCTTCTTATCGGCAAGCAAGCGCCTTTGATCACGCTGGCCGATACCAGTGTAGAGAATTGGGTTTCGTTAGGTGATGTGGACGCGAAATACACCATTCTCTATTTCTGGGATCCGGAATGCGGGCATTGCCAGGAAGCGACCCCCAAGCTGAAAAAAGCTTACGACAGCCTTAAGAGCAGAGGCGTAGAGGTTTATGCGGTCGGGACTCCCCGCAAAAACGAGAAATGGAAAGATTACATCGAGAAGCACGACCTCAACTGGATCAACGTGAGCCATTCCCCCAAGATCCTCGATAACCCGAATCAATACGCTCATGTCACGGACGAAAAGAGCCTGAACTTTCAGAAGACCTACGATATTTACAGCACCCCCCGCATCTTCCTGCTCGATGAGGATAAGACCATCATCGCCAAAAAGTTAGGGGTCGACCAGGTCGTTGACTACATCGTGCGCTTGCTCGAAGAAGGAAAGGGGAATGTTCAAGGTCCACGCCGGAAAAAGGGAAGCATGCAACGCAAATGATCCCCCGAAGCTTTCCACGGCGTTTTATTATTATCCGCTCATAAGTCTTAGTTATGTCTCAGGAAAACGACGATCCCAAGGAGAAAGATTTCAAACAGACCGAGATCCAAGGAGAAGCATTGCGCCCGGAGAGCCAGATGATGTCCTATGGATACAATCCGGCTTGGTCGGTCGGAGCGATCAAAAGTCCGATCTATCAAACCTCCACTTTTGTCTTTAACTCAGCCCAGGAAGGGAAATCTTTCTTCGAGGTCGCTTACGGCCACCGGGAACAAGCTCCGTCGGAGGATCTGGGGCTTATATATTCCAGACTCAACAACCCGGACCTGGAGATCCTGGAAGATCGTTTGAAGCTTTGGGATGGAGCCGAGGATTGCGCTGTCTTTGAAAGCGGGATGGCCGCGATCACGACGACCATGTTCGAGATCCTCGAACCCGGGCAATACATTCTCCACAGTGAGCCCTTATACGGGGGTACGGATCATTTCATCAAGCAAGTGCTCCCCAAATTCAACATTCACAGGGAGAGCTTCAGTGCGCCGGGGGATGAAGCAAGCCTCGAAGCTCGGATCGAAGAAGCCGGGATCGGAGATAAATTGGGGATGATCCATATCGAAACGCCGGCCAACCCTACCAACGCTCTTATCGATATCGAGATGTGCGCCAGGATCGCTGCGAAATACAGCACGGAGGAACGCAAGGTGATCCTTTGCGTCGACAACACCTTCCTCGGGCCGCTTTGGCAGCATCCGCTCAAATGGGGGGCGGACTTGATCCTATACTCAGCCACCAAGTTCATCGGGGGCCACAGTGACGTGATCGCCGGTGCCTGTTTGGGTTCTAAAGAACTCGTCACGCGGGTTCGGACCCTTCGCACTTTTCTGGGGAACATGGGAGGTCCCTGGTCGGGATGGCTTCTCTTGAGGAGTTTGGAAACTTTAAAGCTGCGAATGACCTCTCAGATGAAGAACGCGCGTTACGTGGCCGATTTTCTGGCCGATCACCCCAAAGTGCGGAAGGTTTATTACCTGGGGCTTCTTGAAGAGAATACGCGGGATCTGGAGGTCTATAAGAAACAATGTACCGCGCCGGGGTCGATGATCGCTTTCGACATCGACGGCGGTGAAAAAGAGGCTTTTCGTTTCCTGGATTCGCTCAGGCTCTTCAAATTGGCCGTTAGCTTAGGGAGCACCGAATCCCTCGCCGAGCACCCGGCTTCTATGACCCATTCGGATATTCCTCCGGAAGATCAAAGAGCGTACGGGATCACGGAGCAAATGGTAAGGCTTTCGATCGGGGTGGAACATCCTCAGGACTTGATCAACGATGTGACCCAAGCCCTGGAGCAAGTCTAAACGCCTACTTTATCCCGTTTCGCACCGGGAGATTTGGCGATGTTCTTCTCGATGTATTGGATCACCCGGCCCGCGATATCCTTACCAGTAGCCTTTTCGATCCCTTCTAAGCCGGGTGAGCTGTTCACTTCCAGGATCAAAGGCCCCTTATTGGATCGAAGCATATCCACCCCCGCTATACTGAGCCCTAAGGCCTTACTGGCCTTAACGGCGGCATTCCTTTCCTCCCGGCTTAACTTGACCAAGCTAGCTTCGCCTCCACGGTGAAGGTTGGAGCGAAAATCCGACTCGTTCCCTTGGCGCTTCATAGCCCCTACAACTTGGCCATCAACGACAAAAGCGCGTATATCGGCGGACTTGGCCTCAGCAATGAACTCTTGGACGAGGATATTGGCGTTCATCCCATAAAAAGCCTCGATGACGGATTTCGCTGCCTTGTTGGTCTCAGCCAGGACCACCCCAAGCCCTTGGGTGCCCTCCAGAAGTTTGATGATCAGGGGCGGCCCACCGACCCGTTTGATCAGATGCTCCACATCCTTGGGGTAGCGAGCAAAAGCCGTCGTGGGGATACCAACACCGGCTTTGGAAAGGATCTGCATGCTTCGGAGCTTATCGCGGGAGCGGACAAGGGCCAAGGACCGAACGGTGGTAAAAGTCCCTCGCATTTCGAACTGCCGCACCAAAGCACTGCCATAAAAGGTGACCGAAGCACCGATCCGGGGGATGATCGCATCGATACCGGTCAGGGGGTCATCTCCCAAATAAACGCTCGGCGCCCCTTCCTCATTGACCATGTAACAACGGGT
>CAZOSO010000096.1:6064-8237 GCA_964582635.1 uncultured Weeksellaceae bacterium | reverse complement strand
GCCACGAGTTTCCGGACATATTTCATCCGATGGTCCAAGGGCAGTTTCAGGCGCCGAAAGATCTTCTTGACCATCTTCGACCCCACGTGGTCGTGGCCATGAAAAGTCCATCCTTCCTTTTCGTCGAAGCGTTTGGTGGCCGGCTTTCCGATATCGTGTAGAAGAGCGGCCCATCGGAGCCAAAGGTCTTCCGACCATTCGGCCAGGTTATCGAGCACCTGAAGGGTATGGTAAAAATTGTCTTTGTGGGTGATCCCGTTGCGTTCATCTACTCCCTTGAGATCGGTCATTTCCGGAAAGAAACGCTCGAGAAGCCCCGTCCGCTGGAGCAACTTGAAGCCATGTGAGGGTTTATCGGCGAGGACGATCTTGTTGAGCTCGTCGATGATCCGTTCCATCGAGACGATCTCGATCCGTTCCTGCTCGTCCTGGATCCCTTGAAGCGTACGCGCTTCGATGTGAAAGTGGAACTGGGTGGAAAAGCGGATCGCACGCATCATGCGCAAGGGATCATCGGAAAAGGTCCTATGAGGATCGAGGGGTGTACGGACAATGCCTTTCTCCAGATCCTCCAAGCCCCCGAAGGGATCGATCCACTGCCCGAAGGCCTCTTTGTTCAAGCAGATCGCCAAGGCATTGATGGTCAGATCCCGGCGATCGAGGTCATCCTGCAAGGTTCCGTTCTCCACAGCGGGCTTCCGGGAATCGCTCGAATAGGATTCTTTTCGAGCACCGACGAACTCCAATTCAAGATCCTCATAGCGGATCATAGCGGTCCCATACCTCTTGAAGATATGGACATCCGAGGCCTTCAGCTTTTCCGCGGTCCGTTCTGCCGCCTCAACCCCATCACCTACGAACACAAAATCGATATCCTTACAGTTTCTTCCCATCAACAGATCGCGCACCCAACCTCCGATCACATAAGCTTGGACCTGCATCTCCCCGGCGACTTCAGAGACGGCACGAAAGACCGGATGCTCCAATTCCTGCTCAACTTTCTCTTGTTCCACCGTTTCGAGCATGATTTCCTTAGCGCCTGATGATCTCCACTTCTCCCCCCATCCCGACCTTGATCACGGATGAGGGCTTTGCTTCAGCCCGGTCGTTATACTCCGGATCGACCACATGATCGACGTCGGCCATCAACTCCGGATCGATCTCTTCATAATATCCGGGGGTTTTTCCCCCACTTCGATTCGCACTGGTCGAAACCAAAGGCCTTTTCGCCTCCTTGATCAGATCGTGACAGAATCCCTCATGCACGACCCTGATGCCAACGCTCCCATCAGAGGCCGGGACCCCTTCGGCCAGACCGATCGCGTTGGGAAGGATCACTGTCGTAGGTCGATCGGCCACTTCCAAAAGATCCCAAGCAGGCTCGGGCACTTCTTTGACCAAATGGCCCACTTTTTCCAAACGCTCGACGAGCACGATCAGCTTCCCGGATCGATCTCCCTTGATCTCGTGAACCCGGCGGACGGAAGCTTCATTAGTGGCGTCACAACCGAGCCCCCAGACGGTATCGCTCGGGTAGAGCAAGATATCCCCATTGCGGATCGCCTCCGCCGCATATTCGAGTTCGGCTTTTCGCCCCCTATCCATGGCTCAAAAATACCACTCTCAATGCAACCTTGGAAATGCTTTTAGGCCAGTTCTACTTCAAGCTCCGCCCCTTTCAAAACGGCTATTGCAAGCTTCCAGTTCTCCCTTTTTGATCAAACCATCGATGGACCGATCAGGAAATCGTGGACACTACCTGTTCCACATCGATCTCCCGAGCACACCTGAAATGGCCTTCCGGACAAGCTTTCTTTCCGTGCATGCCACAAGGGCGGCAGTAGAGCTCCCCTTCCCGCTCGACGCTCACGGAACCCTCCGCTAAAGGACCGAAACCGAATGAGGGAAGGGTCGAGCAAAAGACGACCGTTGTGGGGGTATCGAGCGCTGATGCCATGTGCACAGGGGCCGAATCGTTGGCGAAAAGGCGCTCCCCTCCTTCGATCAGCGCCAAGGAATCCATAAGTCCATAACGACCGGCAGCGATCTTGATATCCGCCCGATCGCAGGACCTCGAGATCCATTCACAGGAATCTCGATCATCAGGGCCTCCCAAAAGGATGATGCGTTTCTCTCTCGGCAGTCGATCGATCAATTGCTCCCACTTCTCCTT
>CAZOSO010000096.1:3835-5964 GCA_964582635.1 uncultured Weeksellaceae bacterium | reverse complement strand
TTCAAACGGCCACCTCGTAATCCCTCAACACCTGGTTCAACGAGGTCTTTTTGTCGGTGCTTTCCTTCCGCTCCCCGATGATCAAAGCGCAGGGTACCTGGTATTCGCCGGCTGAGAATTTTTTCGTGTAAGATCCGGGAATGACCACGGAACGAGGCGGGACCTCTTTGTGGTATTGGACCGGCTCATCCCCGGTCACATCGATGATGCGTGAAGATCCGGTCAAGACCGTGTTCGCTCCTAACACGGCCTCTTTGCCCACACGCACTCCTTCCACCACGATGCAACGGGATCCGATAAAGGCGTTATCCTCGATGATGACCGGAGCTGCTTGGAGAGGCTCCAACACCCCTCCGATCCCAACCCCACCGCTCAGGTGGACGTTCGCACCGATCTGGGCACAAGAACCGACGGTGGCCCAGGTGTCGACCATCGTTCCTCCTTCCACATAAGCCCCGATGTTGACGTAAGAAGGCATCATCACCGTCTTAGGCGCGATATAGGACCCATATCGAGCGACAGCGTGCGGAACTACACGGACTCCTTGCTCCGCGTATTCCTTCTTCAAAGCCATCTTATCGTGGAACTCGAAGGGCCCTACCTCGATCGTCTCCATTTGCCGGGTCGGGAAATAAAGGACCACGGCCTTTTTCACCCATTCGTTCACCAGCCACCCCCCTTCTTCCAAGGGTTCAGCACAACGGAGCCGTCCTTTGTCGAGATGCTCAAGGGTTTCCTCGATGGCGGAGACCGTCGCATCCTCCTTGAGAAGCTCCCGATCCTCCCATGCTTTTTCGATCTTCTCCTTAAGTTCTTCGTAGGCCATGTTGCTTTCGTCCTTTTGAGCAAATTAACGAGATCTTCAAGGCAGATACCCCCTTCCTTCAACTCCTCTTAGAAAGATCCCATAAGCCTTATCTTTGACCAAAAAGGCGTTCATGAAACTCTACCCTATCCATGCCGGTCGCTTCAAGCTCGATGGCGGTGCCATGTTCGGGATCGTCCCCAAAACGATCTGGTCGAAACAATATCCAGCGGACGAGAACAACCTCTGTCCTTGGGCCATGCGGCTCCTGCTCATCGAAACGGAGGATCGACGCATCCTCTGTGATACCGGGCTAGGGAACAAACAGAGCGAGAAGTTCTTCAGCTTTTTCGAACCGCACGGGGAAGAGAACCTGGACGATTCCCTGGCCCACTACGGATTTAGCCGGGAGGATATCACGGACGTCTTTTTGACCCACCTTCATTTCGATCATTGTGGAGGTGCCATCAAATACGGGGATGACGGAGAGTCGCTGATACCGGCCTTCCCGAACGCCCAATACTGGAGCAATGAACGGCATTGGAAATGGGCGACCGAGCCCAACGAACGCGAAAAAGCTTCCTTTCTCAAGGAGAACATCCTTCCGATCGAGGAAAGCGGCTGCTTGAACTTCGTCGAGCGACATTCCGATTATGTGGAGAATGTTTTCCCAGGCGTGGATGTCTTTTTCGCCGACGGGCATACGGACAGCCAAATGATCCCGGTCATCCGCGACTACCAAGGCTATACGGTGGTCTACTCGGCCGACCTTCTTCCCTCGGCCGGGCATGTCCCGATGCCCTACGTAATGGGCTTTGACACAAGACCCCTGCACACTCTGGAAGACCGCCGCTATTTCTTCAACAAAGCAGCTGACGAAGGCTATATCATGTTCCTGGAGCACGATCCCTATTACGAGTGCTGCACCATCCAACAGACCGAGAAGAAAGGGCCTCGTTTGAAGGATACTCACGCATTGTCGGATTTTTTCGGAGAGCCTGCTCGAGTAAGATGAGCGACCCCCGCCTTGCCACAGGGGTTCTAGCACTTCTCCTTGCACTCACAGGATGTCGCAAGGAAGTGGAGGTGGATGTGCCCAAGGCCGAGCCTGAGTACGTCGTCGAAGGCCGGATCGAGGAGGGACGCCCACCCGTCGTTCTTCTTACCCGAACCCAGCCTTATTTTTCCGAGACCAGCAAAGAGGATTACGAAGAGCGCTTTGTGCACGGTGCGACGGTAGAAGTGAGCGATGGGCAGCAAAGCGTCCAACTCCAAGAGCTTTGCAGCACCGAAGTCCCAGACTCTTTATTGGACCGCTTCTCAG
>CAZOSO010000096.1:2000-3735 GCA_964582635.1 uncultured Weeksellaceae bacterium | reverse complement strand
GGACAAACCCCGGCCGAGCGTGACCCGGGTGAAGAAGAGACCTCTTTTTATAGAACGGGGGACACGATCGCCGTGAAGTGGACGAGCATCCCTCAGGATGCTTATCACTTTTACCGGACTTTCGAAGAAGCTCAACTCCGCTCAGGGAGCCCTTTTGCTCAACCCATCCATATCCGGAGCAATGTGGACAGCGCTCTAGGGGTTTGGGCCGGTGCTGGTGTGACCCACGATACCATCGTAGCCCAGCCTTAGCGAGCTACTGGTCCTGCTTCTCTTTGTAGAACTTCATGACCTTGGGCATGAAGTCTTTGAGCTCTTGGATCCGGGTATCATGGTTCGGATGGGTGCTCAGGAACTCCGGGGGTTGCTCCCCTCCTTCTTCCTGCATCTTTTTCCAGAACTCCACCGCCTTGCGAGGGTCATATCCGGCTTTGGCCATGAAGACGAGCCCCATCTTATCCGCCTCTGATTCATGTTTCCGCGAATATTTCAGGGAACCTAACTGCGAACTTACCCCATAAGCCTGCATCAGGATATCGCGGGTCACTTCGGGTTGCTCCCGGGTTGCGACGCTCAAAGTGGTGGCTCCGGTGCGGATCATCAACTGCTGGCTCATCCGCTCATTCCCATGACGGGCGATGGCATGGGCCACTTCGTGCCCCATGACCACGGCGATCAGCTCCTCCCTGTTCTCCGCAATGTCCATGATCCCGGTGTAAAAGACCACCTTCCCTCCCGGCATACAAAAGGCGTTCGCTTGCTTCGACCCGACCACGTTGAAGGACCAATCAAACCCCTCGATCCGATCTTTATGGTTGTTCTGGACCAGATATTCGCGCGCTCCGTCCGCGATCTTCTTTCCCACCTTTCGAACGAGCTTCGTCCTTTTATGGTCTTTGGGAAGGACCTTTTTCTTGTTTTTCTTCAGAAAATCCTGGTATCCCTGCGCCCCCATCTTCATCATCCGGTCCTCCGAAAGAAGGTTCATCTGCTTCCTGCCAGATATCGGAACCTTCGAACAAGCAGCGAGGAGCAAGAGAAGAATGAGAACGTTATGGAAGGCTTTTCGCATGATCGTCAGATGAAGGCGTAAAATTAAGGCTTTGTAGCATGGGATGAACGGACATACCCTCGAGCTAGTTCATATAGGATTTTTAGTCCCCCTCCCGCGTATAGCTTTCCCTTTTCGGCTTTCAAGAAGAAGGAGCAGGCACTATCCCCAGATCCTCACCCCCTCCCTGAAAGTCGCTGTATGTGCATCGACCACATCCGCAACGCGTTCACTGTAACCTCCACCCATCGTCACCGCGATCGGGACACCATGCTCCCTACAAGCTTGAAAGACGAGCCGATCGCGTTCCCGGCATCCATTCTTGCTCATCCCCAATGTGCCTAAGCGATCCGTCGACAGCACATCCACCCCTGCTTGATAAAGCACGAGCTCCGGTTTCACTTCGTCGAAAAGGGAGCCCGATTCCTGGGTGAGCCTTTCCAGGTAAACTTCATCACCGGTGCCTTGCCCCCAAGCTATATCTCGGTCGGATCGAGCTTTCCGAAAGGGGTAATTCTTTTCCCCGTGCATGCTAAAAGTAAAAACGCGCTCTTCGCTTTCCATAAGCGAAGCAGTACCGTTCCCTTGATGGACATCCAGATCGAGGATCAGGATCCGCTCCGCTTTTCCCTTCTCCAAAAGATGACGAGCAGCTATCGCCAGGTCGTTCACCATGGAATAGGC
>CAZOSO010000096.1:0-1900 GCA_964582635.1 uncultured Weeksellaceae bacterium | reverse complement strand
CTCCAAAAGGCGAACAAGAAGACCCGAGATCAAATGAAAAAGGAGATGAAAAAGAAGGTGAAGGATGAAGGGATGGAGTTCCAGCGCTACAAAAAGCTCCGCAAAGCCGTTAGACGACAGCCCGACCTAAGAGGGCGTTACCGCAAGGTGATGAAAGCCCAACAGCAAAAGAAGCGCGGAAAGGGGGCTCCTGAAAAGAAGGAAGAGGGGGGTCGCTAAGAAAGCTTTTAGCGGACTTTGCTCCACTTTTTCACCTTCCTGAGACCGCTCTCGCTATCCCGGACCTCCACCAAATAGATGCCGGGAGCGAGGTCTTCGGTCCGAAGCTCCTTTCGAGAAATGCCGGATAGTTTCGTTTTCTTGAGAGGCCTTCCTTGAAGGTCCAAAACCCTCAATTCCGCACTCACCGTTCGGGAAAGCTCCACGTGCAATCGATCCTTTCCGGGATGCGGATAGAGCTTCATCCCCACCTCTTTCTCTTTTTCCCGCTCAAAGAGGGAGCTGATAAGGACTTCGTGGCATCCGGAACGGTCCGTACAGCTATCCTGGGTGACCTCGACCGCATAAGTCCCGTCAGAGGAAGGAACGAAGATACTGTCCGTGGCACCGCTTATCGGGGAATCGGTCGAACAATCGATCCATTGATGAGCTGCCCCTGAAGCTTGTGAATAAAGGGTGTCTCCACTCTCCACCACGTTCGTATCGACCGCAGCGACCTCCACATAAGTTGCTTCAAAAGTATTGCAGCTCAGTTCAGATGGGATCGTATCATAAGCCCATCCCTCACTGGTGTAGGGATTCCCCCCGATCCAAGCCGTATCCCCTTGGCAAATGGTGGTGCTGTCCCGAGCGACGACCTTTCCTTCTTCGCAATCGAAATGAAGGTCCATCACCACGGGTAGATGATCCGACATCTGGAAAAGAGCTTGCACCACAGAATCCGGGACCACCGTTACTTGAGGACTGGCCGTAATACAATCGTTAAAGTGCTGCCCATCCTGCCCCAGGGCTTTATAACTTGAGGTGATGAGCTCGTGACGCCCAGTCCCGTTCAACACGTCCTCGTCGACCAAATTCAGATCGAAGCGATCGTCCATTCCTCCCGTGGCCCCTCCGGGAGCAGCTTGACAACCGCTGGTCTGCGTGGATTGCGTATGGATCGATGAGTATTGCGAATCGTTGTGCCAATCACCGCTCGTCGAAAGCGGGTCATAGAGGCGATTCGTATAAAACGGATCCTTGAGGGTGTCCCAAGCAGGCTCAGAAGTCGGGTAATAGATGTTGTAATCCCCGGCAGCGATGACCTCTGCACTGTCCGGAAGTTGATCGATGTAGTTCATCATTTTGGCACTCTCCTCTGCTCGCTGCTGCTCATCTGAATTGGAACTGCTCGCTTTGAGATGGAGGGCGAATAGATGGAGGAAACTGGTGTCATTATGAGTAGTGCCTAATCCGGTGTCCCGGTAGAAGATCTTGTAATGATCGATCTTCCGCAACTGGGTTTGGATGGTATCCTGGGAAGCCAATCCGAATAGGTCGGAATTGTAAAAGAGCATATTGTCCGTATCGGTCCCATCGATAAAACGAGCCGTATCGTATTTGCTCACTCCGAATCGATTGAAGGATGAGTCCAAAAGCGTGGCCACACCTCCCGATGATATGACCTCATTGGTCAGAACGAGGTCCGGTTCGCTGTAATGCACGATCTTGCGCAAATGCTTATGCCTTTCCGGGGTCGATCCCGGATAGTTCAAAATATTGTAGTTCATCAAGGACACAGTGTCCTGAGCTTGGGTAAAGGCGGGCAAGAGGAAGAAAAAGAAAGCGGTCAAAAATGAAACGCAAGAAGGTCGGACAAAGCTTTTCATAGAAGGGGTCTTTTCGGGAAGCGAATTTATAA
>CAZOSO010000095.1:2991-8358 GCA_964582635.1 uncultured Weeksellaceae bacterium | reverse complement strand
TTCACCCCTTCTCCCATGTTCTCGACGATCGCTTCGCCGAATTCGGAGCATTGGAGCTTTTCAGCGTTTTCCATCTGGCGGTGGAAATCGTAGGTCACCCGTTTCTGAGAGATGGTTTGGGCCATGCCTCGATCGATCAGGTTGGCGGCTTCGAACCAGCCCAGGTGTTCCAAGAGCATTTTGCCCGATAGGATGAGGGAAGACGGATTGACCTTGTCCATACCCGCGTATTTCGGGGCGGTTCCGTGGGTGGCCTCGAAGATCGCGTGGCCGCTCTCATAATTGATGTTGGCCCCGGGGGCGATTCCGATACCACCGACAGCAGCGGCCATAGCGTCGGAGACGTAGTCCCCGTTCAGGTTCATGGTCGCTATCACCGAATATTCGGCGGGTCGGAGGAGGATCTGTTGGAGGAAGGCATCCGCGATCGCATCCTTCACGATCAGCTTGCCGGCTTTTTTGGCCTCGTCCTCCGCGGCGTTCGCAGCATCTTTCCCGTCCTTTTCGACGATGCGGTCATATTCGGCCCAGGTGAAGACCCGGTCGCCGTACTCCTTTTCGGCCATTTCATAGCCCCAATCCTTGAACTTCCCTTCCGTGAACTTCATGATGTTCCCTTTATGGACGAGGGTGACCGAGGGAAGCTCGTGTTCAAAGGCGTATTCGATCGCCGAGCGGACCAGCCGCTCCGTTCCTTCGCGCGAAATCGGCTTGACCCCGATCGAAGAGCTTTCGGGAAAGCGGATCTGATCGACGCCCATCTCCTCCTTGAGGAACTTTTTGACCTTATCGACCTCTTCCGTTCCGTTCATCCATTCGATGCCGGCGTAAATGTCCTCCGTGTTCTCTCGGAAGACGGTCATGTTCACTTTTTCGGGCTCCTTCACCGGTGAAGGTACTCCTTCGAACCATTTGACAGGGCGGACGCAGGCAAAGAGGTCCAATTCCTGCCGCAATGCAACATTGAGCGAGCGGAAGCCGCCTCCGACCGGGGTTGTCAAAGGGCCTTTGATGGCGATGAAACGGTCCCGTATGGTCTCGAGGGTGGCGTCCGGAAGCCATTCCCCCTTTTGGTCTTTGGCTTTCTGACCGGCAAAGGTCTCTTCCCAAACGATCTTCTTTTGGCCGTTAAAAGCCTTTTCGACCGCGGCGTCGATCACCTTTTGTGTGGCATACCAGATGTCGGGTCCCGTTCCATCTCCTTCGATAAAAGGGATGATCGGGTCGTTCGGTACATGGAGTTGGCCTTCTTTGAATTCGATCTTGGTTCCGCTCATGCTGGCTTGCGTTCTTAGGTTCTTAAAGGGAGCACAAAGTTAAAAGGATCCGCGAGCTTAACGTTCCAGGTCGAGGTCGAAACGGTCCCGGAGTTCTTTGAGCTTGGGGTTTTTCTCTTGCATCCGGTCAAAGTGTTGTTTGGCCGTGTAGGGCTTGTTCTGCCCTTCTTTTTCGCCTTGTTGGACCGTCGTGGTCAGATCGATGTAGTGGTTCGTCAATCCTTCCCGCAAGTGATCCAAGAGCTCTTCCTTCACGTGCTCCACCCATTTTTCTTCCATCCGGCTTTCGAGGACGAGTTCGAGTTGTTCTTCCTCGTGGATCCGGGGAGGGCCTTTTTTCAAAGCCTGTTTGGCCCCTTCCACTTCGAGCTTTTCCACGTAAGCGTTCCAATGTTTCTTCAGGGCTTCTTGTTCGAAAGCTTCTCGGGGCTTTTTTTCCTTCTTGCTCGCTTCTTCGGGTTCCTCGCTTTCCTGTTCTGCTTGCTTCCCTTCGTTCTCAAAATCCGATATGCGCGGTGTTCGGCTCTTGAAGGGTTTGCCTCGGTTTTTTGGACGTGGGGGAGCTTCTAATGTGGCGTTCCCTGAAGCCTGCTCTCCTTCCACGTTCTCTTTTTGAGCTTCGGGGATCGCCTCTTCCTGTTGCTCTTCGCTTAAAGGAGCATCCGCTTCCACTGGGGAAGGAGGCTCTTCCTCATCGATGCGCTCGCTCGTGGGTTGAGCGGTTTCCGGTGGAACGGCAGCTTCCTTCCTTTCCGCAACACCCTGGCTCGAAGAAAGAGGACCTTCATCCCCCTCTTCGGGGCCTCCTTTTTCCAGGGACTCAGCTTCATGGGCTCCCTCGGGTGTTGCTCCTTTCTCTACGGGTTCAGCTTCATGTTCTTCTTCGGGTGCTGTTCCTTTTTCTTCGCCCTCTCCCTTGGGCTCATCCTCCGCTGGCTCAGAGGGTCCCTGCTCGGGGTGTCCTTCTTGGGGGTCTGAGGTTGCCGGGGCTTCTGAATTCCCCTCAGGGGATCCTTTCTCCTCCTTTTTTGCATCAACGGCCCCTTCCGGTGAAGGTCCACTGGATGCTTGCTGTTCTTCCCGGGGTGTGCTCTTTTCTTGGGTGGGTGCAGGGGATGAAGCAGAGGCGTTGCCTCCCTTGCTCTCCTTTTGAGCTTGTTCAGCTGTTGGGGGTTCCTTCTCCTTTTTTTTTATCCCTTCATCTCCGCTCAGGAGGCGGCATAGTTTCATGATGGTCAGTTCCACCAAGAGGCGCTGGTCTTTGCTGCCTTTATAGCGGGCGTCCGCATCGGAAATGGTATTGAGCCCGTCGACCAGGGTGTTCGGGTCACATGAGCGGGCTTGCTCCCCGAAGCGTTGTTGAAGTTCTTCTCCCACTTCGAGGAGCGGAAGCGTTCTTTCATCCCGGGCCATCAAAAGGTCTCTGAAATGCTGAGCCAAGCCATTGAGGAAATGCTGTCCATCGAAACCTCGCTGGATGATATCGTCGAAATGGAGGATGCTTTGAGGGATATCCCCTTCGAGGAGTTGTTCCGTGATCTTGAAAAAATGCTCGTGGTCGAGGATGTTGAGGCTGTCCACCACGTGCTGGTAGCTCAACTCCTGACCGGCCGAGGCCACGAGCTGGTCGAAAATGGTCAAAGCATCCCTCAGGGCACCGTCCGCCTTGACCGCGATGGTGTGGAGGGCTTCTCGTTCCGCGCTGATCCCTTCCCGCTGGGCGATCACCTGGAGGTGGTCCGCGATATCGGGGATCCCGATCCGGTGAAAGTCGTAGATCTGGCAGCGGGAGAGGATGGTGGGGAGGACCTTATGCTTTTCCGTCGTGGCGAGGATGAATATCGCATGCTCAGGGGGTTCCTCCAGGGTCTTCAGGAAGGCATTGAAGGCTTGTTGAGAGAGCATGTGGACCTCGTCGATGATGTAGACCTTGTAGGATCCCACCTGTGGGGCCAAACGGACCTGTTCGATCAACTCCCGGATGTGCTCCACCTTGTTGTTGGAGGCTGCGTCGAGTTCGTGAATGTTCAGCGAATGGCCCTCTTGAAAGCTTTTACAGGGTTCACATGCTCCACAGGGTTCGAGCTCTTCGGTCGGCTGCTCACAATTGATCACCTTCGCGAGGATCCGGGCACAGGTGGTTTTCCCGACACCGCGAGGGCCACAGAAAAGGAAGGCCCTTCCGAGGTGTTCGTTGCGGATGGCGTTCTTCAGGGTCGTGGTGATGGCCGACTGTCCCACGACGCTATCGAAGGTGTCGGGCCGATACTTAAGGGCTGATACGACGAAATCGTGCTCCATGGGTTCGCTGCTTCCCTCCAAATTTACGGGGATCGAGCGGGCTTGTCGGGGCCTTTTTTCAACGGGTGTGGAATTCCGAGGAGCCGATAGTTAAACATTCCAATGGTCCAACATTCCAACGGTCCCCCATTCCAATATTCCAACACCCTCAAAACATTCCATCTCTCTGTGCCTTCAGTGCCTTCTCGGTGCGCTTTGTGGTTCCAAAGCCATGCCTTTGGCACTCCAAAAAGAGCAAAATGAAACCACGGAGATCACGGAGGAGGCACGGAGTTCACGGAGAGGGCAACACCTAGCTTTCAAACAGGCCAACAGTCCATTATTTTAGCTTACCCCCGATGCCGATGGCTCGATCTATTGGCGGATCCTGCTCTTGGACTGTTGGGCTCTTGGACTGTTGGGTCCTTGTCTCTCTCCCCCGAGTTCTATAAAATTCTCCTTCCCTTGTAGGGCACTCCAAAGGGATCTTTTATATTCGCACTCCCTTTTCGAGAAGCCAAAACGGCATTTATGGCGAACCAACGGTACGAGATCGTTTTCATCCTTACACCGGTCCTTTCGGACGATCAGAACAAGGAGACGGTGGAGAAGTACAAAAAGCTCCTGCAGGACAGCAATTGCAAGGTGCACCATCAAGAGAGCTGGGGGCTTAAGAAGCTCGCTTATCCGATCCAGAAGAAGACGACCGGGTTTTACCACCTCCTCGAGTTCGAGGCGGATGAAGCCGGTCTCATCGATAAGATCGAAACCCAGATGAAGCGGGATGAGCGGGTGCTCCGCTTTTTGACGGTCAAAATGGACAAGCACCACATCGAGTTCGCCGAAAGCCGTCGGCAAAAAGGAAAGAAAAGCAAAAAGAAAGAAGAGGTCGGCCAGGAGAATGAAAGCTCCTGAGCCTTTTAAAAGATCGAGCGCAAATGGCCGAGAGTGAAACCGAGATCCGTTATCTCCAGCCGATCAACATCGAGACGAAGCGGGAGAAGTATTGCCGCTTCAAGAAGTACGGCTGGAAATACATCGACTACAAGGACGCGAATTTCCTTTTGAAGCTGGTGAACGAGCAAGGAGAGATCCTTCCGCGGCGGATCACCGGCACCAGCCTGAAGTATCAACGGAAAGTGGCCAAAGCGATCAAACGGGCACGCCATTTGGCCCTCCTTCCTTATCAAACCGACCTCCTGAAATAAGCCGAGCCATGGAAGTCATCCTGAAGCAAGATGTTGAGGACCTCGGTGAGAAACACGACCTCGTGAACGTGAAGCCGGGTTACGCTCGTAATTTCCTCATCCCCCGGGGCTATGCGATGCCCGCTAGTGACGGCAACAAGAAGATGCGGGATGAAACCCTTCGGCAAAGGGAACACAAAGAGGCCAAGGCCCGCGAAGAAGCTCAAAAGGCTTTGGAGACCCTCCAAAAGAGTCCGATCAAGATCGGAGCCAAGGTCGGCGATCAAGGCAAGATCTTCGGTTCGGTCAATGCCATCCAGTTGGCCAACGCCATCAAGGAGAAAGGCTTCGCCGTGAACCGGAAGGACATCAAGATCAAGGAGGAGCACGAGCCGATCAAGCAGACCGGTACCTACGAAGCCGATATCAAACTCCACAAGGACGTCCAGGACAGCATCAAGTTCGAGGTCGTCGAAGAGGAGAGCTGAGGGAAAGCGACTAAATCCCAAATCCCAGAGCCCAAAGCCCAAAGTCCAAAGTCTGAGCTGGTCCCGGGATCCCGAGTTCGAAAAGGGATGCTCCTGACCATGGAACTGGGAAAGTCCTGAACTGCGCAAAAAGGA
>CAZOSO010000095.1:0-2891 GCA_964582635.1 uncultured Weeksellaceae bacterium | reverse complement strand
AGGACCGTCGTTCGTAGCTCCATCGCTTCCTTGCTTTGGATCCGGATCCGGAGTTGCTCCCCGGCATCCAATGGAGAGGGGTAGAGGCTGAGCTTTCCCAAAGGCCCTTTTCGCTCTTTCAGGTCGGAGGGAAGCAGATAGATCGCTCCATCGCTGCTCGTATCTCCTGCCATCAAGCCTGCTTGGTTCCAAACCCTCAAGCTCGTGTAGTAAGTAGCACCTGCGACGGGATTCGGCAAATGTTCCGCCATCGAACTGTCCGTCGTATTCGTCCATCCGATCAAGCCGGAATCCCCTTGGACCGTATCCACCGCGTAAGCATAAGCCTGGATTCCGCTGTGGGGGTCTTTGGCTTGCGACCAATCGGCTTTGAGGGTGTCCCCGTAGAGGGTGTCGATATCGCTGCCGATCCCATCGTGGATGATGGGAAGTTGGGGCGAAGTCCAGTCCACGTCCACCAGTTCTTGGCTGATGGAAGAGAGGTTTCCCGCACTGTCCTGGGCGATCGACTTCACTTTGCCCGCTGGGCTGGAAGGGGAGGGGTTCTGGTAACGGAGGTCCTGGCTGCTATCCGAGCCGACCTTCACCGTCACGCTCGGGTAGCGGGAGCGGTAGACTTTCATGTTGTCCACGCGATAGATCGAATGCCCATTCCGGAAGGAGATGGCTCGACCGCTGTCGATGGGGCTGGGGTCCTTCCACTCCAAGGATAAGCTATCGTTCACGTATACGTCGAAATCCCCGTTGATCCGGTCGTAGCTCATCTTGAAGTCGTACCAGATCCCCGATTGAAAGGGGAAGCTGGTCTCGGCCACCGGCCCGCTTCCCCAGGAGTTGTTCGTCGCCTTGTAGAGCTGGATGGCGTTATCGTCCTCCCGGAACCAGATGAAATAGGAATCCCCGCGTTGGGAACTGTCGGGCTCGCTGCAGAAGATGTGCAGCCCCGCTCTTTTGTTCGAGCCCGAGCCTTCGATCAGCCCTTTCCAATGATAGAGGTAGCGGTTGGAAAGGCTTTGATCCAGTTCCGCATGGATGTTCGAGTTGTTCACCGTCTCATCGTCCTGGACCAATCGTCCGTTCTTGAGGGACCAATTGCCGGTCACTTGGGTCCAATCCGGATGAAGGGAGCTTTGCCCGAAGTTGTCGCTGAAGAAGCCGTTCCGATGGTTTCCCCGCCATTCGTTCCCATCGAAATGGATGGCCTGGTAATAGCTTTTGGAGAGGCCACTCCCCCCGCTGTCCTGATCGGTGAAGTTCGCAGTGAAATCCTGGGTCTTCCAATCCGTGATCGCTTGGACGGAGCTGGTCGGGGGGATGGAGTCCAGAGGGGATGTCTCCCATGCAATGCTCCACCCGCTTTCGGTGGTCTGGCAATCCGAGCGAAATTCGAGGGAGATCGAATCCCCGCTCGAATTGATGTTCGTAGGGATCGTGGAGCCGCTGTAAGCCCCTAACAAGGGGTCGTCGATCCCGCCTCCATCGTAGATATAGAGGGAATCGTATCCGCTTTCCAATTGGAAGCTGTTCACCGTTAGCTCTATGGAAGATGCGTTGGAGGGAGCGATCGTATAGACATGGCGCTCGTCGTTGCCGTAGTTCCCGCTCGGCCCTCCGCTATCGTAGAGCGTGTCCTGTGCTTTCGTAAAGGTGGTCGTGGGAGGGTTCGGATTGATCAGGCGGTAGTAGCGTTCCCAATCGTAATAGGGACCGGGGTCCTTATGGGTTTGATTGGGGAAGTGTTGATGGCCTTTGATCCGGATGCAGCTTCCCAGGAGGCAGCTACTGCTGCTTCCGCTACAGGCCGGCCCATCGTGGGTCCGGAGGGGGGATATCCCATATCCTCCGGTGGCACAAATGTCCCTGCAAAGATCCGCAGAACTTTGATAGAGGGCAGCGGTCAGGTAACTCGGGTCGTTGATATAGCCTTCGTGCTCGATGCCGATCGTATAATCGTTCTCGGAGCCTACGTGCCATGCCATATCGGCTTCCAGGACCAACTGGGTGACCTGGCCGTCGGAGGATCGGATCGCGTAGTGGAAGGAGACGTTCGAATTGCAATCCTTGGCCCAGGCGATGGCCCCGGCATAAGACCCTTGCATCGTATGGATGGTCACGTGGGAGATCGGGGTCCCGTTCCGGGAGGAATAATTGCAGGAAGGAGCCGGGTCCCATATGGCCGGAGGATAGTCGGGGCTTCGGAGTTCCCCTTTTTGAAAAGCGGTCCCGTTCGATCCCTGGATCTGCCCTTTTTGGATCTGGATGAGATCGCTTTTGAGGAGCTTGTGGTTCGTCGGCCCGAAGATGCTGTCGAAAGGGACCCGATAATTCGGAAGCCCGTAAGCCTTTTGGAATGTCCGATCGTCCAGATGTTGATAAATGTCGTAAAGCCGGGCGCTCATGGCGAACTCTTGGCTGCTGTCGTAGGGGAGCTCGGAGAGGAGTGTGAGGACCGGCACCTGATCTTTCAATGCCTGGCTGCTGATGCCGAGCGTATCCATGGTGGACGCGTAAGCTTCCGCATAAGCGAGGATATGTTCCCTAGGCTTCTTCGCGATCGCGGATGAGCTGTAACTGCTGAGCTTAGCTACGATGGGTAGGTTCGCGCGGAAGACCCCCTTTCCGTTCCGGACCAGTCCCATGACCCCTATGTTACGGGGCATTCCGGTACAGCTCTCGGGAATGCTGTCGGAAAGATGGCGGAAATGGCTCATCTTGTAAGCCACGGCTTCAAGGACACCTCGGGGGATATCCGGATGAAGGGTGTAAGCCGAATCGAAGGCCGAAGAGTAGGGATTCGGGGGATAGTTGCTGCTTTGGCCTTTTCCGGCAAGCGTGACCGTAAATAGGGCGAAAAGGAGGAAGAAGCGGATCATATCGGTTCTTCGGGGTTT
>CAZOSO010000094.1:7298-8455 GCA_964582635.1 uncultured Weeksellaceae bacterium | reverse complement strand
ACCTTCACGCCGAGCAACACCCAGATCGATTCCGGATCGGTGACGATCACTTATACGTCGATCGGCAACGGGGATTGCAACCCCGTGAGCGATAGCATGACGGTGACCATCGGACCCGCTCCTCAAGTGAATGCCGGCCCTGATCAGACGGTATGCACCAACAACGATTCAGCAAAACTGGATGGATCGGTGAATGGAGGGTCCAACACAGGTCAATGGAGCAGTTCGGGTTCCGGTAGTTTCGTCCCGTCCCCCAACGATACCGATGCTACCTACCTTCCGAGCAGCGCGGATTCTGCTGCAGGATCGGTCCAATTGACCCTCGTCTCCACGAACAATGGCAATTGTCTTCAAGAGGAAGACAGTATGACCGTTACCATTATCGAGGCGCCCAACGTAGATGCCGGGGATGACGATACCATCTGCGCCAATAGCGTGGCTTCGCTCGACGGATCGGTCACCGGAAGCTCCACCACCGGCCAATGGAATTCGAGTGGAACCGGAAGCTTCTCCAACCCAACGGACCTTCAGGCCGATTACAACCCCAGCGCTTCGGATACGGCAGCGGGAAGCGTTACGTTGACCTTGACCTCCACGAACAATGGGAGTTGCAACCCGGTATCCGATTCCCTCACCCTCACGATCACTAGCACTCCCCAAGTGAACGCGACGGGACCGGACACCGCTTGCGCTTCCAATACCATCTCTCTGAACGGCTCTTCCTCGACAGGCTCCTTGAGTTGGTCCACCCTGGGGGACGGCAGCTTCGTCCCGAACGACACGCTGGCCAACACCGGATACGATGCAGGACCGACGGATACAGCGACCGGTCAGACCACGATCATCCTTCGTTCGGAGGATAACGGAAAATGTTTACCCGTGGAGGACACCCTCGAGATCACGCTGGTTCCCGGCCCGGAAGCAGGCTATACGAGCAATCCGATCTGCCTTGGAGAGCAAGTGGATTTTCAGGATTCTTCCTCCTTCTTCGATCCGATCACTTCTTATGAATGGTGGTTCGGGGACGGGGATAGCAGCCAAGCCATGGATCCGACTCATACCTATACGGATAGCGGATCCTTCCCTCTCAAGCATGTGGTGACCGCTGCGAACGGATGCACGGACACGCTCGTGGATTCGATCACGGTCACGGAAGT
>CAZOSO010000094.1:3549-7198 GCA_964582635.1 uncultured Weeksellaceae bacterium | reverse complement strand
TTCCTGATCGATCCAAAACCGGCCAACAGTGGAGATCCGGTCAGTTTCCTCGATGTGAGCAACGGGGATCCGGTGGCTTGGTGGTGGGATTTCGGCCAGGGTGAAGGCAGTTCGAACAACAAAAACCCGGATCACACCTACACCGAACCGGGTCAATACCTTGTGGAGCTCATCGTGGAGAACAATTTCGGATGCAGGGACACCGTGGTCAAAGACCTGGAGGTCTTCTCACCACCCGATGTTCCGAGCGGCTTCAGCCCGAACGGGGATGGGAAGAACGATGTGCTCCGTGTACTCGGTGGGCCCTATGAAGAGCTCGAGTTCAAGATCTTCAACAATTGGGGCGAATTGATCTTCCGCTCCAATTCGCAGGACAAAGGATGGGACGGCACCAAGGACGGCGTTGAACAGCCCGTCGGGGTCTATGTTTACGTGGTCCGGGCGGTCACTCCCGACGGTAAAGAGCACAAGATAAGCGGTGATGTAACCCTTCTACGATGAACGGCGATCGAAACATAGCAGCCTTAGCTTTCTTCATCCTGCTCCTTTATGGGACGTCGGTTCAGGCCCAGGACCTTCACTTATCACAGACCGGAACGTCCCCCCTTCACACCAACCCGGCCCGCACTGGCAAAACGGACGGGATCTTCAGAGCCCACGGACACTACCGCTCCCAATGGTCAAGCCTGACCCCGGACCCTTTCACGACTTCGATCTTTTCCTTCGATATGCCCTTTGAACAATTCGGTGCCGGGCTTTATGTCCGAAGCAGCAGGGCCGGACAAGGGGATTTCGGGATCTTCAACATGCTCCTTTCGGGGAGTTACGACCAAAAGCTCAACCAAAAAGGGACCCATCGGGTATCCGTTGGGATCCAGGGCGGCTTTATCCAAAAAAGCGTGAACCCGCAGCAATTGACCTTCGAATCCCAATACACTGCTCAGAACGGTGGAAGCTTCGACCAGTCCCTGGCGAGCGGGGAGAATTTCCAGCGGACCAGCTTTACGGTCCCCGACCTGAACGCAGGACTCCTTTATTACCATTCCAAAGAGAGCAGCCGTTTTCAACCTTTTATAGGGGGTACGGTGCATCACATATTGGAGCCCCAAGAAACCTTTTTCCAAGCTTCCAACGATCTTCCGATGCGTTACTCGGTCCAAGCCGGCAGTCGCATCAATATCAGCAAAAAGTTCCAGCTCTTGGCAAAGGGGCTGAGCATGTACCAAAAGAACGACCGAGAACATCGAGTCGGCCTCCTTGCCCATTATCTCCTGGAGAACGGAGCTTATCTCATCCTGGGGCCGAATTGGAGAGCCCAGGATGCCGTGATCGTGGAAGCAGGGGTGGAGTACGACTCCTACCAAGTCCGAATGAGCTACGACATCAACACATCCAGCTTAAGACCCAGCACCAACGGAAGGGGTGGTTTTGAGATCTCCTTCATCTACACCGGTTATCCCCCGGAACCCGAACCCATCGACCATTGTCCACGCTTCTGATGAGGTGCCTGCTCAGCATAAGCATTTTTTTGCTCGGCCTTTCCACCGCGTTCGGCCAATCGAAACGGGAATGGATCGGATATGGGGATAAGGCATTTGAAAAAGGGGATTACCATAGTGCGGCGGCCTACTATAAGAAGTTCTTCAAAGAGGATGTGCTGGATACGCGGAAAAGGGTCCATCCCTATAGCACCCACCAATACCGTAAGATCGAAAAGGAAGACAGCAGCGCCGAGGGAAGCAGCAAAAAAGAAAGGGCCACAAGTCGTACCGCCTACGTGACCCGGCAGATCGCCCGTTCTTATCACTTGGGCGATGAATACGACAAAGCCTTGAAGTGGTACCGGAAACTGAGCTCCGATAGTGGGCGCTACCTTCCGAAGGATCTGGTAGGGCTTGCCCATTCGTTGATGGAGCAAGGGAAATACGAAAAGGCCGTCGAGCAGCTCAAACGCTTCAACCAAGAAGCTAAAGACCCGGATCCCCAACTCCAAAAAAAGGCCCAACGCCTGGTCCAGGGCTGCTATTTTGCGATGGACGAGAACGTTGAGAACGAGGGGATCAAGGTTCAGGAAACAGGTGGGGCGGTCAATGATGGAAGGTCGGACATGGCAGCCCGCTACACGGACCGGATCGGCTCCGTCCTGTTCGCTTCGGCACGGAAAGGGAACCAGCTCGAAGAGGATGCTCCGCCCAAAAATGCCCTATACACCACCGATATCTATCATGCCTCCAAAGAGAGCGGTGAACTGGAACAGGCCAAGAACCTCGGGCCACCGGTGAATTCAAAAGACCTGGAAGGAGCGGCCGTGCGAACGATCGATGGGAAAAAACTCTACTTCACCCGCTGTGAAAAAGACGACCCCACGGACTGTGGCATCTATTTGAGCCGCAAACTCAGCGGAAGATGGCTCAAGCCCTTGCTGTTGAACGAGAACGTGAACGTGGAGAATTACTCCTCCAAGCATCCCATGCTGGCCGAGGGAGAAGATGTCCTCTATTTCGCCTCAAACCGTCCCGGGGGTGAGGGGAAAATGGATATCTGGTACGCCCCTTTGGATAATAGAGGGATGCCGGGCGAGGCAGTAAACCTCGGTTCCACCGTCAATACGCCAGAAAATGAGGTATCTCCCTATTATTCGGAAAAAAGCGGGATCCTTTTCTTCAGCTCCGAAGGACATGTGGGAATGGGAGGCCTGGACATCTTCAAAGCACACGGTCAGGACAGTTCATGGAGCGAGCCGATGAACTTGCGCCCTCCGATCAATAGCCCTAAAGAGGACCTTTATTACACCCTGGACGAGGAACTCGAGAAAGGGCATTTCACTTCCGACCGGGCAAAATGCGACTCATGCAAGGGTGGGGATTATTGTTACGATATCTATAGCTTCAAAGGAAAACCCAAACTCTTCAAGATCGAAGGCACGGTTTACGACAAAAAGACCGAGGAACCGATCGCGAACTCGCTGGTGACGATCAAGGACGTGGCGGAGAACCAGGATCCCATCTACGTGACCACGGACCAGAACGGCCACTACGAGAAACAGCTTCGGGAAGGGATGCAGTATTTCATCAAAGCCCAGAAGGTCGACCATTTTGGGGACGCCGTTACCATATCGACCAAGGATCAGGACAGTTCAAAAACCTTCCATAAGGACTTGTACCTTAAGCGGATTCCGAAGGATGAGATCCGGATCAAGGGGATCCGTTACGATCTCGATAAAGCCACCCTTCGAAAATCCGCCAAGAAGCGATTGGATACGCTCGCCAACTTCCTGGAGCTCAACGACAACTTGGTCGTCGAGATCCGAGCCCATACGGACGTAAGAGGGAGCAAGGATTACAACATGGACCTCTCGGAGCGGAGGGCTCAATCGGTCGTGGATTACCTGATCAAAAAGGGGATCGACCCAGAACGGTTGAAATCAGAAGGTTTCGGGGAGACCAAACCGGCCATCGAAAACGCCCAGACCGAGGAGGAACACCAGCGCAACCGCCGCACCACCTTCAAAACCCTCCGGCAGGATTACAAGGATATCACGAAATAGGCGCGGGTCAAGGATAAAAGAGCTTCAACGCTTCTCCACCCACTCCCCTACCTTTTCCAAAACGGGCGGATGGATGGTCGTATCGATCCGTCCATAATTCGA
>CAZOSO010000094.1:0-3449 GCA_964582635.1 uncultured Weeksellaceae bacterium | reverse complement strand
CCTTATATAAGTGAAAAGGCTATCCAGAACCTGCAATTGCTCTTCGATCATCGTATCCTTCATGCCCATGGCCTCCAAGAGAGCCCGATTTTGTAGAAAAAGCGTGCTATCACCCGCCAAAGCCGGGGATGCCATCAGCACCAAAAAAGCGGGCGGATCCTCCGAAGCAGCGAGCTGTGAGACCACGATCCCACCCTCACTGTGACCGAGCATCCCCACGCGAGTGGAATCCACCTTATCGTGTCCTTTGAGAAATTCAAATGCAGCTCTCGCGTCCGTTGTGAACTTATCGATGGTCCCGTTTTGAAAATTCCCTTGAGAAGCTCCGACCCCCCGGTCGTCGTAGCGAAGAACGGCCACCCCTTTTCGCGTCAGGTGATCCGCGATCACATGAAAAGGCTGATGACCCATTATGGTTTCATTCCTGTCCTGTGGTCCGGACCCCGATACCAAAGCGATGGCCGGAAAAGGCCCTTCTCCTTTGGGTAAAGTGAGCGTCCCTGCCAATCGAAATCCCGCTGGGGCCTGAAGGAAGCTGGTGTCGATGCTACGATAAGGATAAGGCGGCTTCGGGGTTTGAGGCCGCCTTTGTTCGCTAGATGAGTCAGAGACCCCTCTTGCCAGATCGAGTTCATAGGAGACCCCTCTTTGGATCCATTTCCCTTCCAGGCTATCGGGTTCCTGAAAGATACCCCGATATTCGGCTCCTGCTGAGCTGATCCTCAGATAAAGGCTATCCCCTTCCCGTTCAACGCTATCGAATTCCACCCCTCGAACGTGCTGATCCGGACTGTCCATGGTCCCGCCTAAGCCTTTTCCCGCTTCCTCGATATGAAAGATGATGCGCAGCTCCTTACCGGGAGTTTTCAAACGCCCTTCCCAATCTCCGATCGCGGGATCCTGAGCGCTCAAGGGGGCTGAAACCCCTAAAATGCTGAGGGTCAGGAAAAAGAAAAGCTCCCTTTGTAATAACTGTCCCATAGAAGCCAAGTTAAGGCATCCATCGCTTCCTTCCACTCATCCTCGAGCCCTGACCGCTCATCCGATCCTCCACAAGAAATAGAGGGAGCATCCTTACCTTTGTCAAGGTATGAGAGCCCTCTTCGTTCTTTTCTTGACGGTCCTGGGGATAAGCTCGCTCCCCCTTCATGCTCAAAAAGGGATGATCAAAGGGGAGGTCATGGACCCCAAAGGGGCTCCCATCCCCTATGCCTCGGCTTCCCTTCACGACCCCTCCGACTCTTCTTTGGTGGGAGGGATGGCTACTGAAGAGGAGGATGGGGCTTTTCGGATCGAAGCGGCAGCGGGCACCTATTACCTCCGTATCAGCTTCATGTCCTATAAGCCTCGGATCATAGAGGACCTTCGTGTGAAAGCGGGAGAAACACAGGACCTGGACACCATTACCCTGAAGCCGAGGGAAAACAGCAAAGAGGCGGTGGAGGTGACCGGAGAAAAACGGCGGATGCAGATCGATCTGGACAAGCGGGTCTTCAACGTCAGCAAGGATCTGAACACAGCAGGCGGGAATGCGCGTGAGGTCCTTAACAACACGCCGGGGGTGAATGTGGACATGGAAGGGAACGTTAGCCTGAGAGGGAGCGGTGGTGTGCGGATCCTGATCAATGGTCGCCCGTCGGGATTGGTCCAGAACGGGAACATCGATGCCCTTGCGAATATGCAAGGGAGCATGATCGAAAAGGTGGAAGTGATCACGAACCCCTCGGCTCGCTATGAGGCAGAAGGACAGGTAGGTGTGATCAATATCGTCCTGAAGGATAAGGACAAGGGCGGATTGAACGGTTCCTTCAATGCGAATGCAGGCTGGCCCCACGATCACGGAGCCGGCTTCAACCTGAACTACCGCAAAGGCCTTTTGAACATATTCGGGAGTTACAGTTTCGAATACGACAAAATACCCGGATTCGGTGAATCTCGCCAAGTCTTCAAGGACAGCAGTGGACAAGGCAAGGAGTTCATCTATACGAGCGATGAACAGAGCTTACGAGGCGGAACCTCTCATAATGCACGCCTTGGGGCAGATATCAACTTCAAACAGCATCACACCCTAACCCTCGCTGGGAACATGAACCTAGGGGATGAACGGAACACCACCAACGTGGTTTACCGGGACCTCGATCCGCAAGGCAACCTGCTTCAGCGAACCGACCGAAAGCAGGTCGAAACCGAAAAAGACCAGAATTACTCGGCATCCCTTCGATATGTCCGCTCATTCCCGGATGATAAAGAGCATAAATGGACGGTGGACGCCAAGTACGAAAAAGACCGCGACCATGAGAAAGCCGAGATCGAACAACGGGTTCAGGGAACCGACCAAGGCCTCGACCAGATCAGCGACAACCTGGAAGACGAACTGAATTGGACAGCAAGGACGGATTATGTGCATCCCTTCAGCGAGGACGGCAAATGGGAGGCCGGGCTCAAGAGCACCAACCGCAGCATCAAAAACGATTATTTCGTGGAGGAACGGGAACCCGGGGGGACTTGGAACCGCCTGGACCTTTTCAGCAACCGTTTTCTCTATACCGAACGGGTGAACGCCGCCTATGGGATGATCGGGAACAAGTTCGGAAGTTTCTCAGGACAGCTCGGTCTGAGAGCCGAACACAGCTTCATCAAGACCGAACTCCTTAAAAGCGGAGAAAAGAACGTTCAGGAGTATTTGAACCTCTTCCCCACCGCTCATATCGGATACGAACTTCCGAAAGAGAACACCATCCAAGTTAGCTATAGCCGCCGTATCGATCGTCCTCATTTCTGGGACCTGATCCCCTTCTTCAACTACAGCGACCCGCGCAGCTTCCGCTCGGGAAACCCTTCCCTTCGCCCGGAATACACGAACTCCTACGAACTAGGTTACCTCAAGTATTGGAAGAAAGGAACCTATAATGCAACCCTTTACTATCGACACAGCACGGATGTGGAAGAGGAAATTACAGTCGTTGACAGCGCAGGCTATACAAGGAACTTCCCCGTCAACATGGCCACCCGGAACTCATACGGGATCGAGATGAACGGCAGCCTTACGATCCTACCGGATTGGGAACTCTCAGGGGACCTGAACTTCTACCGAGCTATCACGGATGGAAGTTACAAGGACCGAAACCTTTACAGCGATACGTACACGATGAGCGGCCGCTTGAATTCCCAAGCCAAATTCGGAAAGGGATGGGAAGGACAGCTCACTTTCTATTACCAGGCGCCTCGCAAGACCACCCAAGGAAGACGGCTGGCATCTTATGCCCTGAACTTCAATCTATCCAAAAAGCTGTTCAACAAAAAAGGCCGCATCACCCTAAGCGCCAAAGACATCTTCAACACCCGCGTGCGCCGATGGGTGACGGAAACCGAAGAATATTACTCCCGCGGGAAATTCCAGTGGCACCAAACCCGGCGCTTCCGCCTCACATTCTCCTACAAGCTCAAGA
>CAZOSO010000093.1:0-8830 GCA_964582635.1 uncultured Weeksellaceae bacterium | reverse complement strand
TGCCGGTCCTTCACCGCATTGGTCAGCACGATACGGGGACGATAACGGCGTATCGCATCGACGATCCGAAGTTGATGCGCGCGATCGTTGATGAAAAAGCCATCGTCCATCTTCAGGTTATCCCGCAGGGTCAACCCAAGGGCTTTAGCGGAATCCGCTGCTTCCTGAAGGCGCAGTTCTGCATTTCCACGGGTCCCTAGCTCTCCTTGTGTAAGGTCGACCACCCCGGCTTTGTATCCGGCTTTGATATGCTTGGAAAGGGTTCCGGAACAACAAAGCTCCACGTCATCGGGATGGGCTGCTATGGCTAGAATATCGAGTTCCATATCGAGGGCTCCAAAATTAGAAAAGAACGATCTTGGTCCCTTTCAAACTGCGTCCCTACTTTTAACGAGCGATGGGTAAAGAGATCAGGGAATTGATCCGAATGGAGTTCGCCATGGAGATGCGCCGGAAGCATGCGTTGGGCTCCATGCTCCTCTATGTAGTGGCCACCGTTTTCATCTGCTACATCTCCTTCCAGAACGTGATCGACCTGAGGACCTGGAACGCCCTTTTCTGGGTCATATTGACCTTTGCGGCTTTCAATTCGGTAGGGCGTAGCTTCCGTTATGAGGACGAGGGAGAGCGCCTTTTCCGTTACCTGATCGCCCATCCGCTCAGCACTGTGATCGCCAAGACCGCTCATAATGTTCTTTTGATGGTCTTTCTAGGGGTTCTGAGCTTGCTGGTCCACTCCTTTTTCCTAGGGACCGAGGTCTACGCGGGCAGCGACCCTTGGATGCTGATAGTCGCCCTCCTTTTAGGCGCCAGTGGCCTTGCGTCGATCATCACGATGATCGCGGCCATCAGTTCCAAAACGGGGAACGACCTCGGGATGACAGCTATACTCGGGTTCCCGGTCATCCTTCCCCTCCTCACGGTGGCCGTACGTTTTTCCAAGGCGGGGCTCGATGGCCTCGCCTGGTCCGAAACGGGAGACCGTGCACTGATCCTTCTAGCGCTCCAAGGGCTAGCATGGGCGCTCTCCGCTATCTTATTTCCTTACCTTTGGCGCGACTGATCCAAGCCATTGAACACCTTTAAAAAGCACTGGTGGAAGGCCCTGAGCATCCTTTGCCTTCTCTATGTGATCCTAGCCGGATTGGGGACCCGTTTATCCCCGGGGATCCTTGAGGTCGAGCCGGTCGAGCTCACAGCCGGGACTGCACAGGAGGTACGCATCCAAGGATACAACACCCGATTCGATCAGGGAGGAGCTCCGGAGATCTGGTTGGAATTAGGCCAAGACACGATCTGCGGGAGAAACACCGAGGTCAAGAGCTCGGACGAGCTCTATACGGAGTTCAAGATCCCCACCGAGCGTTCAAGGGAGAACATCGTCCTCCATCTTTCATCCCCAAAGAGCGGCACTTACCTCTTACCCGATGCCTTTATCATCCGCGAAGGGGAAGGAAGCCACTGGGGTAGCACTCCAGGATCCTGTACCCCGACCTTGCACGAAGATCCGGGCAGCTTCACGTTCCCTTTCCGCAAGATCCTTTACGAAAGCATCCGGAACCTATACTTCCATGTTCCCATGTGGTTCAGCATGATCGGACTGATGCTCCTCGGCTTTTTCAGTAGCATCCAGTATTTGTGGAAAGGAAGCTTCGACACCGACCGAAAGGCCCGATCCTTTGTGCAGGCAGGATTGCTCTTTTCGCTGCTAGGCCTCATCACCGGATCCATATGGGCCCGTTTCACATGGGGTACCTGGTGGGTGAGCGACCCGAAACTGAACGGTGCTGCTATTACCACCTTGATCTATTTCGCCTACCTCATCCTGCGTCGATCGATAAGAGACCCGGAACAGCGCGCTCGAGTGGCATCGGTTTACAACATCTTCGCTTTTGTCTTTCTCTTGGTCTTCCTCCTCATCCTTCCTCGCTTAGCCCCCGAATCTCTGCACCCTGGAAGCGGCGGGAATCCGGCCTTTAGCCGTTACGACCTGGACAACACGATGCGAACGGTGTTCTATCCCGCTGTTGTCGGCTGGTTTCTGCTCGGGCTCTGGATCGCTCAGGTAAAGGCCCGGAGCGCTAAGTTGGAGGAAAAGCTCCGTTCCTACAGGAACTCGAGTTGATCCTGTTCACCCACCTCCAATTCCACCGGAACCCCGAAATAAAGCGCTTGTTGTTCCCGAAGGTGTCCCGCGGGGAACTCATAAGCCACGGGGATATCATAGCCTTCCATGTTCTCGGCCACGATCTCTTTAGCCGTCCGCCCGTAAGGGACTTGATTGTCGTTCATATCGGTAAGCCCTCCGACCAGCAAGCCTTCGATGCTTCCAAGGACCCCGCTTTTCCGGAGGTTTTGCATCATCCGGTCGACGTGATAAAGGTATTCGTCCAGATCTTCGACAAAGAGGATCTTACCCCGGGGATCGAACATACTATCCGTCCCTGTTAAGCTATAAAGGATGGAAAGATTGCCACCGATCAAATGCCCACGGGCTTTCCCGGCTCGATCGAAATCCGGATCCCCGGAGAAGGAATAGCTCGTAAGCCCCTGAAATAGGGCTTGATAAAGAGAATCGAGCGCTTCCGGCCTATCTTTTGCAAAGTTGACGGCCATCGAGGCATGGATGGTCGGGATCCCCAAATGGCGGTTGATATGGGAATGCAGAACCGTAACATCGCTGTATCCGATGATCCATTTGGGGTTTTCCCGGAAGTTTCGGAAATCCACTCGATCGATCAATTGAACCGTCCCATAGCCCCCTCTTGCGCACAATATGGCTTTGACATGAGGCGTATCGAGCGCCCACTGGAGGTCCTGGAGACGCTCGTCCACCGTTCCTGCGAACTGACGGTCTTCATTGAAAAGGTTCCTCCCGCTTTCTACGAAGAGCCCCCATTCCTGAAGCTTTTCGACGGCCGCGTCGATCTCATGCTGCTCGATCTTGCGAGCTGTGGAAAGGATGGCGATGGTATCGCCTTTTTGAAGAAAAGGAGGATGCGGGCTCATTTTAACATTTTTTCTTAAGGGCCTAATGGGATGCAAAAGATAAAGCAACTGCTCCTTTTCATACCTTCGTCCCTCCATGTCCATTTCGGTCGAGCACATCACCAAATCCTTCGGTGATCAGAAGGCCCTTGACGACGTTTCCTTCTCCATGAAAGGAGGAGAAGTAGTAGGGTTCCTCGGACCCAACGGTGCTGGAAAGAGCACCATGATGAAGGTCCTCACTTGCTTCATCCCTCCTTCCTCGGGGAAAGCTTCGGTATGCGGTTACGATACGAGAGATGCCTCGATCCAGGTGCGCAAGAACGTGGGTTACCTCCCGGAGCACAACCCCCTCTACATGGACATGTACGTGCGAGAATTTCTCCGTTTTATAGCAGGGCTCCATGGCTTGGACCGGAAAAAAGAGCGGGTTGAAAGGATGATCGATACCGTGGGCCTGCGACCGGAAAGTGCCAAGCGTATCGAAGCGCTTTCAAAAGGTTACAAACAGCGCGTAGGACTGGCGCAAGCGCTGATCCACGAGCCTGAGGTCCTGATCCTCGACGAACCCACGAGCGGCCTTGATCCCAACCAGCTCACTGAGATCCGTCAACTGATACGCGAGATCGGAAAAGAAAGGACCGTCCTTCTTTCCACCCACATCATGCAAGAGGTGGAAGCGATATGCGATCGGGTGGTCATCGTGCACAATGGGCGGATCGTTGCGGACGATCCGGTCAAAGAACTTCGCCAAAAAACGGGAGGTCAAGCCGCCCTTCACGTTGAATTCGATGGTGATATGACCCCTGAAGAGCTCGAGAGGATCGATGGCGTGAAAAAAGCTGATGCCATCGGAGATCATGAATGGAAACTTTTAGTGGAGGAAGGGGAACCAGTGCGGGAAAGGGTCTTCGAAAAGGCGGTTCAAAAAGGGCTGAGCGTGTTAACGCTCCACCAAGAGTCCCTTCCTCTGGAAGAGGTGTTCAAACAACTCACCCAGGAGCCTACCGCAAACTCGGGAGAAGCCTCTGAAGAAGGCTGATATCTGAGATCATGGCGCGGGTTTCCCCTCGCCGCGCTTTTTTATTAACAGAGAAATGGTTAATTTTGCCGAGAATCAAAATCAACGCGAAGGATTATGGCTTATCTATTCACTTCGGAATCGGTGTCTGAAGGGCACCCGGACAAGGTTTCCGATCAGGTTTCCGATCGGATGGTGGACGAATACCTGAAACAAGACCCGAATTCGAAGGTAGCTTGTGAAACACTCGTTACTACAGGACTGACCGTACTTAGCGGGGAGGTCAAGAGCGAAGGCAGGATCGAACCTCAAGAAGTCGCGCGAGAGGTTATCCGGGACATCGGATACACCCACGCTGATTATATGTTCGAAGCTGACTCCTGCGGGGTGATCTCTGCGATCCATGGTCAATCCCCCGATATCAACCAAGGGGTCGAGCGCGAAAGCGAAGAAGAACAAGGAGCGGGTGACCAAGGCATGATGTTCGGTTATGCCACCAAGGAGTCGGACAATTACATGCCCCTCTCCCTCAGTCTTTCCCATCTTCTTCTTCTGGAGTTGGCCGATATCCGGAAGAACACGGATCAGATGCCTTATCTCCGTCCGGACGCCAAGTCTCAGGTCACTGTCAAGTACGACGATAACGATATCCCGGTATCCATCGATACCATCGTCGTTTCCACGCAGCACGACGAGTTCGACAGCGAGGAGAAGATGCAGCAAAAGATCAAAGAGGACGTGGAGAACATCCTCATTCCTCGGGTGAAGGAGAAATCTCCGAAGAACGCAAAGCTCTTCGAAGAGGATTACACCCTTCACGTGAACCCCACCGGGAAGTTCGTGATCGGTGGTCCGCACGGAGACACAGGCCTTACCGGCCGGAAGATCATCGTCGACACCTACGGTGGAAAAGGTGCTCACGGCGGTGGCGCTTTCTCCGGAAAAGACCCGTCCAAGGTCGACCGTTCCGCTGCATACGCCACGCGGCACATCGCTAAGAACCTCGTTGCAGCAGGCGTTTGCGATGAAGCCCTCGTTCAGGTCGCATACGCGATCGGCGTGGCAGAGCCCGTCGGCCTCTATGTGAACACCTACGGTTCCTGCCGGATCAATGGAAAGGACGGCAACGTGATGTCGGACGGCGAACTCGCCGAGCGGATCGCCAAGATCTTCGACATGCGGCCGAACGCCATTGTGAAGCGCCTCGGCCTCAATAAGCCGATCTTTACGGAAACCGCTGCTTACGGCCACTTCGGCCGCGAGCCGGAAGAAAAAGAGGTCGAAATGATCGTCGACGGAAAGGAAGAAAAGCAGAAGGTCACCACCTTCGCTTGGGAAAAACTCGACTACGTCGAGAAACTCCAGGAAGAGTTCGACATCAAAAAGGAAGCAGCCGTTTAAGACCGGTCTTTCTTAAGCAACCTCACGAAAAAAGGGATGGGCTTCAGCTCATCCCTTTTTTTTATTTCTTACGGAAGAAGATACGGATAGGAGTGCCCTTGAAACCGTATAAGCGACGGAGCTTTTTCTCGAGGCTTCGTTTGTAAGGCCCCTTGATCGCTTTGGGTCGATTGCAGTGGAAAACAAAGGACGGAGGAGGGCCGGGGGCTTGGTGCACATATTTGATCCGCACCCGGTGGTTCCCATCCATCGGAGGTGGATCATCCTCGATCGCAGGGAGGAGGTCTTGGTTCAACGTATGCGTCGGGATCTTCTTTCTGCGCACTTCATAGACCTCAAGAGCCGCCTCCAAAGCCTTTTGGAGACGCTTTTTTTCGACCACACTGGTAAAGAGAATGGGAACGTCCTGCATGGGCGATAGTCGCTCCCGCACCGCTTTTTCGTATTTCTGAGCGGTGCTCGTATCCTTCTCCACCCGATCCCACTTGTTCACGAGCACGACCAACCCTTTTCCTTCCTGTTCCACCCGAGCGACGATATTGAGATCCTGCCGTTGCAACCCTTCTTCGGCATCGAGCAAAAGCAAGCAAACATCGCTCCGCTCGATGCTTCTGATCGCCCTTAGGTTGGCATAATACTCCAGGTCCTCCTTCACCTTCCCGCGCTTCCGTAGACCCGCTGTATCGACCAGAACGAGATCGAACCCGAACCCTTTAAAGCGCATGTCAACGGTATCGCGAGTAGTTCCCGCCTTTTCCGACACGACACTCCGATATTCTCCCGTAAGGGTGTTCAAAAGGGAGGATTTCCCCACATTGGGCTTCCCCACGATGGCAAGATGAGGGAGAGGCTCCTCTTCTTCCTCAACAGAGGGAAGGAGGGGATAAAGAGCATCCAAAAGATCCCCCGTACCGCTTCCATTGGCCGAAGAAATGGGATAGACCTCTCCAAGGCCCAAAGCATAAAATGCGGCGGCTTGGGGATGCCATTGAGGCCCATCGGCCTTGTTCGCCACGACGAACACCGGTTTTTGCGTCTTCCGAAGAAGTTCGGCCAACGCCTCATCGAGATCCGTGATCCCGACCTGAACATCGAGCACAAAAAGGAGCACAGAGGCATCCCGGACTGCCTGCTCCACCTGTTTGCGGATCTCATCCTGGAGCTCCTCCCCCGCATCGTGGGAATAACCTCCGGTATCGATCACAGGAAAGCGGACCCCGTTCCACTCAGCTTCCCCATAATGTCGATCCCGGGTCACCCCACTCTTTTCATCCACAATGGCCTTTCGCCCTCCTACCAAACGGTTGAAAAAAGTGGATTTCCCCACATTGGGGCGCCCAACGATCGCTACAAGTCCTTTTTTGCTCATGAAAGAAAGGGGGTTCCTCGATCAGCTCGAATATCCGTACTTTCTCAACTTTCGCGCGTCATCTCTCCAATTTTCGTCCACTTTCACGTGAAGGTCGAGGTGAACTTTTTTGTCCAGAAGGGCCTCAAGGTCCCGCCGCGCACGGATCCCTAGCTTTTTTATGGCCTTCCCTTTCTCCCCTAACAAAATGGACCTTTGGGATGTCCGAAGGACCATGATATCAGCTTGGATGCGGATCAAACCCTCGTTCTCTTCAAAATTCCGGACCATTACTTCACAGGAATAAGGGACTTCCTCCTGATAGAGCCTCATGATCTTTTCCCGGATGATCTCGGAAACGAAGAAGCGCATCGGCTTGTCGCTGATATCGTCCTTAGGAAAGTAAGGAGGGTTCTCAGGCAAAAAGCTCAGGATATGTTCCCGGAGCTCATCGGTATGGAAACCGTGAAGCGCTGAGATCGGCCAAACCTCAGCTCCATCGAAGGCTCCCTCCCATTCCTTCACTTGCTCTTCCACTTCCTCTTGGCTGGAAAGGTCGATCTTATTGATCAAAACGATGACCGGTACTTTAGCTTTCCGGATCCGATCCAGTACGCTGGGATGAAAAGAGCGTTTCTTTCGGGAAGCATCCGTCACCAAGAGGAGGAGATCGGCATCTTCGAGCGCTTCATCCACGAATCGGAGCATGCTTTCGTGAAGCTTGTATTGGGGATCGAGAATACCGGGGGTATCCGAAAGCACCATTTGATAACCCTCCTCGTTCAGGATCCCCATCAGTCGATGGCGTGTCGTTTGAGCTTTAGGGGTAATGATCGAAAGGCCTTGCCCCAAGAGTTTATTGAGCAGGGTCGATTTCCCCACATTGGGTGCGCCAACGATGTTCACGAAACCAGCACGGTGTTCAGCCATAGAAGCGGATCTTGTGGTGCAAAGGAATTAAATCCTTATATTTGTGCTTCCACATCGCGGGGTGGAGCAGTTGGTAGCTCGTCGGGCTCATAACCCGAAGGTCGCAGGTTCGAGTCCTGCCCCCGCTACTAAAAAAACCCTTGAGGAAATCCTCAAGGGTTTTTTATTGCACCTTATTTCCTGGGGATATGAAACAGGCAGCTCTATGCTTTCTCTGCGTTCTCGGATCTTTCAGGGTATCCTTCTCCACCTTTTAGCTGCCGCCGAAGCAGATCGATGATCTCTTGTTTATCGTTCAGTTGGACCGTAAGCTGTTCGTTAAGACGATTGAGGTAGGTTTCTCGCTCCCTCAATTGTTTCAGTTCTTTTTCCTGACGATCTCCGCGTCCCTCATGGCCACCGAGGCCTTGTTCGTGGAAATGGATAATGGTGCACACATCCACTTCAAATGCTTCCGCTACCCGTTCGAGCATATCGAAATCCGTCTTTTTGGCCCCGGTTTCAAAGCGAGCATAACTCGATTGAGTGATACCGAGCTTGTCTGCGATCCCCTTTTGACTGAAGCCTTTAAGCTCGCGTAGCGATTTGATATTTTTTAAGATCTGCCGATTCATGGATTTTTCTTTGGATTCTTAAGAAAAAGCTGGAGGATATGTTTTCTATATCGCCCCAATTCAAAATTAAGACATATTGTCCTTTATCCTACGGCTTTTCCGTACGATCGAAATGGGAATATTGGAAACCCAAAAATGAAATGAAGGAGGGCTAAAAGCGAAACACCTTTCTCGATTAATAGGAAAGCTTTATTCCTTTTCGGGCCTAAAGGACCCTGAAAAGAACATAAGAATCTCGCTCAAGCTCTTTGAAAGAGCTCGTAGAACCTTAAAAAGCTGGGAGCGAAAAGGACTTTTGGGAATACGAAGGCCTGATCGGGATAAGGATCAATAACTCCAAAGATCGTGCTCGATCCGGAACATCTCGTTCTTGATCTTCTTCGCCTCCAAAAGGGCATCGAGATCGGACTTGTATTGCCGTATGGCCCGATCGTAAACGTTGCTCTCCTTAACGATGTAGCTATCGAAGCGCCTTTTGATAAAAAGGTCATCGTAAGAGCGCATTTCCGACTTGTTCTCCCCGACCAT
>CAZOSO010000092.1:0-8874 GCA_964582635.1 uncultured Weeksellaceae bacterium | reverse complement strand
GCCAACAATCCTTCCCTCGATTCCCTTTTCCAGAGCTGGGGGAGCGACAGCATCGGGGTGGCTCAGGATAGCGTTCCTTTCATTTTCCTCGCTCAAAAAGGGACTCCGGATTCTACGGAGGAAGTGTACGGCAGCTATCGGGATCAATTGATCGATCTCCAGAGCGAGATCCAGGTGAGTGCGGATCGGGGAGCGATCACTTCAGAAGTGGCCGGACCGGCTTATCAGTGGGATGCCCTTTATTGGGACGGTCATCCCCAGGAAACCCCGACCGACGATAGCACGCGGATCCAGGTCCTCGGGATCCAAAAAAACGGGACTCGGCAACTCCTTTCCTCATTTCCGATGAGCAAGGATTCGGTCCCCGATCTTCAGAATTATGTGGATGCTACCCAATATCCATGGATCCAATTGCGGGCCAAGCTTTCCGATACCACGGATGTAACGCCTCACCAGTTGGACCGTTGGCAATTGCTCCATCAGCCAGCTCCGGAAGCTGCAGTGGACCCCTCCTTAGGATATGCTTTCCACGCCGACACTGTGCAGGAAGGGGAAAAGGTCAAAATGGGTGTTCCCATCCGGAATATCAGTGCTTTCGATATGGACAGCCTCTTGGTGGGCTATTGGTTCCGCGATGACCAAGGAGGAAGTTCCTTTCGAGGATACCGGCGCCTTCCTCCTCTTCCCTCGGACAGTACGCTCGTCGATACCGTCGCCTTTTCGAGCAAGGACTTTGCGGGGAAGCACGGGATGATGATGGAGGCGAATCCGATCGATACCGCGACGGGTCATTACGACCAATTGGAACAGTACCATTTCAACAATATCGCCCAGCGGAACTTTTACGCCAGCCGGGATCGGACCAATCCGATCCTGGACGTGACCTTCGACGGTCGGCGCATTATGGACGGAGATATCGTGTCCGCTGAACCGAACATTCGGATCACCCTCGACGATGAGAACAAGTTCCTCTTGATGGACGAGCAGAAAGACACTTCCAATTTTGAGATCTACTTGACCGATCCGAACGGCGATAAGGAGCGGATCTACTTCAACAATTCCGATCCCCGATACGAACTCGCCTTTAAACCCGCCACTTCCAAAGAGAACCGTTTCAAGATCGATTATCGGCCGGAATTGGAAAAGGACGGTACTTACGAGTTGTTGGTCCAGGGACAGGATAAATCGGGCAATGCATCCGGCGATCTTCGCTATCGCATCTCCTTCGAAGTGGTCAATGAGATGAGCGTAAGCAACGTCTTGAATTACCCCAACCCTTTTTCCACCCGGACCCAATTCGTTTTCACATTGACCGGGTCCAAGATCCCGGAGCGCTTTAAGATCCGGATCATGACCGTAAGCGGGACCGTGGTGAAAGAGATCACGAAGGATCAGTTGGGGCCCCTTCATATCGGGAAGAACCGGACCTCCTATTGGTGGGATGGAACGGACCAATTCGGAGATCCCTTGGCGAACGGTGTCTATCTATACCAAGTGATCGTGAAGGAGAACGGCCAGGATGTAGAGCACCGAGAAACCAGTGCGGACCGATTTTTCGAGAAAGGTTTCGGCAAAATGTACCTCATGCGCTGATCCGTAGCGCATCCTTTTTACCTTCGCCCCCTTTCGCGATCCCATGGCATCTGTGCGATCGATCCTATTGGCCCTTTTGACCGGCTTGTTGCTGGGTGCGGCGTTCCCTGCTATCGGTGATCTTCCTATCCTGGCTTTTGTGGCCTTGGTGCCTCTTTTGGCCGTCGAGGATCGAAAGGACCGTGAGCGGAAGGGAAAGGCCTGGCGGATCCTCCCCTATGCGTTCCTCAGTTTTCTGACCTACAATTTCGTGACCACCTGGTGGATCTATTATGCTTCACCTTGGGGGATGGTCATGGCCGTAGTGGCCAACGGGCTCCTCATGGCTTTGGTCTTCCTGCTGTTCCACTACAGCAAACGCGTTTTGGGACCTCAACGGGGGTATTTCGCCCTCCTGTTCTACTGGATCGGCTTTGAGTGGTTGCACTACAATTGGGAGTTGTCCTGGCCCTGGTTGAACCTGGGGAATATCTTTGCCATCAGGGTTGATTGGGTGCAGTGGTACGAGTATACAGGGGTTCTGGGAGGGACTTTATGGGTGCTTATCGTGAACATTCTCGTGTTCAGGCTTATCAAGCACTTGTTCATAACCCCGCGGCTCAAGAGAAAGCTCTATTTGGACGTGCCCCTTCTTCTCCTTTTCACCCTTCTGCCTTATGCTTGGTCATCCTCGATCCTTAGCGATCTGAAGGAAAAACAGAAAGGGGAAAAGGTTGATGTGGCTCTGATTCAGCCGAACATCGACCCCTACGAGGAAAAATTCCCCAGCGGTGAGAACTTTATTCCCTATCAAAAGCAGCTCGATCGGGTCATGAAGTGGGCTCGGAAGGGATCGCAGGAGGGTGAGCCCGATCTTTATATTGCTCCCGAGACTTCCTTGCCAGGAGCTTTTTGGGAGAGCAAGCTCGACAGCAGTGAAGCCGTTCGCGCCATTCGACAATTCCTTGAGAAGCAGCAAGGCGCTCGTTTTCTCGCGGGGCTCTCGAGCTATCGTCGCTTCGATACGAGCAGTTCACCTTCATCGGTGGCCCGGCCCATGAAAGGGGAGGGTTTTTACGAGGCGTACAACAGTGCCTTGCAAGTGGGGGAGGATGGGAAGTTGATGCTCCACCATAAAACGAGGCTGGTCCTCGGGGTGGAAAAGATCCCGTTCTCAGGGTGGCTTCCTTTTCTGGAAGATTTCGCCCTGGAGCTCGGCGGTGCTTCGGGAAGTCTGGCTTCACAGAGTGAATTGAGCGTTTTTGGTCCGAGCAAGCCGGGCCAAGACCCCACCCGCGCAGTTCCGCTCATTTGTTACGAATCCATCTATGGGGGATTGGTCGCTGAGGCCATCCGGGAAAAGCAAGGGGACCTGCTCGCTGTGATCACCAACGATGGGTGGTGGTCGGATACGCCAGGCTATCACCAACACCTCGCTTTTGCACGCCTGAGGGCCGTGGAGACCCGCAAAGAAGTGGCCCGGTCCGCCAATACAGGTATTTCAGCCCTCATCGACCGAAAAGGGCATATCAAAGAACGGACCCGATGGTGGGAACAGGATGTGTTAACGGGGACCCTGCATCGGAACGACATTCGGACTTTTTACACGGTCCATGGGGATGGGATCGGTCGATTGCTCGGTTTCCTCGCGATCCTGATGCTCCCTTACACCTTTGTAAGAGAAGTAAAGTTGCGAGCAGAGCGGAGAAAGGGCTCTTGAAGCAAGGCCACCCTTTTGGAGAACATTCTTAATTTCGCAACGGACCCCACTTACCCTAAAAACCCCTTTTCCCTATGGCCGAACAAGCATATGACGTTACGATCATCGGGTCCGGTCCTGGTGGTTATGTAGCTGCCATCCGCTGCGCACAGCTTGGAATGAAGACCGCTCTGATCGAGCGCTACGATACGCTCGGGGGCACTTGCCTGAACGTTGGCTGCATTCCCTCTAAAGCTTTGCTCGATTCGTCGGAGCAGTTCCAAAAGGCGGAAAAGGAGTTCGCCGAACACGGCATCCAAACCGGAGAGATGTCCGTGGATATGAAGCAGATGATCCAAAGGAAGGATCAGGTGGTCAAGGACACTGTGGGAGGCATCGATTTTCTGATGAAGAAGCATAAGATCGAGGTGATCCACGGCCATGGAAGTTTTTTAGATGCCAACACCGTTGAGGTGAGCAAGGGAAAAGGGAAGAAAAAGGAAAAGGTCACGAGCGATAAGTTCATCATCGCAACAGGATCGAAGCCCTCGACACTTCCGGGGATCGAGATCGACAAGCAGCGGGTCATCAGCTCCACCGAAGCCCTCGATCTCAAAGAGGTCCCGGATAAGATGGTCGTGATCGGAGGGGGGTATATCGGCCTCGAAATGGGATCGGTCTATGCACGGCTCGGTTGTGAGGTGACCGTTGTGGAGTATATGGACCGGATCCTCCCTGCAATGGACGCTGCTCTTGGAAAAGAACTGCAAAAAACGCTCAAGAAGGAAGGGATCGAATTCAAGTTGGGGTATAAGGTCACCGAGGTACGGAGCAATAAGAAGAAAAAAGAGGTGACCGTCAAGGCCGAAGATCCGAAAGGGAATGAGGAAGAGTTGAAAGGGAATTACTGCTTGGTCGCCGTCGGACGACGCCCTTATACGGACAATTTGGGGCTCGATAAGGCCGGTGTTCAGGCCGATGACAAGGGCTTTCTGCCCGTCGATGAGAACTTGCGGACGAACGTGGAGAACATTTATGCTTTGGGGGATGTGATCGGTGGAAAAATGCTAGCGCACAAGGCCGAGGATGAAGGGGTCTTTGTAGCCGAACGCATGATGGGTCAAAAGCCTCATGTCGATTACAACCTCGTGCCCGGTGTGGTCTATACCTGGCCCGAGATCGCTTCCGTAGGGGCTACCGAGGAAGAGCTGAAAGAGGCCGGCACGGATTACAAAAGCGGTCAATTCCCCTTCAAAGCCAGCGGTCGTGCTCGGGCGAGCGGTGATACGGACGGCTTCATCAAAGTGTTGGCCGATAAGGCGACGGACGAGGTGCTCGGTGTTCATATGATGGCCCCTAGAGCGGCCGATCTGATCATGGAGGCTGTTGCTGCTATGGAATATCGGGCAAGTGCAGAAGACATCGCGCGGATGTGTCATCCCCATCCGACTTATTCGGAGTCCGTTAAAGAAGCTGCTTTGGCCGCTACCGAGAACCGTCCCCTCCATATCTGAACCGAAGGCCGAGGGCAGCTGTTAAACACGGACCACACCATTTTTCAAATCTAGATGGCGGAGCAAGCGAACGGTCATGCCCGAGTGGGGGTCCTTCTGATCAACCTCGGCACTCCCGACTCTCCCAAGACCGGTGATGTAAGGCGTTATCTTTTTCAATTCCTCAATGATCCCCGGGTGATCGACATCAATCCGGTTGCCCGGGCAGCTCTTGTGAATCTTTTCATCGTGCCTTTCCGCGCTCCGAAATCCGCTAAAACATACGAGCAGCTTTGGACGGATGAAGGGTCTCCGCTGAAGATATACGGGGAAAGGCTCCGCGATTCCGTTGATGCATCGCTCGGCGAGGATTACGAAGTGGAATTGGCGATGCGGTATCAAAACCCATCTATCCCCGATGTCCTGGAACGGATGCGGAAAAAGAACCACGAGAAGATCGTGGTCATCCCTCTATTTCCCCAGTATGCTTCCGCTAGTGGGGGGTCCGCACTCGATCAGGCCATGAAGACGATATCGGATTGGTGGGTGATCCCTGAAGTGCAGTTCATCAGCCAGTACTTCGACGATGAGAAGATGCTCGAAGCTTTTGCCGAGCGAGCGCGCCAATACGATATCGGATCCTACGACCATATTCTGTTCAGCTACCATGGCCTCCCTGAGAGGCAGGTGGATAAGGTCTATGAAGAAGGTGTTTGCGAGGACCGGGATTGTGAGAACGAGATCACCCAGGAGAACAAGTTCTGCTACAAAGCCACCTGCTTTGCGACCACTCGCATGTTGGCCGAAAAACTCGGTATCCCCGAAGAGCGCTATACTGTCTGTTTCCAATCCCGCTTGAACGATCGCTGGTTAAAGCCTTTTTCTGACGAAATGGTCGAGCAAAAGGGGAAGGAAGGGGCCAAGCGTTTGCTCGTTTTCAGTCCCGCTTTTGTGGCGGATTGCCTCGAAACGAACGTGGAGATCGGGATCGAATACCAAGAGCTCTTCGAAGAACATGGAGGAGAGAAAGTTCAGCTTGTCGAGAGCTTGAACGACCATCCGTTGTGGGTCGAGAGCTTAAAAGAGATGGTCGAGGCACGCTGCCAACACCTTACCTGACAGGTCCGTTTTTTTTCGTGTCTCTTTGTTTATGGCGCTCAGGGGCCATGGCCTCAAAGGCAACCTGACAGGTTTCGAAACCTGTCAGGTTGCTTTTTTGCCTTTTTCCGATCGATCCCTTAACTTGGAAGGGCAAGACCAAGCTAAGTAAGACCATGTTGAAACCGATCCGAAGCAAAGCCGAGTACGATTCTGAATACCAAAAGAGCGTGGAGGATCCTGAAGGCTTTTGGGCCGAAAAAGCCGAAGCTTTCCGGTGGCGAAAGAAATGGGACCAAGTCCTTGAATGGGACTTCGAAACCCCGGATGTCAAATGGTTCATCGGAGGAAAGCTGAACATCACCGAGAATATCCTCGACCGGCATCTCGAGGAGCGTCCTGAAAAAACGGCCATCCTTTGGGAGCCGAACGAACCGCACGATGAGGTCCGGCGGATCAGCTATAAAGAGCTGTATGAGGAGACCAATCGCTTTGCCAATGTTTTGAAAGCCCAAGGCGTCGGAAAGGGGGATCGGGTTTGCATTTATATGCCCATGGTGCCCGAGTTGCCGATCGCCATGCTCGCATGTGCACGGATCGGTGCCATCCATTCAGTGGTCTTTGCCGGCTTTTCCTCCAAAGCTTTGGCCGACCGGATCAACGATTCGGAATGCAAGGTCCTGCTCACCGCTGATGGAGCCTTTAGAGGGGAAAAGCAGACCCCGCTCAAGGATATGGCCGATGAAGCGCTTCCTTCTTGCCCATCGATCGAGTGCTGTATCGTCCTTCAGCGCACCAAGGCGGATGTGAACATGAAGGAAGGGCGCGATATATGGTGGCACGAGGCCATCAAGGATAAAGGGCCGGAATGCGAAGCAGAAGAGATGGACGCGGAGGATACCCTCTTCATCCTTTATACCTCCGGCTCCACCGGAAAACCCAAAGGAGTGGTCCATACGACGGGTGGCTATATGCTCTATACCGCCTATACGTTCAGAAATGTCTTTCAGTACGAGGAGGACGATGTGTACTGGTGTACCGCTGACATCGGATGGATCACGGGACACAGTTATATCCTTTACGGTCCGCTCCTCGAAGGGGCGACCTCTCTCATTTTCGAAGGGGTGCCGACCCATCCGAACCCGGGAAGGCTATGGCAGATCGTCGACAAGCATCAGGTGAACCAGTTCTATACGGCACCCACCGCCATTCGAGCACTCATGTCCCAAGGGGATGAGTTCATCGAGCCTTATGATTTGAGTTCCCTCAAGGTCCTCGGTACCGTGGGTGAACCGATCAATGAAGAGGCTTGGGACTGGTATCATAAAAAGATCGGCAAAGGTCGCTGCCCCATCGTGGACACATGGTGGCAGACCGAGACCGGGGGTATAATGATCACGCCGATACCCGGGGTCCATAAGCAAAAGCCCACCTACGCGACCCTCCCCTTACCCGGTGTCCAGCCGGCCTTGCTCGACAATGATAAGAACGAGCTAAAGGAAGACCCTTCCGAGGGCAATCTTTGCATCAAATTCCCGTGGCCGGGGATTCTCCGTACTACATGGGGCGATCATGAGCGATGCAGGAAAACCTATTTCGAAACCTTCAAGGGGTATTATTTCTCCGGCGACGGTTGCAAGCGGGACGAGGAAGGTTACTATAGGATCACGGGTCGGGTGGACGATGTGATCAATGTTTCGGGCCACCGCTTCGGTACGGCCGAGATCGAGGATGCCATCGATCAGCACGAACACGTGGTGGAGACAGCTGTGGTCGGCTTCCCGCACGAGATCAAAGGGCAAGGGATCCACGCCTACATCATCCCGAACGATGAAGTTCAGGATGAGGAAGAGTTCAGAAAAGAAGTGACCGAGGTGGTGAACGAACACATCGGACCCATCGCTAAGCCCGATCGGATCCAGGTCGTCACTGGTCTCCCAAAGACCCGTTCAGGAAAGATCATGCGCCGGATCCTTCGAAAAGTGGCCGAAGGGGATACGTCCAACCTCGGTGATACGTCCACGCTTTTGGATCCGGAGGTGGTCGAGGAGATCAAGGAAGGAGCACCTCAGGGACAGACTTGAAGAGCGGGGAGAAGGTCTTCTATCCCCCACCGCCTTTCTTTCCGCCGCCTTTCCCTTTATCCAGCTTCTCCTTGTTCATTTCGGAATCGGTTCCGCCGGGAACAGGAGGGCACTCATCCTTGGGAAGTTTGTCCCTGATCAAAAAGCGAACGGAAAGGATGAAAGGTTGATAGCGGCTGCTGAACGCTTCGAAGGAGGATACGGTCCCTTCCCAGGGATATACGTTCAGAATGGGCGTTTCAAGGGTGGGTATCACGAACCATTCCTGGGAGACACGCCATCCGTATCCGAGCTTGAAATGAGCTTGCCCGATCATTTTGGGGGGCAATTTCATTTCTCGGGGGCCCTGGGTCCCCTCGAACCCAGTGTTGTCGATCACTCGATAATCTGCATTGATACCCACTGAAGCCCGGATGAAGCCGCGATCCGTAACTTGGCTCCAATGGTTGAGGTTGGCGTTCGCGCTGACATAAAAGGAGTTGAAGTTCCCGATGCCCGCGAGGCTGTCGGTTCCATTGTTAACCTGCTCGTATGCCCCTCGAAAGCTCTCCCGTCCCTGGAATTGTTTGAAAGCCAAACTGTAGTCCCAGTGCTCGAAATAGAGCCAATCCTCTAAAAGCCTATAGCGCCCCACTTCCAGGAAAACCCCGAAATCTCCTCGAGGGGTCACCTCGTATTCCAGTTCGGACCCATCGGAGTATTCCACAAGGTCCTGATGGGGTGAGTTCAATCCTATCGTACGGGTTAACCCCGGAGCAAAGAACCAACCGCTTTTTTTATATTGGATCTGGAGCGGCCAAAGCGGGTCAGCCTCCCCCTTTACCATATACTGGGAGTGAACATGGGTAGAAATGAACAGGAGGGCGATGATGAATAGGGGTCGCAGCATTCCTTACGAAGATAGGGAACTCTGAATTAGAACGAGGAA
>CAZOSO010000091.1:1735-9205 GCA_964582635.1 uncultured Weeksellaceae bacterium | reverse complement strand
CGGGACCAAGAGCAGCAGTAGCGGCACCAAAAAGAGCAGCTCCAGTGCTTCTAAAAGCTCCTCCTCGAAGAGCGAAAGTTCGGGCGGGACCAAGAGCAGCAGTAGCGGCACCAAAAAGAGCAGCTCCAGTGCTTCTAAAAGCTCCTCCTCGAAGAGTAGCTCAAGTGGAAAGAGCGGAACGGGCAGCAAGAAAAGCAGCTCTTCCAATAGCAGTAGCAGCAGCAAGTCTTCCGGCAAAAAGAGCTCCTGAGTCTAAAACCGGAGGGGTCAGGGACTTAAACGACGTTTCTTCCACCCCTCTCCTTCGTGGATGAGCTCGATCCGATCGTGCATACGGTCAGGGCGTCCTTGCCAGAATTCCGCACGGTCCAGGATGATGCAATATCCCCCCCAATGTTCGGGTCTTTCAACCTCTTCATCCCCGAAACGGGATTCCAGGTCTTTGAAGGATCGCTCGAGCGTTTCACGAGATGAGATCACACGGCTTTGCTCCGAGGCCCAAGCTCCTATACGGCTTTTTACAGGACGGCTTTTAAAGTAAGCATCTGAGGCTTCAGCCGATATCCGTTCTACTTTTCCTGCCAGGCTGACCTGGCGCTGAAGTTCGGGCCAGAATAAGTTCGCCCCAGCATAGGGATTTTCAGCGATCTCCCTTCCTTTTCTGCTCTGATAATTGGTGAAGAAAACGGGGCCTTTTTCGGTGAGCTGGCGCATCAATACGATCCGCGCTGTGGGCTTCCCATCCGCTCCAGCAGTAGCTAAGGTCATCGCATTGGGCTCCCAAACTTCAGCTTCTACCGCTTCGTTCATCCAATAGCGAAGTTGTACGATGGGATCCTCGGCCACATCTTTTTCCTCGAGGGATTCCCGAGCGTATTCTTCACGGATGGCTGCGATCCTTCGATCGAGTTCGTTCTTATCGGACATAAGCTTGCTCAAAGATACCCACTCCTCAAGATAAAAGAAGTACGAACTTTTATGAGAGGCCTCACCTTTCGATCGTTCTATCTTTGATACGAATGGTACATCGAAGACCGGAGAAAAAGCGGGTCAAACGCTCAGGAACGGTCAGTCTTTTGATCCTGGTCGGAGCGTTGCTCCTTTACCTTCTCCTTCAACTGAACTCCGTTCTACGCTCCTTTTCCACCGCTGAATTCTGGGGGGTCATCGACCTTTCTTTGAGCGTCGTTTTCACCCTCACCATTCTAGGGGCGGTCCTCATCGTGATATTTGAGAACAAAGAGCCGGTCAAAGCTACCGCTTGGATCCTGGTGCTCGTATTGCTTCCCTTGGTGGGCATCATCTTCTACCTCTTTTTTGGTCGGAATTTCCGGAAAGAGCGGCTCTTTTCCCGGAAAGAGCTCCATGATCAGGAACGCTTACAGGAGCTCTCTTACCAACAACAGGGAACCCTTCCCCTCCACCAGCGTTTTAAGGATCATTTCATGCACAGCAAGCTGCGTACAATGATCCTCCTCCTGAACAGCAACAAAGCCCTTCTCACCCAAAAGAACCGCACTCGTTTGCTCGAAGCTGGCGATAGTACGTTCCAACGCTTCTTCGAGGCGATCCGGCAAGCCCGTCATCATATCCATCTCGAATCCTATATTATCGAGGAAGACCGCACAGGGAAAGAATTGCGAGACTTACTGGTTCAAAAAGCCCGGGAAGGGGTCGAGACCAGGGTTATCTACGATGATGTGGGAAGTTGGTCCCTGAGCCGGGAATTCCTGGATTCGATGCGGGAAGCCGGAGTTCGCATCCACCCTTTCCTACCGGTCCGGTTCCCCCTTCTCGCAAGCCAATTGAATTACCGGAACCATCGAAAAGTCCTGATCATCGATGGGAACTTAGCTTTTAGCGGTGGAATGAACATCGCCGATAAATATCGCTTCGAAGACCCGAACCTAGGCCCTTGGCAGGATGCCCACCTCGAAGTCCAAGGTGAGGCTGTGAAAAGCTTTCAAGCACATTTCTTGACCGATTGGTATTTCGTAGAAGGAGAGGTCGTCAACGGATCCGAATACTTTTCACCGCAAGTAGTAGAAGATGAAGAATGGATCCAGGTTGCGACGAGCGGGCCGGATTCCGAATACGCGAGCATCATGCAAGCCTATTTTTCCGCTATTGTCAATGCCCGCGAAAAAGTTTTGATCAGCAACCCTTATTTCATCCCTAACGAAAGCATTTTCACGGCTCTTAAAGTGGCGGCTTTGAGCGGGATCCAAGTCCAACTTTTAGTCCCGGGCGTAACGGATTCCTGGGTCACCAAGGCTGCTGGCAACAGCTACTTGGGAGAATTGATGGATGCGGGTGTACGGGTTTATGAATATTGGAAAGGCTTTATCCATTCCAAGGTCATGGCCGTTGATGATGTCTTCGCTTCAGTGGGCTCAGCCAATATGGATCATCGGAGTTTCGACCAGAATTTCGAGATCAACACCCTGATCTACGACCGGGAAAGAGCGGTGGAAGTTCGAAAAATGATCGAAAAGGATCTAAGCCATAGCAAAGAGATCGACCCCTATGCATTCGAAGAACGACCGATCCATCAAAAGCTTAAAGAGTCCGTCATTCGCCTTTTCGCACCGATCCTTTAAGGGATGCGAACGATCCGGGCTCGATCCTGTTCTGATAGAAGGATGCTTCAACCATTAAATACAGTGCCATCGTTATGGACACCCTGTTCGATATAAGTCAACTCAATAAACTGGATCCTGCCACGGGAAGGCTTCTCATTTCCGAACCTTTTTTGGAAGATCCCAATTTCAAACGTTCGGTCGTCATCTTGTGTGACCACAACGACGATGGCTCTTTCGGTTTCGTCCTCAATCGTGTTCTAGATCTTCGTGTTGGGGATTTTATGGAAGATCTCCCTGAAACGGATGCAGTTGTGAGCTTTGGGGGACCGGTTCAGAATGATGCGCTCTTTTACATCCATACGTTCGGGGAACGGATCCCGAACAGCATTCCGGTAATGGACGACCTTTACATGGGAGGCGATTTCGAAACCCTTCAGGAACTTCTTCAGAGTGGAGAGGCGGACCGGACCAACGTCCGCTTTTTTGTCGGTTACAGCGGTTGGGGAGCTGGTCAGTTGGATGGAGAATTAGAGGCCAACTCCTGGATCGTCGCGAAAAGCGATGTACCGACCATCATGCAAGCTACTTCCGAAGAGGCCTGGGGAGATATCCTGCGTTCCATGGGAAAGCGCTATTCCGTATTGGCCAACTTTCCCAACGATCCGACCCTTAACTGAAAGCCCTTTCATTGAGCCTTTCTACAAGGCGAGCTGCTTTATCCTTGAAGTAGCGACGGTCACGGAAACTACCTATAGCACGGACCCCTTGAACAGCATTGGTGAGGATGAGCTCCTCGGCATCGAGAAGTTCCTCTTCCCTGATCGGTGCTTCTACGGGGTCCCACCCCTCCAGCTGTAACAGGTCGAACACCACCTTCCTCATCACCCCATCTACGCAACCATCCTCTACAGCCGGGGTTTTTACCGAATGGCCGCTGATCAAAAAGATATTGGAAGTCGCTGATTCTAGAACATTTCCCGAAGGGTCCCGGATCAAGGCTTCATCATATCCGTTCTTTTTAGCCCAACGTTGAGCCAACACATAGAGGGGAGCACTGGTACATTTAAAAGAGGATAGCGGCCCCGGATGCTTGACCATACCGGAAAAAAGCTCTACCCGCAGCATTTTCTCAGGTTGTTCGTAACAGGCGCCCCCTTCTCCGGTCCGCTCGATCAAATAATTGGCCTCATCGCTCCATGGTGTATAAGCACCTCCGCCCTTTCGCGAGACCGTGATCCTCACCCTTCCGTTTGAAGCTCCTATTCTTTCCATGAAGCGGGAGATCTCTCCCGCCATCCCTTTTACGTTCCATACCTGAGGGACTTCGATCCCAAGGCACTCCATCCCCCTTTTTGTGCGCATCAAATGTTCTTCCAGGAAAAGAGGATGGCGATCGACAACGCGAAGCGTTTCGAAAAGGCCGTCCCCGAAATGGAAGGAACGATCCCAGGCAGGAATAGCACGTGCCCCGTCATCGATCAATTCACCGTTCCAGAGTACCGGATAAGCGTTCATTCGATCCGTTCTAGTTCTTCGAGATAAGGAAAGAGGGAGCTGTTGGATTCGATCAAAAAAGAACGGATCCCCGCCCTTTCGCCGGCTTCCTGATCGCGCTCCCGGTCCCCGAACATGAGCGATCGAGAAGGATCGATCCGATGCTTTGCAAGGGCTTTTTCGAGCATCAAGGGGGCAGGCTTACGGCTCAGAGAGTTTCCGTGATCGGGATGATGGGGAGCGTAAAGAATGTCATCCACTTCGACCCCTTCTTGCCGGAGCATTTCCAAAAGCTTTTGATGGATCCGCTCCACCATAGCATGATCCTGTAAACCTTTAGCGATCCCGGATTGATTGGATACGATCACGATGCGAAAACCGAGCTCCTGGGCTTTCCTTAAGAATTTTCCGATATCGGGGAGCAACTCAAGTTCCGAAGGATCGAGTACATGCCGGCCGATCTCGCGATTCACCACACCGTCCCGGTCCAGGAAGAGCCCTTTCTCCATGATCAAAAGCTTTGGAAATAAGCGGCTACATCCTGAAAAAGCTGAGGAATCGATCCGGGATGAGCCAAGGCTGTGAAAAGGACACCGTAAACAGCCCCCCAGAGATGGGCATCGTGAGCCACGTTATCGCCCCCTCGCTTTTCCATGTAGCGTTCATAAAGCACATAGAGTATCGCTACCAAAAAAGAAGGAAGCGGTACGGGGATCGGAAAAATGATCAGGGTTGCGGTAGGTTCGAAAAGGATAAATGCGAAAAGGACGGATGCGATGGCTCCAGAAGCACCTACTGCGTTATAACTCGGGTTCTCAGCATGCTTCTTGAGAGAGGGAAGGGAGGCCACGATCAATCCTCCTAGATAAAGGAAAACGAAGAGAAAAGCTCCCATCGCTTTGCCAAAATGGGAATAATAATAGGCTTCCACCTTTACCCCGAACATCCAGAGGACGAACATATTGATCGCCAAATGGAGCATCCCTCCGTGAATAAATCCATGACCGATCATCCGATCCCACTCGTTCCGCTGCAATACGGCCATGGGAGAGAATTGGAGGCGCCGGAAAATATTCGGGCGCTCGAAAGCGATGAGGGATATCACCACAGTCGCCCCCAGAAGAAGCGTTACGATAGGTGCTTTCACTGCTTTCCTTCCTTCTGTCCACCCTCCTTTTCTTCCTTCCCTTGGGGAACGAGCGAGATGTCCTTATTTATAATAGAGCGATAGGAACTCTTATCGAGGATCTTGATCTGATCGCTATAGGGTTTGAAGCCCTGGGCGGTAATGTCCATAAGGTATTTCCCGGGGGGCAGAATGATCACATAACGCATGGTCCTTTTATTGGGAACATAATTCCCGTACAGCTCTCCGGTACTCCGGTCGATCACAGATATCCGGGGTGACTCGAGGGACCGCCCCGTATCCTTTGAACTAAGGATCCCTTTTATCACCGTATAGCGAGGTTCAACACTTTTAAAATCCACCCGGAAAATATCCTCATTTCCAGCTCCCTCACTACGGACCGAGGAAATATACCCGTATTTACCGGATTCGGATATCCGGAAATTCATATTGTCCTGAGGGGTGTTGATGGGATAACCGATGTTGGACACATTCCCAAAACGTTTGCGGATCGGATCCCATTCAGCTTTAAAGATATCGTACCCCCCCATGCTCGTATGGCCCTTAGAGCTGAAATACAGGGTCTCTCCATCGGGGGATATATTGGGAAAATCCTCATCGTGGGATGTATTAATGGCCGGGCCGAGGTTTTGAGCAGGACTCCAATCCCCGTTCGGAAGTTTGCGGCTGACATACAGGTCGATGCCTCCTTCTCCGCCTTTTCGGTTGCTCGCAAAATAGATCGCATCTTTAGAAGGGGTGATAGCCCCAGCTATCTCGACACGGTCGCTATTGATCACATCCGGAAGACGTTCCATACTCTGCGGCACTCCTTTCTCACTCATTTCACAGAGGTAAAGATCCCCTTCTCCATATGCTCCCTCGTCCATGTAGAAGATCGCCAGCTCCCCATCGGAAGAGAGGCCGACCACTTCCTGGTTCCCGTCACTCGTGTTCACCTTATCATTTAGGTGGACCGCTTCTTGGAATTCCCCGTTCTCAACTTTGGAACGATAGATATTGGCGTAAAAGTCCCCGTTCGGTTTTTCCTTGCTGTCCCCTTCCCGTCGCGCATTGAAAAGCAAATAAGACTCGTCGACGGGCACATATGGGTAATAATCACGGAACAATGAGTTCACGGATTCACCCAGAGAGGAAAACTTCACATCCAGGGGATACTTGATCAACTCTTTCGCATTTTGACAATACTGGATCTGTCGATCCACATTATTGAGATTGTATTCACTTCCCTTCCCTTTTTCTTTAAAACGGGTGTATGCATCGATGGCTTTGTCGAAGCGATAAGCGTAATGATAGGCTCTTCCAAGGAGATAGAGGGTGTTGGGATCGTGGCCTTCCATTTTGGCCGCTCTTTTTAGATAAGGAAGAGCATTGGCTTTATCGATGTTCGTGTTCAAATAGCAGACGCCGATCCGGTAATTGTACTCCAATTTGCTGCTATCCTGCTTATAGAGCAGAAGGTATTCTTCGAGGGCTTGCTCAAAATCCCTTCGCTCCAAGGCTTCTCTTGCGACTTTGACATCCTGGGCCATTCCTGAAAAGTTGCCCAATAGCAGGGCAAAAAGCAAGGTATTGAAGGTCTTCTTCATGGGATTTTTAAATTCTAAAGAACGAATGAACTTCAAAGGTCGAGATCCTCGGTTTCTCTTTTCCATTGTCCCTTGGTGATACTTCGACCGTTCTTGAAGTAGTAGGTGTCCCACTTCGTAACGGTCTTATGGTAATCATCGGCTTTATTTCCGCGAACCACGATCCTCCTTATGATCACTTTTCCATTTTTCTTATAGGTCTCTTCGGTCACTCCCTGGGGGTATTCGTTCGCCAACTTGCTACTGTGGTATTCATCGTATTCTTTGGGCTCTCGGAAATCCTCTTTTCCTTTAAGCTTTTTTAGCTCCTCTTTGCGCTTCTCTTGGGCCTTTTTCTCATACCCTTCCCGACGTTCTTTTTGATCTTGGATCCGGTCGTGTAATTGGTTATTGGCTTTTTCCCTTTTGAGTTTTTTCCGCTCGTGTAAGGCCTTTTGCTCTTCTTTTTTGGCCTTGGCCTCATCGAGCGCTTCTTCCCTTTGATCTTTAGAATTTTCGAGGCGGTTTTCTTCCCGTTCTTTAATGGCTTTTTTCCGCTCTCGGGTTTCCTCTTCAAGCTTCTCGTTGTAGGCCTCCCCTTCCTTCATCCGTTCTTTTCGCTGTTCTTTCTGGGTCTCGTTCCACTTCTGCTCGACCTCTCGAGTATTATCAGCCTCCT
>CAZOSO010000091.1:0-1635 GCA_964582635.1 uncultured Weeksellaceae bacterium | reverse complement strand
TCTTTCTGGGTCTCGTTCCACTTCTGCTCGACCTCTCGAGTATTATCAGCCTCCTCCCTACGCTCCTTGCGTCGCTCTTTGATCTCCTTCTCACGCTCCCGCGTGGAATCCACCAGGTCCTCGTTATAGGCCTCCCCTTCCTTCATCCGTTCTTTTCGCTGCTCTTTCTGGGTCTCGTTCCACTTCTTTTCAACCTTTCGAGCGGTTTTGGCTTCTTCTTCACGGGATTTTTTCCGCTCCTTGGCCTTTTTCTTTCGCTCGGCCATCTTCTTGGCATCTTCCTTTTCCTTTTCCTCAAAGTTTTCATACCGGTCTTGTATCTGTTCCCTTTCTTCCTGGTTCTCTCTCCGAGCTTCTTTTCTGGACTCTTCCGAACGGGCTTCACGGGTTTCCTGATTTTCTTTAACCCGCTCCTTCTTTTTCTTGAGTTGCTTGTAACGCGCATCTTTATCTTCTTGGCGAAGGCGTGCCATCATCTCTTCAGCTTCGCTCTTGGAGATCTCCTTCGCCCCTTTACCGAACTTCTCTTCTTTTCCCTCGGATCCCGGTGCGACAACGTCTTCATCTCCACTACTGGCCACAGCTCCATCTTCTTCTTGCTCTTCTTTTGCTTTCAACTTCCTTTCGATCCTTTCGATCCGCTTCTTGGGATAATCTGCATCGGGTCGGATACCCAAAGCTTCCTCGTACTTCTTCTTGGCATCCTTCCAATTCTCCTTCCTGAACGAGCGATCCGCTTCGTCGATGAGGCCGTTGTATTTCTCGGCTCGTTTTTCAGCCTTGGCTTTTGCTGCTAATAAGCTATCGATCCGATCGATCCGTTTCCGGGGATATTCCTTTTCGGGACGGACTTCAAGGGCTTTTTGATAGGACCCCTTGGCATCTTGATAATCCCTTTCATCGAAGGCCTTGTCCCCAGCCACAATGTGTTTTTGATAAGTGTTTTCTTTCGATTTTTCCTCCAACCTCTTTTTGGCCTTTTCGATCCGCTTTTCAGGATGTTCAGCATCCGGTCGGACTTTTAAGGCATCTTCATAGTGACCGATGGCCTTCTCATATTCCTCACCATCAAATGCACGATCGCCTTTGGTCACCGCTTCATTGTACCGCTTTTTGGCTTTTTCCTGTTTGGAGAGGATGCTTTCGATCTTTCCGATCCTTAATTGCGGGTGGGTTTTTTCAGGGAATATATCCAAAGCCTCCTTGTATTTGGAGCGGGCCTTTTTGTACTCCTCGTTTTCAAAGTGCCCGTCCGCTTTGGCGATGATCTTTTCATAACGCTCTTTTTGGGAGGATTTCTTTTCCTGCTTTTTCAGTTTTTCTTTGGCTTTTTCGATCCGATCCTTGGGATATTCCTTATCCTGGAAGTTCAATGCTTCCTCATAATGGCCGATCGCTTTTTCATAAGACCCATTATCGAAAGCTTGGTCCCCTTTATCCACCAATTCCTGATATTGCTTCTTCTTAGCTTTTTGTTCAGCTAAGAGCTCTTCGATCTTTTTCACCCGCTTCTTCGGGTGGTCCTTGTCCGAGAAGATCCCTAAGGCCTCCTCGTACTTCTTCTTCGCCTCCTCGTAATCCTCCTGATCGTAGGCCTTGTCCGCTTCGCTGATCAGCTGGTCGTAGTTCTGCTGT
>CAZOSO010000090.1:0-9293 GCA_964582635.1 uncultured Weeksellaceae bacterium | reverse complement strand
ATCCTTCCTTTCTATATCTTTGTCATCATCGCTTCCATCGATCAAAAGAAATGGGACCGAGGGCTTTCAAAGGCTCTTGGCCTCTTCACTTCGGGTCCCCAGCTCAAAAGAAATGATTGAAGCATTTTTCTTCAAAAGCATTAGGAGCCTCCAAGCAGTATTAAGGCGCCTTGTTCACTCTATCGCTTTATCGCGTTTTCTTATTCTGATCTTCTTCACCCTTCTTTCTTCCTGTGGCTACAAAAGCAAGGATGTGGACCTGATCCTGCACAACGGTCATATCCATCCCATGAAGCGCGGGGTTGAGTTGCAGGAGGCCATGGCGGTCGATAGCGGTCGCATCGTGGAATTGGGGCCGGAAAGGGCCATCATGAACGAATATTCTGCGGATCGGACTGTCGATTTGGTGCAGAAGCACGTTTACCCCGGTTTCATCGATGCTCACGCGCATTTTTTGGGCTATGGCCTTAGTCAGCAGCGCGTCGATCTGCGTGGGGCGAACGATTGGCAAAAGGTTTTAAAGCGTGTAGAGCGTTTCAGCAAAGAGCATACGGAAAAGGATCATATCCGTGGAAGAGGATGGGATCTTAGTGATTCCCTGACGACAGGAACTCCTGACCGAGCAGCCTTGGATGAGCGATTTCCGCAGAAACCGGTGCTTCTGCAGCGCATAGATGGGCATGCTGCTGTGGCCAATGGGGCTGCTTTAGAAAGGGCCGGCTTGGAGGATGGGGGTTCTGTCCCCGGAGGAGTGGTCAAAACCGAGAACGGTAAGGCAACGGGTTATTTGCTCGATGCGGCCGTTCAAAGGGTGTTAGAGCATTTCCCGGAACCCAGCACGGCTGAAAAGGCTAAAGCTTTAAAGACGGCTCAAAAGGCTTGCGTGGAAAAGGGTTTGACCACTGTTACCGATGCTGGGCTTTCCCGGGAAGAGATCGAGTTGATCGATTCCCTTCAGCAAAGGGGCGAGCTCAAGATCCGCCTTCAGGCGATGGTGAGCGCGGATTCCGCTGATATGCTGTATTACTTGAAGCGGGGGCCTTATCGCACTCCGCGTTTGACCGTGAACGCCTTTAAGTTCTACATGGACGGAGCTCTCGGGTCGAGGGGAGCTCTGTTGCTCGAGCCGTATGCGGATATCATCGAAAAGATGGAATATGGGGTTCAAAAGCATTCGAAAGCTTGGTTTCATCGTTGGGCGGAGCGGATCGCGCAAAGCCCTTTTCAGCTTTGTACCCATTGCATCGGTGACAGTGCCAATCGGATCGTTCTCGATGTTTATAGCCAGGTCTTGGAAAAAGATAACGATAGCCGATGGCGTATCGAGCATGCTCAGGTCGTTCACCCTGATGATCAGGAAAAATTCGGTGCGTATAGCATTATACCCTCCGTTCAACCTACGCATGCCACTACGGACATGGATTGGGCTGAAGATCGGCTCGGACCTGAACGTTTGGAGCATGCTTATGCCTACAAGGACCTTCTGAAACAGAACGGCATGATCGCACTAGGAACCGATTTTCCTGTGGAGGACATCGATCCGATGGAGACCTTTTATGCTGCCGTGACGCGCAAGAACGAGCAGGGGGAGCCCGAAGGTGGGTTTATGCCTGAGCAGGCCTTGACGAGGGAACAAACCTTGAAGGGGATGACCATTTGGGCTGCAATGGCAGCTGATGAGGAGAAAAGCCGTGGGACCTTGAAAGAAGGAAAGATGGCCGATCTAACGGTCGTGAAAAATGATCTGGAGAAGATCCCTATGGAAAAGATCCGCAAGAAGGAGCAAGTGGTGGCTACGTATATTGGAGGGGAGCGAGTTTATGGGAATTAGATCGGACCTGTCAGGTTTCGAAACCTGACAGGTTGCTGGAATCGAGTGAAGAAAGTGGGGAATTTGTTTTTAAGGTCTGTTCTCAAAAATTACCCGTGGCCTTATTGATGGGACGGTTTCCCTTTTTCGTATTCAAAGAAATCGACCTGTCAGGTTTCGAAACCTGACAGGTCGAAGGAAGATTTACCCATCTTTGGGTATATCGAATGCATAAAATTGCCCACCCCTCTTGAGGTCCTTGTTCGATAGAAAATCCTCCCCCAGGCCTTATTGGATTCTCAATATCGCCCTGGTGCTTGCGGTCGCCGTGGTTCTGCTCCTAATGGAGCGGCCGATCATCTGTACCTGTGGTTACGTGAAGTTTTGGCAAGGGGACGTCTTCTCGCCTCAAGTCTCTCAACACTTGTTCGATTGGTACGTCTTCAGCCATATCCTCCACGGCTTCCTCTTTTACATGATCGCACGTTATCTCTTCCCGAAACAATCGGTTCTCTTTTGGGCATTCCTGGCGATCTTGGTTGAAGGTGCTTGGGAGATCGGGGAGAATACGCAATACGCCATCGAATACTACCGGGAGAACACGATGTCCGCTGAATTCGTCGGAGATACGGTGATCAATTCCATGATGGATCTTCTAGCTATGGTCCTGGGTTTCGTGATGGCCCGCAAATTCCCAGTTTGGCTAACGGTCATCCTTTTTATCGGAATGGAGGCCATGACCATCTGGATCATACGCGATGGGCTGTTGCTCAACATTCTGATGTTGCTCTATCCCATCGAAGCGGTGAAGGATTGGCAGCGGGAATTAGCTGGGGTTATACCGCTGCTCTTTTATCAGCGCATTCCTTTTAGATCGCTGAAGCGGTTGGAGCGAAATTTCTCCTCTACAGTTGGATTCAAGTCCTGCTTTTCCCTGAAAACTGTTTCCGGGGGCGCTTGCCTTTTTTACCGTTCGGGCTTCCGTTTTTCCCTTTATGGAAGGGCTTCTTCCCGTTCTTTCCGAAGGCCTTTTTCGGCTTTTTGGGAGCGTCCGGGGACTGATTCAGGTCTTTCTTGCTATCGCTTCCCGCTTTTTCGAGCTCTTCCTCCAATAACTTTTGGATGAGCTCTCTTTTTGAAAGATCCTGGAAGCGCTCTTCCGCTTTTTCGAGTAATGCAGGGTCGATCGCTTTTTTGCTTTCCTGTCGGACCCGGTCCGTCCAATGTTCTATCCGCTGTTCCATGATGTCCGCTCCGCTGGGAACGGATATAGGTTGGAATCGGATCCCGAGCTCTTTCTCGGCTCGTTTCAGTTTACCCTGGTCGCGGTTCTCGAGGAGCACGATGGATGTTCCTTTTTTCCCGGCCCTTGCGGTGCGGCCACTACGATGGGTGTAGGAGGCGATCGCATCGGGTAGTTCGAATTGGAACACATGCGTCAGATCGTTCACATCGATCCCTCTTGCCGCTACGTCTGTAGCTACGAGCAATTGCAGCTCGTTGGAACGAAATCGCTTCATCACGTGGTCCCGCTGTCCTTGAGAGAGATCCCCGCTCAAGGCGTCCGCTCGATATCCCATCTTTCCGAGCTTGCTCGCCAAATCTCGGGTTTCACGGCGCGTCCTGCAGAAGATGAGGGCACGCATGTCGGGGGCGGTGTTGACAAAGCGGGTCAGGGCTTCGGCCCGATCAGCAGGCTTTACAAGAGCATATAGGTGCTCGATGTCTTCATTGACCTCGTTCTTGCTTTCTCCATGGACCTCGATCGGGTCCTTCATGTACTTTTTCACGATCTTCCGGATCGGTGGGGGCATGGTGGCTGAAAAAAGCCAAGTCCGTTTCGCGTCCGGCGTATAGGAAAGGATCCGGTCCAGCTCGTCCTTGAAGCCCATGTCGAGCATTTCATCGGCTTCGTCGAGCACCAGCCATTGGAGGTCCTGGAGATCCACCGCTTTGCGTTCGATCAGGTCGATCAAGCGACCGGGCGTGGCAATAAGTATATGCTGGGGCTTTCGAAGGGCTTTGATCTGTTCGGAGATACTGGCCCCTCCGTATACCGTGAGGAAGTTCACTCGCTCCTGGAAAGTGTTGAGTTCCTGGAGTTGCTCCCCCGTTTGGCGGCAAAGCTCGCGGGTCGGTGCGAGGATCAGGGCTTGAGTGGAGCGGTCCGATGGGTCGATGCGTTGGAGGAGGGGAAGGCCGAAAGCGGCTGTTTTACCGGTCCCGGTCTGAGCCAAGCCGATCAGATCCCGGTCTTCGTGGATGAGGGGGTGCAGGGCTTCCTGTTGGATGCTGCTCGGGCTATCGAAGCCGAGCTTTTGGACGGCCTTCAAAAGGGGGCTCGATAGGCCGGATCCCTCGAAGGTCTTGAGCGATTGTTCTGAATTCATCCGACAAAGGTCCGTTTAATGATCGAGGATTATGCGATCTGGGACACTTTTTTGGGATTCGATACCCATACTCCGCCGATCCTTTTATCTTTAGAAAGCCCTCTTTCTCCATAAGAACCGATATATCTCTATTAATATGAGCAAAGAACCCACCCGCCTGTTCGATCTCCCCCACCATCAAAGAGAGCATTTCCCGCAGGAGGATGCTTTGGCCTACAAATTCGATGGGGAATGGGTCACCTGGTCCACTGAAGAGTTCATCGAACAGGCCGATCGAATGAGCAAGGGCTTGATCGCCTTGGGGATCAGGCCTGGGGATAGGGTCGCCATGACCTCGGACAATCGCCCCGAATGGAACATTACCGACATCGGGGCGCAGCAAGCCGGGGCGGTCGATGTGCCGATCTACCCTACGATCAGCGAGGAGGATATGGCCTATATCTTCGATCATGCGGAGATCAAACTTTGCTTTGTCTCCAACGAGGATCTATACCAAAAGGTCCTCAATATCCAGGATCAGGTCTCTACGTTGGAGGGAATCTACTCTTACGATCCGCTCAAGGGGGTGAGCCATTGGACGCAAGTGTTGGAAGCCGGAAATGACGTTGATATGGAAGAGGTGGAGCGGATCAAGGAAGGGATCGGGGAAAGGGATCTTGCCACGATGATCTATACGTCCGGGACGACCGGGAAACCTAAAGGGGTGATGCTTTCCCATCGGAACCTCGTTTCGAACGTAAAGTCTTGTGTCGAACGTCTTCCGGTCGATCATACCGGCAATTCCCTCAGTTTCCTGCCCGCCTCCCACGTCTATGAGCGGATGATCCATTATCTCTATATCTACACGGGGGTCTCGATCTATTTCGCGGAGTCGATGGACACGATCGGAGAGAATCTCCGGGAGGTGAAGCCGCAGGTTTTCACGGCCGTACCGAGGCTTTTGGAGAAAGTTTTCGACCGTATTATGGCCAAAGGGAACGAACAAAAAGGGATCAAGCGAGCCCTCTTTTTCTGGGCGGTCCGTTTGGGGGAACAATACGAACCGAGGGGCGGGCATAGCGGATGGTACAAATTCAAGTTGGCCATCGCGCGCAAACTGGTCTTTAAGAAATGGTACGAGGCCATCGGTGGGAATGCAAAAGCGATCGCTTCAGGCAGTGCTCCCCTGCAACCTCGCTTGATACGCATCTTTCTGGCAGCCGGTGTTCCGGTCATGGAAGGGTATGGCTTGACGGAGACATCTCCGGTGATCGCTGTCAATTGCGAAAAGAACAACGGGGTCATGGTGGGAACGGTCGGAAGACCCTTGTCGGACCAAGAGGTGCGGATCGCTGACGACGGGGAGATCGTTGTAAAAGGCCCCAACGTGATGATGGGATATTTTAAGAACGAAGAGGCCACCCAGGAGGTGCTCGACGAGGACGGTTGGTTCTATACGGGAGATATCGGGGAATTGGTGAACGGGGAGTTCCTCAAGATCACGGACCGGAAAAAGCAGATGTTCAAAACCTCTGGGGGTAAATACATCGCCCCGGGACGGATGGAGAACAAATTCAAGGAATCCCCTTTCATCGAGCAGATCATGGTGATCGGGGAAGGGCGGAAATTCCCGGCCGCTTTGATCGTTCCGGCTTTCGAATACCTGAAGGATTGGTGTCAAAAGAAAGGCATCGAATACAGCAACGCTGATGAAATGCTCCAGGATGAACGGATCACGGAGCGGATCCGTCAGGAGGTGGACCAAAAGAACCAAGCCTTCGGGCATTGGGAATGGATCAAGCGTTTCGTTCTCATATCCGACGAATGGACCATCGAGGGCGGGGAATTGACCCCTACCTTGAAGGTCAAACGGAAGGATGTGAAAGAGAAGTACGCCGATCGGATCGAAAACCTTTACAATGGGACCGAAGGGGTGGATACGAAGGCCGCGGAGCACTAGATCCTTTTATGCTAGTTTACAAGGAGCTTAAATGGGAGGAGAGGCATCTTGCCCTCATCTAGTTTCCTTCATTCCTTATTTCCGCTCTATTTTAAAAAGCGTGAAAAAGGATCCATCGCTTTAGCGGGATCTGTTACCTTTCACATCGAGCAGAACACCCGTGTCTTTTTTTCTGCGGGTTGAAGCTCTTTTCGCTTCAAATGGCCCTTAGAGGTACACAAAGAAGAATCATCCATGCAAGCACATAACATTAGAAAGGTCGGGGTCCTCGGATCCGGAGTAATGGGTTCGAGGATCGCCTGTCATTTTGCGAACATCGGTGTGGAGGTCGTCCTTCTCGATATCGTTCCGGATGAGCCGAGCGAGAAGGAAAAAGCCAAAGGGTTGAGCAAAGAGGATCGAGCGGTGCGGGACCGGATCGCCAACGAATCCCTTCAGAATGCCCTCAAAAGCGACCCCTCCCCCATCTATAGCAAATCCTTTGCAAAGCGTATCAGCACGGGGAACTTCGAGGACGATCTCGGAGAACTTGAAGATTGCGATTGGATCCTGGAGGCGATCGTCGAGAAGCTGGAGATCAAACAGGACCTCTTTGGGAAAGTAGAAGAACATCGAAAGCCGGGCACGATCATCAGCACCAATACCTCGGGGATCCCGATCCACATGATCGCCGAAGGTCGGTCCGAGGACTTCAGGAAGCATTTCTGCGGAACGCACTTTTTCAACCCGCCTCGTTACCTCCGGCTTCTGGAGATCATTCCCGGGCCGGAGACCGATGAGGAACTGCTCGAATTCCTCATGGATTTCGGCCATCGGGAATTGGGAAAAGAAACGGTCCGCTGCAAAGACACCCCGGCCTTTATAGGGAATCGCATAGGTGTTTATTCCATCATGTCCCTCTTCCATCTGGTAGAGGACATGGGAATGACCGTCAACGAGGTGGACAAACTCACCGGTCCGGTCCTCGGACGTCCTAAATCCGCTACTTTCCGAACCTGTGACGTGGTCGGCCTCGACACCCTCGTTCATGTGGCCGATGACCTCAAAAAGAACTGCCCGGAGGATGAGGGGAACGACCGTTTCACCGTGCCGGATGCGGTCCGCAAGATGGTTGATGAAGGAATGCTCGGAAGCAAGTCCGGACAGGGGTTTTACAAAAAGGTCAAAGATGAGCAGGGGCAGAGCCATATCTATGAGTTGAACCTTGAAAGCTTCGAATACCAAGAGAAAAGCAAGGTCAGCTTCCCCTCCCTCGACAAGGCCATGCAGGCCGAGACCCTCGAGAATAGTGTCAAGGCCCTTTTCGAGGGGGATGATCGAGCCGGCGAGTTCACCCGCCGCTCGCTACTGGACCTTTTCCAATACGCTTCGAAGCGGATCCCGGAGATCGCTGACCGGCTTCATCAAGTGGATGATGCCGTCCGTGCCGGTTTCGGCTGGAAAGCGGGACCTTTTGAACTCTGGGACCTGATCGGCGTGAAGGAAGGGGTCGATAAGATGAAAGAACTGGGCCATGAACCGGCCGAGTGGGTCCAGAAGATGCTCGATAACGGCATCGAGAGCTTCTACAAGCTGGAACAAGGGATCCGTTATTATTACGACATCGAGAAGGGGCAGTACGAGAAGGTCCCAGGTTCAGAAGACCTTATCGTCCTTTCGGAGCTATCGGAGGATCGCACGCTTTGGAGCAACAGTGAGGCGACCGTACAGGATATCGGCGATGGGGTCATCAACGTGGCCTTCCACAGCAAGATGAACACGATCGGAGGGGATGTCATGAAAGCCGTGCAGCAAGCGATCGATCATGCGGAAGAACACGAGGAATATGTGGGCGTGACGATCGGGAACGAAGGGGATAATTTCTCTGCGGGGGCCAATGTGGGGATGATCCTCATGATGGCGGCTGAACAGGATTTCGATGAGCTCGATATGGCCGTTCGCCAGTTCCAAAAAACGACCATGCGGATCCGTTATTCTTCTGTTCCAGTGGTGGTGGCCCCTCATAACCTTACTCTAGGAGGTGGCTGCGAGATCTGCATGCATGCTGATAAAGTGGTGGCCCATGCGGAGACCTATATCGGCCTCGTCGAGTTCGGGGCCGGTCTGATCCCCGGTGGAGGAGGCACTAAGGAATTCGCCCTTCGGGCTTCCGACGATATGGAAAAAGGGGATATACGGGTGAACACCCTTCAAAACCGCTTTCTTACGATCGGACAAGCTAAAGTTGCTACTTCCGCCGAGGAAGGGTTTGAACACGGGTACCTTCGCAGAGGACAGGATGAAGTGGTCGTGAGCCGGGATCACCAGTTCCGGGTGGCCAAAAAGGCTGTTCTGGAAATGGCGGAGAAAGGCTATGTTCAGCCCAGTGAGCGCAAGGATATACGGGTCCTCGGGAATGAAGGGCTCGGCATCGTCTATAGCGGAGCGGACACGATGCGTTCCGGGAATTTCATAACGGACCATGATCAAAAGATATCTGAGAAGTTGGGGCATGTGATCTGTGGAGGTCCGTTATCCGAGATCACGGAGGTTTCCGAGAGTTATCTGCTCGATCTTGAGCGACGGGCTTTCCTCGAGCTCTGCGGAGAACAAAAGACCTTGAAACGGATGGAGAGCATCGCGAAGACCGGGAAACCGTTGCGGAATTGATATGAACAGCTCCTCCGTGTGCTCTGTGCATTCTCTGAGCTCTCTGTGGTTAAAGGCCAACATGGAACTTCCACCTGAAGCAATGAAACCACGGAGAACGCAGAGGAGGTAAAGAGAGCACAGAGGAACAAGGAGAAAAAAATGAAATTTAGATGAACGCCTACATCGTAACCCTTAAAAGAAGCGCCGTTGGCAAAGCCCCAAAGGGTTCCCTGCGCTTCAAGCGCCCCGATGACCTTGCTGCCGAGACCATTCGCGGCATGCTCGATCAGGAAATGCCGGATTTCGACCACAACAAGATCGATGATGTGATCGTCGGGAACGCAACCCCAGAAGCTGAACAAGGCTTGAACGTGGGTCGGATGATCTCCCTGATGAGCCTCGATACGGAAAAGGTTCCCGGCATGACGGTCAACCGTTACTGCGCGTCGGGACTCGAGACCATCGCTATCGCGGCTTCGAAGATCGATGCCGGCATCTCCGATTGCATCATAGCTGGAGGCGT
>CAZOSO010000089.1:0-9302 GCA_964582635.1 uncultured Weeksellaceae bacterium | reverse complement strand
CGAACATCATATAGATCGAGTTGAACCCTTGCTTGTCCTCCTCGAGGCGCTTCATGAGCTTCTCGGTCAACGAAGAGTTGGTATGGGTCCAGATGTCGATGATCTGATTGTAGCGCTCGTTGTTCGTGATCAGCCCCATGTTGTAGTTGGCCATCACGTTGTCCACTTCATCAGAAGCTTCCTTGACCATCTGCTCCTTCTCCTGGGGGACGATCACATCCTCGATGTTAAAGGAAAGCCCACCCCGGAAGGCGTTGTAATACCCCATATCCTTGATCTGGTCGAGGAAGCGGGAAGTAGCAGCAACGCCCATCCGTTTGAGCACTTTACCGATCACGTCCCGGAGCGCCTTTTTGTTGAGGACCTCGTTCACAAAACCGACCTCATCGGGAACGACCTCATTGAAGAGGACGCGTCCCACCGTGGTCTCGATCATCTTTTCCTGGAGGCTCCCTCCTTCATCCACCGGTGCTTGGACATTGATATAAGCGTGAAGGTCGACCTTGCCCTCGTTGAAGGCGATCCGCACCTCTTCCGGGGAATAGAAGCGCATCCCTTCCCCTTTGGTGGGGTTCTCCTCGATGCTCGGCCGCCCTTTGGTGATATAATAAAGGCCGAGCACCATATCCTGAGAGGGAACGGTAATGGGAGCCCCATTAGCCGGATTCAGGATGTTGTGAGAAGAGAGCATCAAAAGCTGCGACTCCATGATGGCAGCATTCCCCAACGGAACGTGAACGGCCATCTGGTCCCCGTCGAAGTCGGCGTTAAATGCGGTACAAGCGAGGGGATGCAATTGAATGGCCTTGCCTTCGATCAACTTGGGCTGGAAGGCCTGGATCCCCAAGCGGTGAAGCGTCGGCGCCCGGTTCAGAAGGATGGGATGCGATTTCAACACGTTCTCCAGGATATCCCACACCACGGGGTCCTTCTTATCCACGATCTTCTTGGCGGACTTCACGGTCTTCACAATACCCCTTTCGATCATCTTCCGGATGATAAAGGGTTTGAAAAGCTCCGCGGCCATATCCTTCGGGATCCCGCATTCGTGAAGTTTGAGTTCCGGACCGACCACGATGACGGAACGGGCACTGTAATCGACCCGTTTCCCGAGAAGGTTCTGACGGAAGCGCCCCCGCTTTCCTTTCAAACTATCGCTCAAGGACTTGAGGGGACGGTTCGCGTCCGTTTTGACCGCGCTCGATTTCCGGCTGTTATCGAAGAGGGAGTCCACAGCCTCCTGGAGCATCCGCTTCTCATTCCGAAGGATCACTTCAGGGGCTTTGATCTGGACCAAGCGCTTCAGGCGATTGTTCCGGATGATGACCCGTCGATAAAGGTCGTTGAGGTCGGAGGTCGCGAATCGTCCACCGTCCAACGGCACCAAGGGACGAAGCTCGGGTGGGATGACCGGCACCACTTTGACGATCATCCACTCGGGGTTGTTCTTCATCCGCTTGTTCGCGTCCCGAATGGATTCAACGACCTGGAGACGCTTCAAAGCCTCGTTCTTCCGCTGTTGAGAAGTTTCCGTGTTGGCCTTGTGACGAAGCTGGAAGGAGAGATCGTCCAGATCCAAGCCTTTCAAAAGGTCGTGGAGGGCTTCAGCCCCCATCTTGGCGATGAACTTGTTCTCATCCCCGTCCTCGAGATACTGGTTCTCCTTGGGGAGTTTGTCCAGGATGTCGAGGTATTCATCCTCCGTCAGGAAATCCATGTACTGGAGGGCGTTCCCTTCCTTATCGGTGGCCTGTCCGGGTTGAATGACCACGTAACGCTCGTAATAGATGACCTGATCGAGCTTTTTCGTGGGCAATCCGAGGAGGTAACCGATCTTGTTGGGGAGGGAACGGAAGTACCAGATATGAGCGACCGGAACGACAAGGGAAATATGTCCCATCCGTTCCCGACGCACTTTCTTTTCGGTCACTTCGACCCCGCAACGGTCGCAAATGATCCCTTTATACCGGATGCGCTTGTACTTGCCGCAGTGACATTCGTAGTCCTTGACCGGACCGAAGATCCGTTGGCAGAACAAGCCCTCCATTTCGGGCTTATAGGTGCGATAGTTGATCGTCTCCGGTTTGGTGATCTCCCCGAAAGAATTCTCGAGGATCTGTTCCGGAGAAGCGAGGCTTACAGTGACCTTATCGAAGTCGCTGTCCTTATGTTGTTGATCCTTTTTCTGGGCCATGGTCCTAAATGAGCTTTGAACGAGAAAAGGCCGTTCAGGGTCTTTTCTTATTCGTTGTCCTTACTGTCGAGGGATATATTGAGGCAGAGCCCCTGAAGTTCGTGCAGCAGCACGTTGAAAGACTCGGGGATACCTGGTTTGGGCAAGTTCTCTCCTTTTACGATCGTCTCATAGGCTTTTGCCCGTCCCTGGACGTCGTCGGATTTCACCGTTAGCATTTCCTGGAGAACATTGGAGGCACCATAGGCTTCAAGAGCCCAAACCTCCATCTCTCCGAAACGCTGTCCACCGAATTGTGCCTTACCTCCCAATGGTTGCTGTGTAATGAGCGAGTAAGGTCCGATGGAGCGGGCGTGCATCTTATCCTCGACCATATGGCTCAACTTCAGCACGTAGATCACTCCCACAGTAGCCTCTTGGTCAAAGGGTTCGCCCGTTTCCCCGTCCAATAGTTGCGTTCTACCCAACTCGGGGAGTCCGGCCTTCTTCGTGTAGGACTGGATATCGTCGAGAGATGCACCGTCGAAGATCGGGGTCGAGAATTTGATCCCCAATTGCTCGCCTGCCCAACCGAGAACGGTCTCATAGATCTGACCGAGGTTCATGCGGGAAGGCACTCCGAGGGGACTAAGCACGATGTCCACCGGCGTTCCGTCCTGCAGGAAGGGCATATCCTCTTCGCGAACGATCTTAGCGATGATCCCTTTGTTCCCGTGGCGAGCGGCCATTTTATCCCCCACTTTGAGCTTTCGCTTCTTAGCGAGGAAGATCTTGGCCAGCTTGATGATCCCGGAGGGAAGTTCATCCCCGACGGTCATCTGGAAGCGGTCCCGCTTGTAGTGACCCACGATCTCGTTGAGCTTCACGTTGTAGTTGTGGATCAACTTTTTAACGAGCTCGTTCGTCTTATCATCCTTGGTCCACCCGTCGGGGTCCACAGTGACAAAATCGAGCTTCTGGAGGGTCTTCTTGCTGAATTTGACCCCTTTCTTGATCTGTTCCTCCTTGTAGTAGTTCTCTACTCCTTGCGAGCTCTTGCCCTGGAGGAGGTTCATCAACTTATCCAGAAGGCGGTCCTTGAGATCGGCCACATCCTTCTCGTGCTGTTTATCCAGCTGTTCGAGGGCTGTTTTCTCTTTCTTTTTGTTCTTATCGTTCTTATTGACAGCTCGGGAGAAGAGCTTTTTGTCCACCACGACACCTCCCACGGAGGGCGGCACCTTGAGGGAAGCGTCCTTCACATCTCCGGCCTTGTCCCCGAAAATAGCACGCAGGAGCTTTTCTTCAGGGGAAGGATCGGACTCGCCTTTCGGCGTGATCTTTCCGATCAGGATATCCCCTTCACCTACTTCGGCTCCGACGCGGACCAGTCCGTTCTCATCGAGGTCCTTCGTCGCTTCTTCGCTCACGTTGGGGATGTCGGGCGTCAGCTCTTCCATTCCTCGTTTCGTATCCCTCACTTCGAGGGAGTATTCGTCGAGGTGGATGGAAGTGAAGACATCGTCCTTCACCAAGCGTTCGGATACAACGATGGCGTCCTCGAAGTTGTACCCTTTCCAGGGCATAAAAGCCACTTTAAGGTTGCTCCCCATTGCGAGCTCACCTTTTTCGGTAGCATACCCTTCACAGAGCACCTGGCCTTTTCGGACCCGTTCGCCTTTTTTAACGATGGGCTTAAGGTTGATACAGCTGTTCTGATTCGTCTTCTGGAATTTGATGAGCTTATAGGTCTTGGAGTTATCGTCGAAACTGACCATCTCATCCTCTTCCTCCCGATCGTATTCGATCGTGATCTCATTGGCATCGACATACCGAACGGTACCTTCCCCTTCCGCATTGATCAGAACGCGGGAATCCTCGGCGACCTGCTTCTCCAGACCCGTACCTACGATCGGGGATTGGGCCCGAACGAGCGGGAGAGCTTGCCGCTGCATGTTCGATCCCATAAGCGCTCGGTTCGCATCGTTATGCTCGAGGAAGGGGATCATGGAAGCAGCGAGCGAAGCGATCTGATTCGGGGCCACGTCCATAAGGTCGAGCTTATCGCTCTCGACCACGGGGAATTCTCCTTCTTTACGGGCTTTCACCTTTTCAGTAAGGAAATTCCCTTTGTCGTCGACCTTGGCGTTAGCCTGGCCGATCATCATGTCGTCCTCTTCTTCGGCGCTCAGATACTTCACCTTATCCTTGGTGAGTTGGACCTTTCCCTGCTCAACCTCTCGATAGGGCGTTTCGATGAAGCCGAGGCGGTTGACCTTGGCGTATACGCAAAGGGAAGAGATCAGACCGATGTTCGGTCCCTCCGGCGTCTCGATCGGACAAAGGCGGCCATAGTGCGTATAGTGGACGTCCCGTACTTCGAAACCTGCCCTTTCCCGAGAAAGCCCTCCCGGACCGAGGGCAGAGACCCTTCGTTTGTGGGTGACCTCTGCTAGTGGGTTCGTCTGGTCCATGAACTGGGACAACTGGTTCGTCCCGAAGAAGGAGTTCACGACCGAGGAAAGGGTTTTGGCGTTGATCAGGTCGGTCGGCGTAAAGACCTCGTTATCGCGAACGTTCATTCGTTCACGGATCGTGCGGGCCATACGGGCCAAGCCGACCCCGAACTGGTTGTAGAGCTGTTCACCGACCGTTCGGATCCGACGATTGCTCAAGTGGTCGATATCATCGATCTCGGTCCGGGAATTGATCAACTTGATCAAGTAAGAGATGATCGCGATGATATCGTCGTTGGTAAGGATCTTGGTATCCTCGGGGATATCGAGCTCGAGCTTCTTATTGATCCGATACCGGCCGACCTCTCCAAGATCATATCGGGTCTCGGAGAAGAAGAGTTTATCGATGATACCCCGTGCGGTTTCCTCATCGGGCGGCTCCGCGTTCCGAAGCTGTCGATAGATATGCTCGATAGCTTCTTTCTCCGAGTTCGAGGTATCCTTTTGAAGGGTGTTGTAAATGATGTGGTAATCGGAGGTATTGATATCCTCTCGGTGGAGGATGATCGTTTTGGCCCCCGAATCGATGATCTGATCGATGTGCTGTTCCTCGAGCACGGTCTCCCGATCGATCACCACCTCATTGCGCTCGATCGAGACCACCTCGCCGGTATCCTCATCGACGAAATCCTCGACCCAGGAGCGGAGCACCCTCGCGGCGAGTTTGCGCCCCAAGCATTTCTTGAGGTTCGTCTTATTGACCTTCACTTCTTCGGCGAGACCGAAGATGTTGAGGATGTCCTTATCGCTTTCATATCCGATCGCACGGAGCAGCGTGGTGACCGGAAGCTTTTTCTTCCGGTCGATGTAAGCGTACATCACGCTATTGATATCCGTAGCGAATTCGATCCAGGACCCTTTAAAGGGGATGACGCGCGCGGAATAAAGCTTGGTCCCGTTCGCGTGCATGCTCTGTCCGAAGAAAACCCCAGGGGAACGGTGAAGCTGCGAGACGATCACGCGCTCGGCCCCGTTGACGACGAAAGATCCTTTCGGTGTCATATAAGGGATCGTACCGAGGTAAACGTCCTGGACGATGGTTTCGAAATCTTCGTGCTCGGGGTCCGTGCAGTAGAGTTTGAGTTTCGCTTTAAGGGGCACGGAATAGGTCAATCCGCGCTCGATACATTCTTCGATCGTATACCGTGGGGGATCTACGAAATAATCGAGGAATTCGAGAACGAACTGGTTCCGCGTATCGGTGATCGGGAAATTCTCGTTAAAGACCTTGAAGAGCCCTTCCTGTTCGCGGTTCTCTGGATTGGTATCCAATTGAAAGAATTCGCGAAAGGACCGGAGCTGGATCTCGAGAAAATCCGGATACTCGATCTTTGCGTTTGAGGACGAGAAGTCGACCCGTTCAGGCGTTTTTTCCAGGGTTGCCAAGGTCGTGGGGTTTTGGTTCGAAAGCGATAACGGTCGATGGGTATGGAAGGACAGTTCCCTCCATGACGAGATCGGACCATCCCTCACACGGATTTCCGCGGAGGAGGCCCGAAGCTCTGAAAAAGAAGCTGAGCAGCGCCTCTATCACTTAAGTTCTATCTCGGCTCCTGCTTCTTCGAGCTGGGATTTGAGTTGCTCAGCTTCTTCTTTGGGAACGCCTTCCTTGAGGGGTTTGGGCGTTTCGTCGACCATTCCTTTTGCTTCCTTGAGGCCAACACCGGTGATCTCCTTCACAAGCTTAACGACAGCGAGTTTGGATTCTCCGGCGTTGTTAAGAACGACATCGAATTCGCTCTTCTCTTCGCCTCCGCCTTCGTCGCCACCTCCGGCAGCTGCGGGAGCTGCAGCAGGAGCTGCGGCGGCGGGTTCGATGCCATACTCTTCTTTCAGGTAATCAGCGAGCTCGTTGACCTCCTTGACGCTGAGGTTGACGAGCTGATCGGCTAGTTCTTTAACGTCCGCCATTGTTCGTCGATTTTAGATTGGTGCGCGTTTATGATCGGCAGGGTGTTCCCTGTTGGATCCGTTTTTTATTCTTGGTTGCGTTCCTCGAGGCTCTTAAGGATCCCCGAGAGTTTGTTCCCGCCCGATCGAAGGGCCGAAATAACATTTTTGGTGGGCGATTGCAGAAGCCCGACGATATCCCCGATGAGTTCTTCACGGGATTTCAGTTCGGCCAGATCCTGCAGTTTATCATCGCCCTTGTAGATCTCTTCTTCGATATAAGCTCCTTTCAGGAGCGGTTTCGAAAAGTCCTTTCGAAATTCCCGGATCACCTTCGCCGGGGCATTCCCTTTTTCGGCGAACATGACCGAGGTCGGACCTTCCAAAGTCTCTATCAACTCGGTCAGGTCCTTGGCCTCCGTTCGTTCCAGGGCTTTTTGAAGCAAGGTGTTCTTGACGACCTGGAGGGAGATGTTGTTATCGTAGCAATGCTTGCGGAGCTTATTGGTATGCTCCACATTCAGCTCGGACGTATCCGCGAGGTAGATCACCTCGTTGGACTCCAAACGTCCTTGCAAGTTTTCGATCAGTGCGTCCTTCTCTTCTCGGGTCATGGATCCTCGTTTATCGTTCGGGGCTTCAGTAGCTTCTAGCTTCAACCTCGATACCGGGGCTCATGGTGCTGGAAAGGTGAACGCTACGCAAATAGGTCCCTTTCGCACCGGATGGCTTGTTCCGGACCACGGTATTGATAAGTTCTTTCGTATTCTCTTGAAGTTGTTCGGGTTTGAAAGAAGCTTTTCCGACGGTCGCATGGACGATCCCGTATTTATCGACTTTAAAGTCGACCTTTCCGGCTTTAGCAGCTTCCACCGCTTTACCGATCTCCATGGTCACCGTACCGGTTTTGGGGTTGGGCATCAAGCCTCGCGGTCCGAGCACTTTCCCCAATTGACCGACCTTCGGCATCACATCCGGGGTGGTCACGACCACGTCCACATCGGTCCATCCTTCTTTGATCTTCTCGATGTAATCATCGAGTCCCACGTGATCGGCCCCTGCATCCTGAGCCTCTTGTTGCTTATCCGGGTTGCAGAGGGCAAGAACGCGCATATCTTTCCCCGTCCCATGGGGGAGGTTCACCGATCCTCTTACCATTTGATCGGATTTACGCGGATCGACCCCGAGGCGGATGGCAACATCCACGCTCTCGTCGAAATTCTTGTTCGCGATCTCCTTGAGGATCTCACAAGCCTTGGGAAGGCTATAGACCTCGTTGCTATCGAAGGCTTCGCGCGCTGCTTTTTGTTTTTTGCTCAACTTAGCCATGGTCCTTGCTATAACTTATTCAGAAGGGACGCGTTCCTTTGACGTTCACGCCCATGCTCCGGGCGGTACCCGCGACCATTTTCATGGCCGGTTCGATACTGAAGCAGTTCAGATCGGGCATTTTCTCTTCAGCGATCTCCTTTACCTGGTCCCAGGTAATGGCTCCGACTTTCTTAGCGTGGGGTTCACCCGATCCTCCCTGGATCTTTGCTTTTTCCATGATCTGGATAGGGACGGGCGGCTTTTTAACGATGAACTCGAAGGAGCCGTCCGTATAAGCGGTGATCTCCACCGGGAGGATCTTCCCTCCTTCATCCTGGGTCTCTGCATTAAAGGCTTTGCAGAATTCCATGATGTTGATCCCCTTGGCACCGAGAGCGGGTCCAACGGGTGGGGACGGGTTCGCCTGCCCCCCTTTGATCTGAAGTTTGATCAGTCCTGCTACTTCCTTGGCCATGACAAAGCGGTACTTACGCTCCTTTCAGGAGGGATGTTCAACTTTCTTTTTCAACTTGCATATAACTGAGCTCGAGCGGTGTCTTCCTTCCGAAGATCTTCACCATCACTTTGAGCTTTTTCTTTTCCTCGTTAATGTCTTCGATCACCCCACTGAAGTCGGTAAAGGGTCCATCGATGACGCGGACGCTCTCCCCGACCATAAAGGGAATATTCACTTCCTCTTCTCCTTCCTGGGCCTCGTCGACCTTACCGAGGATCCGATTGATCTCGCTATCGCGGAGCGGGCTCGGATCGCCGCCTTCTTCAGAGCCCAGAAAACCGATAACGCCGCTCACGTTCTTGATCGCGTGAGGAACTTCTCCTTGAAGGTCCGCTTCGATCAGAACGTATCCGGGGAAGAAATTGCGTTCCTTGCTCACCTTTTTCCCGTTCCGGATCTGGTAGACCTTTTCGGTCGGGATCAGGATCTGGGAGACCTGGTCTTGAAGTCCGAGGCGCTCCACTTCGATCTCGATCTTTTTCTTCACCTTCTTTTCCTGCCCACTGATCACGCGCGCTACATACCACTTCCGTGGACTCTGGACATTTTGTTCTTGGCTGTTCTGCGTTTCTTCGCTCATAGGATCCGTACCGCTCACTCAGTTTGCAGGATCTCGTAAATATAGCCGAGGAGCCCTCGCCAGGGAGAATCCGGGGAATTCACCCCGAAGACATAGTCCATGACAAAGATCGCCAAAGCGATCAGAACAGAAGCGACCAACACGATGATCGCGCTGTTCTGCAAGTCCTTCCAGGAAGGCCAGGATACTTTATGAAGCAGCTCCTGAACGGTTTCATGGACGTATGTTCGGATCCTCGTTATCATGAACTCGATCCTTTAAGGCACGGGTAGCAGGACTCGAACCCGCAACCTGCGGTTTTGGAGACCGCTGCTC
>CAZOSO010000088.1:2762-9389 GCA_964582635.1 uncultured Weeksellaceae bacterium | reverse complement strand
TCCCTTTTCTTCATCGGAGGGATCGCGAACGTCATGACCGGACCGCAAGCGGGAAGGCTATCGGACCTGATCGGCAGAAAAGGGATGATCCTGATCTCTTGCGCGGGGTTTGCCATCATTATGGTATCCACTACTTTGGTGGTCCATCAATTCTGGGTGGCTTATCCCCTCTTTTTCCTCACGATGATCCTGATCGCGATGCGGATAAGCCCGCTTCAAGCCCTTACCACAGCACTGGTACCCGACAACAGACGCGGAGCCACCATGAGCCTCATGATGGCCATCGGGCAAATGGGATACGGTCTTGGAGGAAGCATTGCCGGACCTGCTTTCGCTTATGCCGGCTATTTAAGCAACACGCTCATCGGGGCTTTCTTCATCCTGGGAATGGGCTTCACCGTATGGAAGTTCATCCCGGAGCCCCGCATGCGGGCCATAAAGGAAGAAGAGCAAGAGGAAGCGGCATGATGACCTTTCACCCGCGAATCGCTATATTCGAGAATGGAGCCCCGATCGAAAGATGTCGAACAAAGAAGAGCTTCGATCGGTTAATGCGTTAAAAGACCGTTAAGGAACAAGCGTCTTAAAAGCGTTCAACGATGAAGGTTCGGAACAATGAGCTCCTCAGAGACCTTCAGAAGGAAGAGGAGCGCCTTTCCAGTGAAGCGGAACTCCTCCAGGAAGCGGAGGAACTGATCCGAAAAGGCGAAAAAGAGGATGAACGGATCCTCGAACGGATCAGACAAGCACGCCCCAAAGAGGGAGCACCTATCGAAGTCGGGGAGGAAGATGCCGAACAGGTCTTTTCAGAAAGGGCGATCCGTAGCCTTTGCATCAAGTATCGCCTCCGTTTCCTAAGCACTCGGCTTTTCAAAGGAGACCTCCCTTATGAGGCCGTGCAAGCCGTCAAGAACTTCGAAAAGCGGGTCGGGGAGCAGATCGAAGACCTGCGGATCATCGCACCCAGCGAGCGCTTTCAACTTCAGGACAGCCAAAAAGACCCGCTTCTATTCGCATACCTTGGAAAGGGAAGGTTCTACCTGCTACACAGTTGGGGTAAAGAGCTTTCTCCCTGGCGAAAAATGCTCCATTTCCCTTTTCGGAATTTAGGCACTCTTATAGCCTCCTGTGCCTTGCTCTCTTTCCTCATCAGCCTTCTTTTACCCGCCCATTTCTTTCACGCAGGAGAAGGGGCTACCACCCAAGAGCTTATCGTCCTGTTCCGGGCTTTGAGCTTTTTCCTCTTATCGAGCTTTTTCCTGACGGCCACGCTGGTCTACGGTGTTACGACCTCCAAAGAGTTCAGCGCGGATCAATGGAACAGCAAGTTCTTTAATTGAAGGGATAGAGAGCTCTTAAGGATAAAGGGCCATCCGCTCACTGCGGTACAGGATATCGAACTCCCCCCATTCAAAGGCTCCACTTCCCCTTAGATCCTTGAAATGGAGTTTTGCTTGGAAACAGGGACGTTGACCGGGGTAGCTTATTTCAAGGATCCTCGCGAAATGTTCGTCCTCATGATCGATGGTCCCGAAGGTGATGAGCAGGTTCCCGGTGTCTTCCAAGCGGTCCACATCGGAGATGATGGCTGAGTAAAAGGGTTTCCCTTTCTCCCTCCCGAACGACCATATTTGGCGAACGGTACCTTTCGACTCGTTCACGCGGTATTGAACAGCCCGGGAATAACCGTTTTTCCACTTTTCGTACTGGCGAAGGAATCCGTTGTCGAAGAGCATGATATCCCCGTTCTCCATAAGGAAAGGAGCATGTTGCCCCCAGGGCCAATCGAACCCTTTGGCACGTTCTTCCCCCATCTGGACCTTTTGAGGATAAGGAGCTCCACTGCTATCCACCGCTCGAAGCAGTTTCTTTCGGGTATCGGGACCTCTTCCCAGCGGGCCAGCTTTTCCCCATCCTTTGTGAGGTGCGAGGATCCAACGAAGCTGATTGTCCCGCGTGATCTTGAACACCCCTTGCTTCTTTGAGGATACGAGAAGTGTGGAATCCTCCTCCATGTACTCGATCGCATTGACATGAACCCAATCTTTGTTCGCTTCTTTGGCTTGAGCTTTTCGATCCACGTCGAGCACTTGACGCATATCCCACTCCCTTACAACCGCTTCTTTTTCGCGGTCGAAGCGGATCAAACGGTCATTGATCGATGCAGAGACCTCCCCTTCTATGAGGATGCTGCTGCTATCCTTGTCATCCATGCTCGCTGCCATCAGAAGATCCCCATCCGGCAGCTCCTTGATCTCATGATGGATCTTAAAACGCGGAAGTTTCCACTGCTGGAGCTTATTTCCCAAAAGATCCAATTCGCAGACTTTATTGTCCGAGGCTGCTACAAAATGGCCGTTCTCGAGCCTTCTTAGGGGCACTGCCAAGGCTCCGAAAAAATGAAGATCGAGGTACCAACGTACGTTCCCTTCACGATCCATCATAAAAGGCATCGAATGGAAGGCCCCACTATCACCCAGAGCAAAGTCCCCTTGAATGAAGTTTTCTGAAACATGGGTCGTATCTACCGTGTCAACCTCGATCCGAGGGAAAAAATCCGGAAGGGGACCGGTCCGGACCTCGACCGTATCCCTCCAAATCTCCTTTCCTTCTTTATTCTCGAGGGCGAGCATAACACGATTGACCGTGTCCGGATAAAGGCCGGCGACCGGTAAACGGTGCTTTTTTTTGACCCCCTCAAAACGATGTTCCACGGAAGGCGATCCGAACACCTTGACCCTGGCCCGACAAGCTTCTTCTGTCCGAAAATCCCAACGGGCGGTAAGGGGAGCGATCCCGTTCGGGTCCTTGGTCAGTTCTGGTGCTTCCTCGAATGGTTCATCGGCACTCTTGCCGCATCCGCTCATTAGAAGGAGAAGAAAGAGGCCTTGAAGGATGCGATTCCCGCTACGCATCAGTTCATTTTTCCGCTAAGAAGACCTCGGAGCATTTCATGGAAATTCTCCTTCTTGTTGAGTTCCGGGAAATCCTCTTTTGGAGCTTCGGTTCCGAGAAAGCTGCAAAGGGGTTCCCAACCTTCCTTTACGTCGTAGACAAGAAGCTTATCCGAAGGCACATCCGCTTTTACCTTCTCGATATGGGCATCATAGACTTCTTTAGCAAAAGAGCGGTCCAGAAAACGACCTTGCATAGTCCCCTTCCAAAAGTAGTCTTTGAAAAAACGGATACATTCCCAAGCTTTCCGAACCTGGGGGTTCGTGGTTCTCCGATACCATAAAGAGAGCCTTTCACGAAGCCCTTGAGGATCCACTTGCCAAATGGTCCGATAAGCACTGTCGTACCATCGATCGAAATCCCGTACGGTCAAGATCACTTTAGCCTCTGGATACTGGGCCATCAATTCATTGTAGAAAGGATAGGCCGGAAAGTCCACTGCCGCTCGAAAACCCTCGAAAAGGGTTTCAAAATCGGTGGTCCCTTTATCCCTCAATTCCTGCCAGTACGGCAACGTATCGGGCTCCATGAAAAGCTCCTTCATGTGATGGCATTTGGTATAACCCAACCCCTCGAGAGAAGCTTTCAATGAAGTGGTCCCTGTGCGGGGAAATCCAGCTCCGATCACTTGCAGACTCATAAGAGCTCATTATTTTGAAGCCAATATAGAGAAATGCGATAAGACAGAAAAAGCATCGGGCCAGTTCGGAACAGCTTTCCGGATCCGACCCCATCTTTGCATCCGATAGCAACAGTTATCGCGGAACTTATAGGCTTTCTCCACTTGGAAACCCCTTCATCCTTGAACATCCTTTTGAGCACGGACCCCGGCATCGAAGCGACGGTGGAAAAAGAGCTTCTCCAAAAATGCGCGAAAAGAGGATGGGAAGCCCCTGCCATCAAAAAATGCCCCACCGGTCATGCTGGAACGGTCGAAGCACGCTTTCAAAGCGCCAGCGAAGAAACTCAGGACCTACTCTTTGGGCTCAGGAGCATCCATCACGTTCTTAAAGAGTTGGACCTGTTCCAACTCCCTGAACCGGGTTCTGAGCAATTGAGCGCTATCCGACAGAGGATCTCCGAGATCCAGATCCCCGAATTCAGAGCTCATCCTGAGGAACCCTTTCGGGTCAGTTGCGATCGCTTGGGAGAGCATCCGTTTTCGAGCATGGAGGTGCTCCAAGAAGCCGGGGCAGCGATCCAAGAAAACTATGGGCTACCTGTCGATCTTGAAAATTTCACCTTTCATTTCCGGGTGGATATTTACGAAAAGGCTTGCCGGATCGGACTTCAATGGACCCGTTCCCCCCTGAGCAAACGAGGCCGCCCCTTCCTACCTCGGATCGCTTTGAAAGGGAACATTGCCTATGCTCTTCTTCAAGCGCTGGAGGCAGAAGAAGAGGAAGAAGGGCCGCTCCTGGACCCTTTTTGCGGATCGGGGACCGTACTGAACGAAGCCGCCTCCGTTTTTCCGAAAATGTCCTTATACGGGAGCGACAACTTTCCCCGCAACATCCCCGGAGCGGATCGGAACCTGCGAGCATTCGGAGTGCGAGAAAGGGTGGACCTTCGGGAGCTGGACGCCCGATACCTGCATTCCGTTCATCCCCCCGAAAGCATCCGATATATAGCCACCAATCCTCCCTATGGTCTCCAAATGGGAGCTCGGATCGACTTCTATCAGCTTTACAGCCAATTCCTTCAAGAGGCCTGGCAAGTACTCCAAAAAGAAGGCCGCATGAGCATCTTAGTCATGAAAAAAGGCCTCTTCCGAGAGGTCCTGGAAAAGCACGGAGGATTTAAAACCCTGGAGGAACGGGAGTTGGTGATGGGAAAGATCCATGTATGGCTGTACTTGTTGAAGAAAGTGAGCTAACCCGACCTGTCAGGTTTCGAAACCTGACAGGTCGGATCTTGTTTCCTTTGCCCCTTCATGAAAAAAGCCGAACTCCGAAAACGCTATCGCCAAAAGCGCTCAGAACTCAACCCTCAGGAAGTTGAAAGCCGTTCCCAGGAGGTCGTCCATCGCTTCCTGGACTTCTTCGATGGTCTGGAGCAGGAAGTCCATTATGTGCACATTTTCCTCCCGATCGAGAGGAACAAAGAGGTGAACACCTGGCCCTTGGTCCAAGCCCTCCGGGAACGCAAAGGGGTCCACATCGTTGTTTCCAGAACGGATTTCCAGGAAGGCCGAATGGAGCACTACCTCCTTGAGCCACATACCGCTGTTATTACGAATGAAATGGGCATCCCGGAACCCGAAGAAGGAACCCCGATCCCCGAAGAGCGGATCGATATCGTGATCCTTCCTCTTCTCGCTTACGACCGTCAGGGGGACCGCGTGGGATATGGAGCCGGGTTTTACGATCATTTCCTGGAAGCCTGTCGCGAAGATGTCATCAAGGTCGGCCTCTCTTTTTTCGATCCGGTCGAACGGATCGAAGACGTTGGAGATCACGACATCGTATTGGACCACTGCGCAACCCCTGAAAAGGTTTATTCCTTCACAAAAGGTTGAAGTTCCTTTAGAAAAATGGTCAAACTTGCACTGAGAAAGCCGATGCATCCATGAAAGCAGCAAGACTCATCCAATACAACGCCCCTATTGAAGTCCGGGATATCGAAAAACCGGAACCCGGTGAAGAAGAAGCCCTGATCAAGATCCAAGCATCAGCCCTCAATCACCGGGACCTTTATGTCACTCAAGGCCTTTATCCGGGGATCACCGCTCCCTCCACGCTTGGATCGGACGGAGTCGGGACTGTGGAAGCCATTGGTCCTGGATGTTCCGAGGAGTGGCTGGGCCGATCCGTCCTGATCAATCCCGGCCTCGATTGGGGGGACGATCAAAGAGTGCAATCGAAAGAGTTCCGGGTATTGGGAAATCCGGACGAGGGGACCTTTGCCGAGTACTTCAAGATCCACACGAAATATCTCCATCCTGTTCCTGCCCATTTGAGCATCGAAGAAGCTGCGGCCCTGCCCCTGGCGGGTTTAACAGCTTATCGAGCACTCTTTTACAGAGGAGAACTGGGCCAAGGGGATAAGGTGCTGATCACCGGGATCGGCGGTGGTGTGGCCCAAACCGCCCTTAAACTAGCCCTACCCACAGTGGCCGAGGTCTACGTCACTTCCGGCAGCGATGAAAAGCTCGAACAGGCCAAGAAGATCGGTGCGAAAGGGGGAGCGAATTACAAAACGGAAGATTGGGAAAAAGGATTGAAAAAAGAAGCAGGGCGTTTCGACCTCATTCTCGACAGTGCCGGTGGGGAGGATTTCAAGCGCCTGATCGATCTTGCCGCCGGAGGGGGGCGAGTAGTCTTCTACGGGGGTACACGAGGGGCTATTCCAGACCTTCTCCCTCAGCCGATCTTTTGGAAACAACTCTCTTTATTGGGGAGCACGATGGGCTCTGACCAAGACTTCCGCGATATGCTCGAGCAAGTTATCGCTCACCGGATCGCACCCGAGGTGGATCGAACCTTTCCCCTCGAGGAAGCTCCAAAAGCTTTTGAAGCCCTCCAAGAACAAGAACAATTCGGGAAGATCGTCCTTAAGCACGAAGAATAAGCCTTAAAGGGAGCGAAGAAGGCTATCACTCAAGCGGTCGATGTTTCCGGTCCGCTTATGAGTAGCTGAGACATTGGCCAGCACGATCACTGCTCGCTCCTC
>CAZOSO010000088.1:0-2662 GCA_964582635.1 uncultured Weeksellaceae bacterium | reverse complement strand
CAAAGCGGGACACAGCCCGAGCAGTAGAGAAGAGAGCCCCTGCTCCTTTCAGGGAAGCCAGGCCCCAATAAGGGGTCGCAATAAAAAAAGCATCACCTCCGCTTCTTGCGCATCACGATCTTGTTGTTCTCCATGCTCGGTTCCCAGTTCTCATCGAAGATCTTGCCGAGATATCTTTCGTAAAGCCGGATACGAGTGGTCTGCGAGCGCTCATCCTCGTCTTCTGTGGGTTCACCACTGAATTCCAGGGTCCGGATGTGAGGATGCTCCTTCAGATACATCTTCACGACTTCCACCACTGTCGCCATGACCCGGTATAATTCCCCTTTATTGGTCGCCACGTACTCTTCCCCTTCGAATTCCTCATTGGTGACGCCAAAAGCCACAGTGGCCGAGAGAAGGTCGTGCTTCTTACGGGCGAAACGCACCTCGTACTCCATCCCACTATCCGTCGTGAACAAATAGGTGTTCCCCGAGGGGATCCTTGGAGGTATGATCTTAAACGGTTCAGGCATAACCCGGCACGAAAATTATAAATTTCCGATAAAGAAGCAGCGGGAACAGGAATGGAGGAAAAGAAAAAGCTTTATCCTTCCCTTCTCTTAATTTTGAGCATTCTTTAAAGCATTTAGATGCAAGGCTACGCCAAATGGATAGGGGCAGCGCTGGGGTTCATTTTCACCCATCACATTATCGGGATCCTGATCGGTTTCGCGATCGGAGCTATCTACGATAACACGCAGGTCATCCGCTACGATCGAGGGGCTGGGATGCCCTACGAAAGCTATACCAGTCCCAACGACTTCACCATGAGCTTGCTCGTGTTATCGGCCGCGGTCATGCGTGCGGACGATTCGGTGAAGAAAGCGGAATTGGATTATGTGAAGAATTTCTTCGTCAAGCAGTTCGGAGTAGAGGAAACGCGTGAGCACATGAAGACTTTGCGGGAGCTCATGAAGAAAGAGATCCCGCTTCAAGAGGTTTGTCAACGGATCCGCGTCAACATTCAATACGCTTCCCGCCTCCAATTGCTCCATTATCTCTACGGCATCGCACGGGCCGATGGGCACGTGGATAAAGCCGAGGTCGGCGTGATCGAACAGATCGCTTCCTATTTGGGGATCGAACCCAAAGACCAGGAGTCGATCAAAGCGATGTTCTACAAAGACACGGAAAGCGCCTATAAGGTCCTCGGTGTCGATCCAGAGGCGAGCAATGAAGAAGTCAAGAAAGCTTATCGCAAAATGGCGGTCAAATACCACCCGGACAAAGTGGGGCACGAGGGTGAAAAAGTGCAGAAATCGGCCAAGGAGAAGTTCCAAAAGGTGCAAGAGGCCTATGAACGGATCAAGAAAGAGCGAGGGCTCTAAAAGGGATGGGAACAGAAACACAGAGGAGTCGGACCCGCGCCCTGAACGCCTTGGTGATCCCCTTCATCTTCGTCGCTTTGCTCTGGGCGATCCATATCCTCGGGGAAAGCACGGATCTACCGCTCTACTACTTAGGCATCCATCCCGGCCATTGGGAAGGGATGATCGGGATCATCACCGCCCCTCTTGTCCACGGAGGTTGGCAGCATCTGTTGAATAACAGCGCGCCCCTCCTCGTGTTGGGTTGGGCGATGTTCTACTTCTACCGCCCCCTTGCCCTCCAGGTGATCGTGTTCATCCAACTCTTCAGCGGCCTTTGGATATGGCTTTCAGCACGTGATAGCTACCACATCGGTGCCAGCGGCCTCGTTTACGGGGTCCTGGCCTTCATCTTTGTGAGCGGCCTGCTTCGAAGGGAACAGAAATTGATCGCGATCTCCCTCCTCGTCACTTTTCTTTACGGAAGCATGTTCTGGGGCATCTTCCCCCTACCGCACAAAGAGAACATCTCCTGGGAAAGCCATCTAATGGGAGCTATGGCAGGAGTGCTGCTCGCTTTTCATTACCGAAAAGAAGGACCTCAGCGTCCCTATTACCAGTGGGAATTGGATGAAATGCGGGAACAAGAAGAAGAAAAAGAAGCGAGGGAACACACGGGAGGAGGCTTTCGAAAGCTCGTTTATCATTACCGGAAGACCGGCGGGAATGACGGCGAAAAGAAAAAATAAAAGGGAACTTCGAGGGTTTCCGAGTTCCCTGGAAAGGTTCCACCAAAAGCACGGTTTCCCAGAAGAACTGGAAGCTTATAAGGAGATCGTCGACGACCCACCGTCCTTGTCCGTTCGGATCCATCCGAAGAAATATCCCGGAACGCCCATAGGTCAACCGGTCCCTTGGTCCCACGAGGCTTTTTTTCTTCAGGAACGCCCCCTTTTTGAAAGGGATCCGCTCTTCCATGCGGGAGCTTACTACGTTCAAGAGGCGAGCTCCTCGGTCATCGGACCGCTCGTTCAGGAGCTCTATCGAGGAGAAGCCACCCCCCTTAAAGTCCTGGACCTTTGTGGAGCACCGGGGGGAAAAGCGACCCATCTTGCTTCATCCCTTCCTGAAGGCTCCCTTTTGGTCGCTAATGAAACGATCGGAAAGCGAGTTCCCGTTCTTATGGACCAGTTGCGAAAATGGGGTGAACCTAATGTCGCGATCACCCAAGCCGACCCCGAGCATTTCGCTGAACAGCTTCCCGAAAGCTTCGACCTGATCCTGATCGATGCCCCCTGTTCGGGGGAAGGCCT
>CAZOSO010000087.1:1635-9588 GCA_964582635.1 uncultured Weeksellaceae bacterium | reverse complement strand
AAGAAAGGCCCCATCGTCGGTGGCCTTTGGTATCGGAACCGCGATGCCTTTATCGCTTTGATCGGTTTCGAAAAAGGAATGTTCAAGTTCGGTTACAGTTACGATGTAACGATATCCTCTCTTGGAGGTGAAACAGCCGGAGCACACGAGTTATCTTTGACGATCAACTTCGAGTGTCCACCGGATCGGAAAAAATTCAGGACAATAAGTTGTCCCTCTTTTTAGTTCATTATTTCCGGAAAGCAAGTAGAAGGACCATGAATATGCGTCAAGCTAAAAGAGCCCTTGCGATCGTAGGCGTTTGCTTCCTCACGATCTCATGCGGTCATGAGAAATCCCGAGTGACGGGATGGAATTACAACGACCCCAAGAACGGGGGCTTTGAAAAGGTCCCTTATGCCCAACAAGAGACCGGGCCAGGCCTGGTCTTGGTACAAGGAGGTACCTTCACCATGGGGCAAAAGGAACAGGACGTCAATTTCGACTGGAATAACATTCCCCAGCGAAAAACGGTCTCTTCGTTCTATATGGATGAAACGGAGGTCACCAACTTTCACTGGTTGGAGTACCTCTATTGGCTCAACCGCGTTTACGGTCCGGATTATCCCGAGATCGTTGAAAAAGCCCTTCCCGACACCAACGCTTGGCGGAGAAAATTGGGTTACAACGAGCCCTATGTGGAGCATTACCTCCGGCATCCCTCTTATCGAGACTATCCGGTGGTCGGTGTGAATTGGCTCCAAGCCAATGAATTCTGTAAATGGCGGACCGACCGTGTCAATGAATTCATCCTGATCCGGGAAGGCCTCTTTAAACACAATCCTTCTCAGATCAATCAAGACCATTTCGACACGGAATCTTATTACGCCGACCAATACGAGAGCGGCAAGGTCGTCGAGGGGAAGCCTACTCCCAACCCCAACAAGGAGTACCGGAATGTGAAGAAGAAAGACGGGATCCTTCTTCCCAAATACCGTCTCCCTACTGAAGCGGAATGGGAGTTCGCTGCTTACGCTCTCATCGGGAACACCTTTAATGAACGGATCGTCGACAAACGCATTTACCCCTGGAACGGACACTGGGTCAGGAACCCGAAGGAAGAATTCCGAGGGGATTTCCAGGCCAACTTCGTTCGTGGAAGAGGAGATTACATGGGTGTAGCTGGCGACCTGAACGATAAAGGGGATATCACGACGCCCGTTTACAGTTATTGGCCCAACGATTACGGCCTTTACAATATGGCCGGTAACGTCAGCGAGTGGACCATGGACGTTTATCGCCCCTTAACCGGAAAGGATGCCAACGAATTCAGCCCCCACCGAGGGAACATTTTCAAGGAGAAAGAACGGAACATTCGGGGTGGCATCAAACGAAAAAGGGACATGCCCGCATACGATATCGATGGCATGATCGCTCACCTGAAAAAGTTCATGGAGGAGAACGGGATGAATCCCCAAAATCCTTCCAGCGATGGAGGGAAGTTCATAAGTGGGACCCTTATCGAGAACGCTAAAGCAGCCAAGGAACTGAAAGAAGAGGGCAGTGAAGTTGAAGCTAACACGCAGTTCCAGGAGAACGTGATCTTTGCGTTGAAAGAGGTCCCCAGGGATGACCCGAACTATCAACTCGCTACGATCCTTCTCCGGGACATCGTGGAGTTCGTCGATGGCAATCCCGGTCAGATCAAGAAGCGGCGCACCAAAGCCGAGGATAACTTGAACCGCCGCAACTATACATACGCTGATCACCGGAACCATTTGGACGGAGACCAGAAGTCGAGCACTTATTTCAAAGGGACCTCCCCCCCTGAAAACGGGGAGCTCGACAATTACATGTACGATTTCAGCAAAACCACCCTTATCAACGATAAGGCGAGGGTCTACAAAGGCGGATCCTGGGCGGATCGGGCTTATTGGATGAGCCCGGGAACGCGACGCTTCCTCCAGCAGGACCAAGCGAAAGCGACCATCGGCTTCCGTTGCGCTATGAGCCGCTTGGGTAGTCCCGTCGGACTCGGTGGGCGCTGATCGAAAAAAGCTGTCTTATAAGGAGCTGTCTCAAGAGCTGGGATCACCCTGCTTTTGAGGCAGCTCTTTTTATTTCCCATGGATCTGGAACCCCTCTATAACGCTTTTCTAGAAAGTGAAGGCGTCACAATAGACACCCGGGACCTGAAACCCGGATCCATCTTTTTTGCTTTAAAAGGGGAAAAACAGGATGGGAACCGATTCGCAGAAGATGCCCTTGAAAAAGGAGCCCGCGCGGTGGTGGTCAGCGACCCTTCGATCGAGAACGAGCGGGCTTTCAAGGTCGAAGACCCCCTCAAAACCCTTCAAGACCTCGCCCGCCATCATCGGAAGCAGCTCGATATACCGGTGATAGCGATCACCGGAAGCAATGGAAAAACCACCACCAAGGAATTAACGGCAAAAGCTCTTGCTGAGCATTACACCCTTTTTGCTACCCCCGGAAATCTGAACAATCACATCGGCCTTCCTCTTTCGGTCCTTTCTATCCAAAGCCATCATGATATGGCCCTTCTCGAATTCGGTGCGAATCACCCGGGGGAGAACGAACTGCTCGCATCGATCTGCGATCCCACCCATGGCCTGGTGACCAATATCGGGCTCGACCACCTCGAGGGTTTCGGGGATCGGGAAGGGGTATTCCAGGGGAACAAAGAGCTGATCGAGCACCTATCCCGAAAGAACGGCCATGGCTTTTTCCATAGCGACGACCCTGACATCAGGCGCATGGAAGCGGAGATGAAGCTGAGCAGCACCCATTATGGTACCCAGCCCGGTGCAGAACTGCAAGGAAAGCTATTGAAAGCAGACCCCTATCTCGAGCTGGAATGGAAATGGACGGGGACGGAACCCGTTTCCCATTCTCGTTTAAAAAGCTCTCTTATAGGAACTTACAACCTCCCTAACATCCTAGCGGCTCTCTGTATCGGCAGCTACTTTGCTGTTCCAAAAGATCGGATGGAATCGGCGATCGCCAGTTATGAACCGGATAACAACCGTTCTCAATTCTTACGGACGGACCGCAACGCTCTTCTACTGGACGCCTACAACGCCAATCCGAGTAGCATGGAAGCAGCGATCGAAAGCTTCCTGAACATGGAGGGGAGCCCAAAAGCCTTCATCTTAGGAGATATGCTCGAAATGGGGGATCACGAAGAAAAGGTCCATCGTCGCATCGTGGACCTCCTCCAAGAAAAAGGCTTAACAGAGGGCATCCTCGTCGGAAAAGCTTTTCATCAGGCTGCAGCGGGAAGCGATATCACGGCTTATCAAACCCTTGAGGAAGCAAAAGAGGCCTTGCAGCGATCCCCTTATGAGGGATACCGGATCCTGATCAAAGGATCACGAGGCTTGAAGCTCGAAGAGCTCCTGGAACAGCTTTAAGGATCAAGCTTCCAGAAGGGTTCGGGAAATAACGAGGTTCTGGATCTCGCTCGTCCCCTCATAGATCTGAGTGATCTTAGCATCCCGCATCAAGCGTTCCACATGGTACTCCTTCACGTACCCGTATCCTCCATGTATCTGCACCGCTTCCACGGTATGGTCCATCGCAACCTGAGAAGCGTACTTCTTAGCCATGGAACCGCTCAGGTCGTAGTTCATACCCTGATCTTTATGCCAAGCCGCTTTGAGGCATAGCAAGCGAGCTGCTTCGATCTCGGTGGCCATATCCGCGAGTTTGAACTGAATGGCCTGATGTTTTGAGATCTCTTTGCCGAAAGCCTTTCGCTCCAGCGAATAGGCCTTAGCGAGTTCAAAGGCCCCGGATGCGATCCCGAGGGCCTGAGCAGCGATTCCAATCCGCCCGCCGCTCAGGGTTTTCATGGCGAACTTGAAACCAAAACCATCCTCACCGAGCCGATTCTCCTTGGGGACTTTCACATCCTGCAATTGAATGCTGTGCGTATCAGAGGCCCGGATGCCTAGTTTGTTCTCCTTAGGACCGACCATAAAGCCTTCCTGATCCTGTTCCACGATGAAGGCATTGATCCCTTTAGCACCTTTTTCCCGGTCGGTTTGGGCCATCACAAGGTAAACGGAAGCTGTGCCGCCATTGGTGATCCAATTCTTCGTCCCGTTCAAGATGTAATGGTCCCCTTTATCCTCGGCCTCGGTCCGTTGAGAAGTGGCATCGGACCCCGCCTCAGGCTCTGAAAGGCAGAAAGCCCCTAGGATCTCCCCTTTTGCCAATGGTTCAAGATATTTTTTCTTCTGCTCCTCGGTCCCGTACTTTTCAAGCCCCCAACAAACGAGGGAGTTATTGACGGACATCACGACGGAAGTGGAGGCATCGACCTTGGAGATCTCTTCCATCGCCAAGACATAGGAGACAGTATCCATTCCACCACCTCCGTACTCAGGATCGGTCATCATACCAAGGAAGCCGAGCTCACCGAGTTGCTTCACTTCCTCTTTGGGGAAGCGCTGCTCCTCATCCCTTTCGATGACACCGGGTTTGAGAACGTTCTGGGCAAAATCCCTTGCCGCATCCCGGACAGCTTCTTGTTCTTCGCTTAACTGAAAATTCATAAATAGGAGATTCGTGAAAGGCTCGGTCAAATTTAATTCTTTCGTCCGACCTTCGCTCTCCAAAAGCCGCACGCCATGGAAAAAGAGAATTGCATTGGAGTTATGTCGGGTTCCTCCCTCGACGGCCTCGATATGGTCCTTGCAGAGTTGGCGGTCAAGAAAAAGGATAAATGGTCCTACCGGCTTCTCGAGGCCCAAAAGGTCCCCTTTCCCGAGCAGATCCAACGCATGCTTAAAAAACCGCTGTCCTTGAGCGGTCAGGATATGGCTCGTCTCGATCGGGAGCTGGGGCGTTTTATCGGAGATTCGATCCGTTCCCATTTCGACCTCCAAAAAGCAGCCCCGACCCTTATCGCCTCCCACGGGCACACCCTCTATCATCGTCCCAAAAGAGGGCTCACTTACCAGATCGGTTACGGCGGGGCCATCGCAGCAAAGACCGGGATCCCTGTGATATCGGACTTTCGAGGGATGGATATGGAATACGGGGGCCAAGGAGCTCCCTTGGTTCCCATCGGAGACGAACTCCTTTTCGGAGATCACGATCAATGCCTCAATCTCGGCGGGTTCGCCAACCTCTCTTTCGATGATGAGGGGACGCGAAAAGCCTTCGACATCTGCCCTGTCAACACAGCTTTGGATCATGTGAGCAGAGAGTTGGGAGTGGAATTTGACAAGAACGGAGCGATGGCCCGGGAGGGAGAATTGGACCAGGATATGCTCAAAGCCCTGGAAGGCCTTCCCTTTTATCGAAGCGGGAATTATCGATCGCTCGGAAGGGAATGGCTCGAGGAACGCTTTCTCCCTTTGATCGACGAAGGGCTCCCCGAAAAGGACCGGCTTCGGACGCTCGTCGAACACATGGCCCAGCGGATCGGCGAAAAGCTCGAAAGTTCGCCGGGCGAGGAAACATTGATCACCGGTGGAGGGGCTTACAATTGGTTCCTTTTGGAACGGATACAAGCCCATGCAGAGAACCAAAAGCTCACCCTTCCTGAGGATGACCTGATCCAGTACAAAGAAGCCTTGATATTCGCCCTATTAGGGTTCCTTCGATGGAAAGGAATGCCCAATTCCCTCAGCACCTCAACAGGAGCTGAAAAGGATACGATCAACGGGGCTATTCACCTCCCATCCCCCTAATCCGGCTTTTTTTAATTTTGACAACGCCCATCGAACACCCATTCCCAGCCATGCAAGAACTTCTGGAAAAATACGAGAACCAAGAGCCCGAGATCGTTTTCGAGTGGAAAGACCCTTATACCGAAGCCAGGGGATGGGTCGTCATCAATTCCTTACGAGGGGGAGCCGCAGGTGGGGGCACCCGCATGCGAAAGGGCCTCGACCGGAGGGAAGTGGTCTCCCTCGCCAAAACCATGGAGGTCAAGTTCACCGTGGCAGGGCCTCCGATCGGAGGCGCCAAATCAGGGATCGACTTTGATCCCCAGGACCCTCGCAAAGAAGAAGTTCTGAAGCGCTGGTACAAAGCCGTCCTTCCCCTTTTAAAAAGTTACTATGGAACGGGCGGTGATATGAACGTGGACGAAATGCACGAGGTGATCCCGATCACCGGTGCCCTGGGGCTTCAACACCCCCAGGAAGGGATCGTCAACGGACACTTCCAGGTAAGCCAGGAAGAGCGCTCGAAAAAAGTCCAACAATTGCGGGAAGGGGTCTCCAAAGTGATCAAAGACCCTGAACTCACTCCCTCCCCGGAAGAAAACCTGAGCGTTGCGGATCTGATCACCGGGTACGGGGTCGCCCATGCTGCCAAACATCATTACGAGTTAAGCGGAAGCTCCCTCCAGGGAAAAAGGGTCATCGTTCAGGGATGGGGGAACGTGGCCGCTACGGCCGCTCATTATGCAGCCCAGGAAGGGGCGGTCATCGTGGGTATCATCGACCGCGACGAGGGGCTCATCGAACCCGATGGCCTGAGCCCGGAGAGTGTGCGGCGTTTAATGTTGGCCAAAGAGGGCAATAAATTGAAAGCCGATAACAGCCTTCCCTTTGAAGAGGCGAACGAGCGGATCTGGGACCTGGACGCAGAGGTCTTCCTCCCATGTGCTGGCTCTCGATTGGTGAACAAGGAACAGGTGGACCGCATGCTCGACCATGGTATGGAGACCATCGTTAGCGGTGCGAACGTCCCCTTTGCAGACCCCGAGATCTTTTTCGGGGATATCGCCGATCACGCGGATCGATCCCTCGCCCTTATCCCCGATTTTATCGCCAATTGTGGTATGGCACGTGTCTTCGCCTACTGCATGAGTAAAGACCCGGACATGAGCGAAAAGGGGATATTCGGAGATGTGTCGAATACCATCAAAAAGGCGCTGGAAAAAGTGCGGGAGGAGGACAGCAGCGGAAAAGGGATGGCCCGGATCGCCTTCAAACAGGCCTTAGAACAATTGACCTGAGCCCCCTTTCGTTCATCAAGGGTAGCAAGCTTTTATCAAAAAGCCGACGTGGATAAATGAAAACGGAAGGAAAGCTTTGCCCCTTCCGTCCTTTCTAATTTTCACGTCCGCAAATACACCCAAAGCAAGCGTACCCTTATGGATCCGACCCTGCTGCTTCAGGTCAACACCCCGTCCGATACCGTAGCCGACACGAGCGCAACGGAACGGACCATGGAGACCCTTTCGATATGGGACCTCCTCATGAGCGGAGGTTGGTACATCATGATACCCCTCGCCATCCTCTCCCTCATGACCATTTACATTTTTATCGAACGCTTCCTGGCCATCAACAAGGCCACCAAGGAAGAGAGCGATCTAATGGACCGCGTACGGGATCACATCCACGATGGAAAGATCGATGCTGCCCGCTCTCTATGTGACAGCAACGACAGTCCACTCGCCCGAATGCTCTTCAAAGGCATTCAACGGATCGGCAAACCGATGAAGGATATCAACGCCTCGATCGAGAACGTGGCCAAGCTCGAGATCTACAAGCTCGAAAAGAACCTTTCGGTCCTCGCCACGATCGCAGGGGCCGCCCCGATGATCGGATTCCTCGGAACGGTGATCGGGATGATCAAAACCTTCCACGAAATGAAGATCAGCGGACAGGGAGTGCAGATCGAACAGCTTTCGGGCGGGATCATGCAGGCGATGGTAACGACCTGTACAGGATTGGTCATCGGGATCATCGCTTATATCGCTTACAACTTGCTGGTCACTAAGATGGACCGCGTGGTCCACAACATGGAATCCTCCAGCATCGAGTTCATGGACATCCTCGAACGCTCTGCATTGAGCGATGAAAAAGGCGATTCTTGAACGATGAACCTCCGCTCGCGGAATAGCATCAATACGGGCTTCAATCAGTCCTCGATGACGGACCTGATCTTCCTGCTCCTCATCTTCTTCATCATCGTGTCCACGCTCATAAG
>CAZOSO010000087.1:0-1535 GCA_964582635.1 uncultured Weeksellaceae bacterium | reverse complement strand
GGATCCTCCGTATCGCTAAAGACAATCAATGGAAGATCGCTTTGGCCACGGAGCCTAAAGACTGATGGACCTGGAGAAGGAACATAAAAAAGACCGGCGAAAAGCCATCCTGGGGAGCATCATTTTCCATCTGGTACTGGCCCTTTTCTTCATCTTCTACGGGCTCAAGGAACCGCATCCGCCCCGTAAAGAGAAAATGGTCTCGATCAATATGGACTTCGGTACCCAGCTGAAAGGCTCGGGGCAAACGGAGAGCCAGACCGAAGACCAGGAAAAGACGTCCTCCCAACAACAAGAACAACAAAAGCAGCAAGAAGAGGAACAGCAAACGAGCCAGAAAACGGCTACGCAACAAGAATCGCCGGTCACTGCCAAAGACGAAAAGGAAGGGGAACAAAAAGGGGAAGAGCAAAAAGAAGAAAAGGAAGAGCAAAAGGAGGTCAGCGAGGAATTGAAAGAAGCCCAGAAGCAATTCCAGGACATGGAAGATGACGGGGGCGGTGGAGAAGGAGACGACGAACAGAGCGGGAACGAAGGGGATCCCGGAGGACAACCCGAAGGAGAAGGTTCTCTCCCGGGTGCAGGAGGCAGTTGGAAGCTTTCAGGGCGCAAGATCCTTCAAAAGCCTCAACCTGAGAAGCCGGATGAAGAAGGGAAAGTGGTGATCGATATCTGGGTGGACCAGCAAGGGAATGTGATCCGCACTTCTCCCAACCTTTCCAAGTCGAACACCACGAGCGACAAACTCTTGAAGCTCGCTGAGGACGCCGCGAAAAAGGCCAAGTTCAACCCCAGCCCGGATGCGGCCGTGGAACAAAAAGGCACCTTCACTTTCGTTTTCGAACTCCGTTGATGGACTACCGCCGCGCGACGGAGCTCCTCTTTGAGCAGCTCCCGATCTATCAAAGAGAAGGCAAGCTCGCCTACAAACCGGACCTCGGCAACATCGAAGCTCTTTGCGCCCATTACGGGGATCCACAGCATGCATTTCCCGCCATCCATATCGCGGGGACCAATGGGAAAGGCTCGACAGCCCATATCCTCGCTTCGATCCTCCAGGAGGCCGGTTATCGGACCGGCCTTCACACCCAACCCCACTTTGTCGATCTACGCGAGCGGATACGGGTGAACGGAGAGCTCTGCCCCAAAGCCTTCATCACTGAGCAAGTGGAGCGCTATTGGAACGAAGGCCTGTCGATCGCTCCCTCCTTTTTCGAGCTGATGTTGGCCTTCACCTTCATCTACTTCCAAAAAAAAGAAGTGGACATCGCTGTCGTGGAAACCGGCCTCGGAGGACGCTTGGATGCGACGAACATCCTTCAGCCGGAACTCAGCCTGATCACGAACATCGGGCACGACCACATGCACCTGTTAGGGCCGGACTTGGAAAGCATCGCGCGCGAAAAGGCCGGGATCATCAAAAAAGGGGTGCCCCTGATCCTGGGGAATATCCCCGATGAAGCCCTTCCTGTGATCGAGGCGCGAGCAAAAGAAAAGAATGCTCCCATCCTCAGGGCGGAGGAACGAAATGGGGC
>CAZOSO010000086.1:0-9594 GCA_964582635.1 uncultured Weeksellaceae bacterium | reverse complement strand
TTAATGATGAAGCGGGATTCCCTACTTCCGAACGAATTCTTGATGACCCGCTCCTTAAAATCCATGGTACGGAATTCCTGATGCTCGTAATCGGGATGGGAAGGATCCAGCAATTGAAAGGAGATCATCTCGATCCCTTCCCGTTCCACCAACTTCACCTTGTGACAATGGAGCGCTGATGTAGAGGCTCCGGTATCGATCCGACATGGTAGGTCGGACAATTCGAATTGAGGCAGATCCACGCGATCCATGCGACCGATCACTCGCTTGGAGGGGCGTCTTCGACGTCCTTTCCCTTTTCGGGAACTCTCAGATTTTGCCATAGATCAGGAACTGAACGCTTCCAACACTTTTTCATGGACCTCGAGGTCCTTTTTCCCAAAGAGGACGAACCGAACGGTCAGAGGACCGATCCCTCCTTCGAGTTCTTCTCGGACGGTAGAAAGGGCCACTCTAGCAGCCTCCTCAAGGGGATAGCCAAAAGCCCCGGTGGAGATGGCCGGGAATGCGACCGTAGCCAATCCCTTTTCATCCGCGACCTTCAAAGCGTTCCGATAACAATCGGCGAGCAATCGGTCGGCCGGTTCATCCCGACCGTATACCGGCCCTAAACAATGGATCACATAGGGATTGGGAAGCTCATGTCCGGAACTGATCACAGCCTCTCCCGGCTCGATGGGGGCCATCGGCCTACACTCTTCCGCAAGACCCGGCCCTGCGGCTCGGTGAATAGCACCGGCAACCCCTCCTCCGGTCTCAAGCCACGCATTAGCTGCATTGACCACCGCATCCATATCGGATTGATCCGTAATATCTCCTTGAACGATTTCGATCTGGCTATCACCGACTTGAAGTTTCATGGCCTCAACTTTTCTGCAAGGGGGGATGAAGATAAAAGATCCCCTACGTGTGCCTTCCTGCAGAGAAAGTTTAGATTTGCCCGCTACAAACCAAGCTTAGGATCCGAATGAGACGAAGGTCGATCCTCTCCTCCCTCCTAGCACCCTTTCTTCTTATTACATTCTCACCTTTCATTCTGGAGGCCCAACAGTATAAAAGGGACCGTGAAAAAGACCATCAACACCTTTTCGAACCTCTTCGAGCACCTTCTTCCAGCCCCTTTCGCACTGCATCCGGGAAACCTGCTCCCGATTACTGGCAGAACCGAGCGGATTACGAACTGAATGTAGAACTCAAAGAGGACGACCATATCGTCACGGGGGAAGTCAAGATCGAATACCATAACAAGAGCCCTCATTCTCTCTCCTTCCTTTGGGTTCACCTGGACCAGAACAAATTCGCTAAAGGTTCCCGGGGAATGGACGTCACCCCTGCCACCGGATCTCAGCGTTTTGAGGGGGATACGACGAAGGGTCACCGGATCCAGAACATCCGGATCAAGGACGGAGCAAAGACCTATACCCCTGAATACCTGATCAACGACACCCGGATGAAGGTCGAACTCCAGGAAGCGATGAGTCCAGGGGAAAAGCTAAAACTCGTGATCGATTTCAGCTTCGAAGTCCCTCAATACGGAGCGGACCGAATGGGGAGGCTCAAGACACAAGAAGGCTGGATCTACGAGATCGCCCAATGGTATCCTCGCATGTGCGTATACGATGATATCAAGGGCTGGAATGTCGAACCCTATTTAGGGACCGGGGAATTCTACCTGGAATACGGGAATTTCGATCTCAAGGTCACTGTTCCTCGTGACCACATCGTCGCGGCTTCAGGCAAACTCCAAAACCCCGGGAAAGTCCTGACCGAGGAGCAGATGGAGCGCCTCGAAGAAGCGCGAGGCTCCGAAAAAACCGTGGACATCATTTCCCCCGATGAAGCCGGAGATCCGGATGCGACCCGTCCCGAGGGGGAAGGAAAGCTGACTTGGCATTACCGGATCGAGAACGCTCGGGACATGTCATGGGCATCCTCCCCGGCCTTCATTTGGGATGCGGCCAAAGCCGATATTTCCGAAAAGAAGGACGTGACCGTCATGTCCTTCTACCCCAAAGAGAGCGATGGGGACAGTGCCTGGGGACGTTCTACGGAATACACCCAAGCCTCGATCGAGCACTATTCGGAAAAGTGGTATCCCTATCCCTATCGAACAGCGAGCAATGTCGCCGGTATCGTCGGAGGAATGGAATACCCGGGCTTGTCGTTCTGCCATTGGCGAGCGACCAAAGGAGGTCTTTGGGGGGTTACGGACCACGAATTCGGTCACAACTGGTTCCCCATGGTCGTGGGGAACAACGAGCGACTCTATGCCTGGATGGATGAAGGCATGAACACCTTCATGAACTACTACAGCACGCAAGCTTTCAACGATGGGGAATATCCCACCCGCTACGACAACATGGAAAAGATCACGGAAGGATTAAGGGATCCCGATCGGCAGCGCATCCATATCTATCCCGATGTGGTCCAAGGGAAGAACCTTGGTCAATCAGCCTATGGGAAACCGGCCCTTGGGTTGATCATGCTGCGGGAATATATCCTGGGCCCTGAGCGGTTCGACCCGGCTTTCCGTGCTTATATCCAGCGATGGGCTTACAAACATCCCACGCCCCGCGATTTCTTCAACACCATCGAGAACGTGGCAGGTGAAGAGCTCGATTGGTTCTGGCGCGAATGGTTCTTCACCACCAAGAACATCGACCAAGCGATCACGGATCTTAGCTACGTTCAAGGAGACCCGAAAAAAGGCGCCTTGGTCACGGTAGCCGAACGCGGAGGGGTCTATCTTCCCGTCGAGGTGAAAGTGATCGAAAGCGATGGGGATGTCGGGAGAAAGCGAATGCCTGTGGAGATCTGGCAGCGCAACGAAGAATGGACCTTTAAATACAAGAGCGACTCCAAGGTGGAGCGGGTGGTCCTGGACCCCGATGACCTTTTACCGGACGTGAACCCGGGGAACGATAGCTGGGGGAAAAAAGAATAAAAGGATCTAGAAGCTTTCCTTCGCTCCTGTAACGCGTTCAAAATGTCCCAGGGCCAATTCCAATTGACCCTCCGGCGTTAAGTGAGTCGTGTCGATCAAAATGGCATCAGAGGCCTGTCGAAGAGGGCTTTCCTCCCGATGGGTATCCTCATGGTCTCTTTCTCGGATATTCTGAAGCACTTCTTCGAAGGAGGTACTGTATCCTTTCTCTTCCAACTCTCTGTAGCGACGTTCGGCACGCACTTCTTCGTCAGCGGTGACGAAGAACTTCAACTCAGCATCGGGTAGAACGACGGTTCCAATATCCCGGCCATCCATGACCACGCCTTTTTTCTCAGCGATCCGCTTCTGGATCTTCACCAGCTTCTTCCGTATCTCGGGCAGGCTCGCTACTTGACTTACATGTTCGGAGACTTGGGGATCTCGAATGGCTTCGTCCACGTTCTCCCCATTTAGATGGACGGAACTCTTCCCGCTCGCCTCATCGGGGACAAAGTTGAGATCCACCTCGTCCGCCCCCTTTAAAAGGGCATCTTCATCAAAGCTTCCCTGTCCGACCCATCCGGAGCGAATGGCATAAAGGGTGATAGCTCGATACATCGCTCCGGTATCCACATAAGCGTATCGGATCCTTTCAGCCAAAGCTTTAGCGAGCGTGCTCTTCCCGCAGGAAGAATAACCATCGATCGCGATATTGATCCGAGTGGAGGAAGCGTCCATAGCGCAGCTCCAAAACTATCGGTTTTTAGAGCGGAAAGCGCCCAGATCCGTCGTGATCGTGAAATGGTTCTTTCCACCCGTGAGATGGTAAGAGGAGCGCGCATAACTCAAGCGGAACCGGTCGATCTTAAAGCCGAACCCCCAATTGAATCCCACAAAACCCGGTTTTTCGGAGACCTTCAATTCAGCCCTCCGGCGATAATCGTAACCGATCCGCAAATGAATGTTCTCCGTGATCAGGACCTCCAAGTTGAAGATCATATGGCGGAGAGTATTGTCGGCAAAGTTTCCCACTTTATCGAGGGTTCGGGAACTGTCCTGATCCTCTCCCAAAAGCTGGTCCCCTTTCTCCTCTTTTTCGGGCAAACGCAGATCCCACTGTTGAAGGTCCCTTAACATAAGACCGAACCTGAAAGGGGCATGCTCTAACTTTTTCGTGATACCAGCACGGATCTCAAAGGGTAAGGGAGCACGGTCGTCCGCATAATAACTTTTGACCTGCCCTCCGATGTTCCGCATCGATAAAGAGGCGGTCAGATTAGAGGCCCTTTTGTAATAGATCCCTGAAAGGTCCAAGCCAGCTCCCAAGGCCCATCGCTCCTCCATTTGGCCGTAAATGAAGCGCAAATTACCCCCTACGGCAAAATTGGTGTCGAGCCATCGACCATGAGAAATATCCAAGGCATAAGAAGCTGCTGTGAATTGGCCTTGCTCAAACCCCAAAGACCCCCTTCTTTTGAAAGTCCCGTAATTAACGTAGCGGAGGGTGCCAGCCCATGTTCCGGCTTGCCCTCCAAGATCATGGGCATAGGAAGCAAACCCGTAATTGATCCCTGCGAAATGGTCCACGTAATTCAAAGCCAAGTGGCGGTCCACATTGGAATCGAGGACCGCAGGTTGTTGGACCGCTAAAGTGATGTCGTCGTCATGAAGGGCGCTATACTGTCCCCCGAGGGCAGCGACCCTGGCGGAGCCCACCAGGTCGAGGGACTGAAAAGCTCGACCACCGGGGGACTGACCCCACAAAGGGAAGCTCGAGCTCAAAAGAAGGATAATGGCCAGGCCCTTTCTCAAAACAGGTGAGAGCAATGAAACGATGCGATAACGTGGGTCATCTCCAACTATTGCTCGACCCACTTGCATCAGGTGAGCTGAAAAGCTCCGGGCACCTTTTCTTCCAACAACGCATAATGAACGGCCTCCATCATATCCTCGCAATAATGGAATCGGAGTCCTTTGATATAGCGAGGGTCGATGTCCTCCACATCCTTCCGGTTCTCTTGAGGCAACACGATATCCTTCACATCAGCCCTTTTGGCGGCCAAGATCTTCTCCTTGATACCACCTACGGGGAGAATACGCCCTCTTAGAGTGATCTCCCCGGTCATCCCCATATGCTTGCGGACTTTTCGTTGAGTATAAAGAGAAGCCAGGGCGGTGAGCATCGTGATACCAGCGGAAGGGCCATCCTTGGGGGTCGCTCCTTCAGGAACGTGCATATGGATGTTCCACTTGCTGAACGCTTCATAAGGAATATCCAAAGTCTCCGAATGGCTCTTTAAATACTCGAGCGCGATAGTGGCGGACTCTTTCATGACATCCCCGAGGTTCCCCGTCAGGTTGAGCTTACCCTCCCCTTTGCTGAGGGTGGATTCGATGAAGAGAATATCTCCGCCTGTGGGCGTCCATGCGAGTCCGGTAACAACGCCCGCAGTATTGTTGTCCCGGTATTTATCCTTAGCGTGAGCGGGGCCGAGGATATCATTCAATTCCCCCACCTTGAAGCGTTCTTCAAAGGACTCACCCTGAGCCTTCTTCAAGGCCCTGTTACGGATCATCTTCGAGATCCGCTTTTCCAGGTTCCGCACTCCGGACTCATCGGTATGCTCCTCGATCAATTTTTCCAGCACCTTCTTGGGGAACTTCAGTTCCCCTTTCTCCATACCGTTCTCCTCTAGTTGTTTGGGGATAAGATGCCTTTTGGCGATCTCGATCTTCTCTTCGACCGTATAACCGTTCACTTCGATCACCTCCATTCGGTCCTTGAGGGCGGGATGGATCTGTTGCGCATCGTTCGCTGTGGCGATAAAGAGGATGTTGGAAAGATCGTACTCGATCTCGAGGTAATTGTCGTAGAAGTGATCGTTCTGTTCGGGATCGAGCACCTCCAAAAGAGCGGAGGAAGGATCGCCCATCGGATCGTTCCCGACTTTATCGACTTCATCGAGGACGAAGAGCGGATTGGACGTTCCGACCCGTTTCAAATTCTGAATGATACGACCGGGCATCGCTCCGATATAGGTCTTCCGGTGCCCCCGCACTTCTGATTCGTCCTTCAACCCTCCGAGGGACATTCGGGTGTACTTCCGCCCCAAAGCCTCTGCGACGGAACGACCTAAAGAGGTCTTTCCCACCCCGGGCGGGCCGTGTAAGCAAAGGATCGGTGCCTTCATATCCTTCTTCAGTTTCAAAACCGCCAAATGCTCGATGATCCGCTCCTTCACTTTTTCCAACCCATAATGGTCCCGATCGAGGATCTTTTGAGCCTTCTTCAGGTCGAAGCGATCCTTGCTGTATTCCCCCCAAGGAAGTTCCACAAGCGTCTCGAGGTAATTGAGTTGAACGGAGTATTCCGCACCGGCAGGATTCATCCTGCGGAGCTTGTTCAGCTCTTTTTCAAAGGTCTCCTGCACCTCTTTTCCCCATTTTTGCTTTGCCGCTTTTTCCTGAAGCTCTTTGATATCCTGCTCGTTCGGAGAGTCCCCTAACTCTTCCTGGATCTGCTTCATCTGCTGCTGGAGAAAATATTCCCGCTGCTGCTCGTCGATATCCGTCTTCACTTTCGACTGGATATCGTTCTTAAGCTCGAGCATCTGATACTCACTGTTGAGATGCTCCATGGCTTTTTCGGCCCTGCGACGCATCTGACCGATCTCCAAAAGCCCCTGCTTTTGCTCCACCTCCGCGTTCATGTTCGAGGAAATGAAATTCACAAGGAGGGAAGGACTCTCGATGTTTTTGATCGAAAAGCTCGCTTCTGAGGGAATATTGGGCGAACTCTGGATGATGTTCAGGCTCAGGTCCTTCATGGAATCGACCAGGGCCTTGAACTCCTGATCCGAGCTCGAAGGACGGTCCTCCGGTAGCTCCTCCACCTTTCCTTGCAGGTAAGGGTCGAACTTCACGATCTCTTGAAGCTGGAAACGCTTCTTACCCTGAATGATCACGGTCGTACTCCCATCGGGCATCTTCAACTGCTTCACGATGCGTCCGACGGTTCCGACCTTATGAAGGTCTTTTTCCTGGGGGTCCTCTACGCTCTGGTCGTTCTGAGCGACGACCCCGAGAAGTTCTTCGTTCTTGTAGGCTTCGTTCGTGAGTTCGATGGAACGGTCCCGCCCCACATTGATGGGGATCACGACACCCGGAAAGAGGACCGTGTTCCGGATCGGAAGGATCGGCAGTTGTTCGGGGATATCCTCCGAATGCATCTGCTCTTCATCCTCCGAGCTGATCAGTGGGATGAATTCGGTCTTATCGTCCACCAGATCCGATAATTGAAAAATAAAAGGATCGAAAACGTCGTAGTCCATAACTGCTGTTCTGCTTTTTCACGGGCGGAAAGCCGCCCTCTCTTCCGCTAAATAGCTCCTGGGTCTTTTTCTTGGGTGTAGTAACGATTGGAGGAGCGGATCGTTCTCATACGACCCCTTCTCGCTCCCTTTCGGTTATTTGGAACACGGTGTCGAAGATCCGTTCCTCTTCGGCATCGAAAGGGAGCCCTCTTCGATCGCGCATGCGTTTTCCCACTTCTTTGGCCTTTTCGAGTTCATAAGTCTCACCTCCTCCACTACCACCCCAAAAGAAGGAGGGGACGAACTTAGGGGGGAAACCGGCATCGAAGATATTGGCGCTGAAACCGATGGTGGTCCCGGTATTGAACATGGTGTCGATCCCACATTTGGAGTGATCCCCCATAAAGAGCCCGCAAAAGGTCAACCCCGTATCTGCCAACCCTTCGTTCATCGGATCCCAGACTTTCACCGAACCGTAATTGTTCTTGAGGTTGGAATTATTGGTGTCCGCTCCCAAATTGCACCATTCCCCGATCACGGAATTTCCCAAAAAGCCATCATGGGCTTTGTTCGAATATCCGAAGAACACGCAATTATTGAGCTCTCCACCCACCTTGCCATAAGGACCGATCGTGGTCGGGCCGTAGATCTTTGCACCCATTTTCACCACTGCGTGGGGAGCCAAATAAAAAGGTCCCCGGATCATGGCCCCTTCCATGACCTCCGCTCCTTTTGAGATGTAGATCGGCCCCTCCTCACTGTTGAGCGTGGCATGACGCACCTCTGCCCCCTCTTCGATAAAGACTTGATCCCCGATCAAGGCATTGCTGGAAGGAACTTCTGCAGCCCCCACTTTATCCTTCAAGGCATCATAGTCGGAACGGATGGCCTCTCCGTTCCGGCTGAAAAGCTCCCACTTTTGTTCCAAAATATCCACTTCCCCTTCGTACGTGATCTGTTCATCTACAAAATGCTCCAGGATCCCGTCCATCCCTTCTTCATCGTAAACCTTCAGAAGGGTTTCTCGCTCCCTTCTTTTTGGACAGAGAGCGATGAGCGCATCTCCTTTGAACAAGGCTTCCCCTTCTTTCAATGCACTTATCCGTTCGCTTAGCCCTTGATCGGGGAGCGATCGTGCATTGATCCAACATTCCACAGAAGCCCCGGTAAAAGGAAATTTTCCCCGGAGATAGGGAACGGTAAGGGATTCCACATCCCAACCCATGATCCGTTCCCACTTCTCCCGAAGTGTAAAGATCCCAAAACGGATCTCGGAGAGGGGCCTCGAATAGGTAAAAGGAAGAAAAGCCCTCCTGGCATGATCATCGAAAAGGGCGCATCGGCTCATCATCGAGCGAATTTAGAAGAAAGATAAGGGAACACCCAGTAAGAAGCTATTTCCACAAAAACTTAATGTTCCCTCGGCTCACCCTTTTCCCAATGAAGCTCGACGGAATCCCCCTTTAGCATCAGGCGTTCCTCCTCGATCGTATACCGGTCCAATTCAGCGAGAAGCCGCACCAAATTTTTCTGCAGATCGGTATCACAGCACATTTCGGTGCAGATCGGATCTTTGAAACGGATCTCCTGCCCTTCAGGATAAGCAAGCCCACCCTGACATCGATTGACCTTGAGGTCCATGGCGAAGGTGCTGTCCGAAGTGAACTGAAGAAAAGTAGGATGATCCGGCTGCTGCGGTTCTTTCCCGGCCTTTTCGATCCGCTGAAGCTTCCAGCTCCCTTCCAAAGGGGAAGCGCTTTCCCCTCCTTCCTGAAGCTCTTTCCCATTGGAACAAGTTCCCATCGATAAGGGAAAGCTTAAAAAAAGCAGCGAACAGAGGCGGAGTACCCGAAACTTCATTTTAGGGGCGAGTGACCGGAACTTTGAACTGCTCGCGTCCTTCATCCCCTTTCAGATCGAGGATATAAACCCCTTCAGAGACCGGAGCAAGGTTCAACACATGGACCTTTTGGCCAGGGGCCAGACGCTTGTGAAGAACTTCCTCTCCGAGCATATTGTAGAGGCTGAGCTCCACTTCCACACCCACACTGCTCTTCGGACGCTCCAGGGTCAACTTGCTTCTCGCCGGGACGGGACGCAGGGTCCACTCACCATCTCCTTCATGGGAGCTTAGGCTCGTATTGGTCCTGACCTCCACCTGGATCGAATCTTTGCATCCGTTGGAATCCGTGACCACCACTTGATAGGTTCCGGCGCATAGGCTGTCCAACGTATCGTTATTCGGAGCGCCTGAAACGTCCCAATCATAAGAATATCCAGGTGTTCCTCCGCTCGGGTTCACCCAAGCAGTGCCGTTACATGCATTCTGGTCCGTAGGAGTGGAACCGGTATCCA
>CAZOSO010000085.1:0-9629 GCA_964582635.1 uncultured Weeksellaceae bacterium | reverse complement strand
TCCACCCCGCCATACCCGTTCTCCACGCAATAACGGACGAAACGATGCCAGTTCTCTCCCCCGCCGACTTTGATAAGAAGCTCCCCGGCCTCTTCTCGCAAGTGCTCTTTACCGAGGATCGCGTTATGAAGAACGGTCCCTTCCTGATCCCGGGTGAAGAGAACATTGCTTCCTCCTCCCAGGACCAATTTTCGCTCATCCCGAACTTCAGGGATCTCCATGCCTTTTCGAAGGCTTTCCGGGGAATCGACCTCGAGCAAACGTTCGGCCTGAGCGGGCACCCCGAAGGTGGTCAAAGGGGCTAGAGGAACCTGATATCGGAGCGTTGGGCGCGCTTCTGCCATCACCGTCAAAGGTAAGAGCTTTCCCGAACCGGGCTTTGCCTGAGCTTCCCTACCTTTGGCGGACCATGGGAAAAAGGGCCATCGTGACCGTTATCAACGATCTGGCGACCGACCAGCGAGTGGCCCGTACATGCAGGACCCTCCAAGAGGAAGGCTACGATATCCTCCTCATCGGAAGGCGCTTGAAAAAGAGCCCACCCCTCCCCGATCGGCCCTATTCCATGCATCGAATGGTCCTCCCCTTTGAAAAAGGTCCCCTCTTCTACCTCAGCTTCAACCTGGCCCTGCTCTTTCGCTTGCTACGAGCATCCGCGGACCTTATATGGGCCAACGACCTTGATACACTGGGTCCTTCTTTTTTAGCAGCCCGATGGAAAAAGATCCCCCTCATCTACGATAGCCACGAGTACTTCACCGAAGTACCGGAACTTCAAAATGCTCGGCTCAAAAAAAGGATATGGAAAAAACTGGAAAGCAGCATCCTACCACGATTGCCCTTCATGCTCACCGTCAATCCTTCGATCGCTGCAAAATATCGGGACCGATACGGCGTTGAAGTGCATGTCCTCCCCAACCATCCGGACCGAAAGAACGCCATCGAAGAAAAGGACCGAAAAGCCTTGGAATTACCGGAAGACCGTTTTATAGCTGTTCTACAGGGATCCGGCATCAACGTGGGACGGGGAGGGGAAGAGGCCATTCGGGCCATCGCAGAACTGGAGAACGTGCTCCTTTTAATGATCGGAGGAGGCGATCGCTACGAAGAACTGAAGAACGATGCCCGGGAACTCGAAAAGACGGACCGAGTTCGCTTTCTTCCCCGCATGCCTTACGAAAAGATGATGCAATACACACAGAATGCTGATATCGGGCTTAGTTTGGACCAACCATTATCGGAAAATTACCGTCTCAGTACCCCGAACAAGCTTTTCGATTATATACATGCCGGCGTTCCGGTATTAGCCTCCGACCTCCCTGAAGTAAGAAGAGTGGTGCAAGAACATGAGGTAGGAGAGCTGACCGACCCGTCGGACCCCGAACGGATCGCCGAGCGGATCCAAGACCTTCGGGCCAGGCCGGAGGATCTGAGACGCTATCGGGAGAACGCTGAAAAGGCCAGCACTTTGCTGAATTGGGAGAAAACGGGGCGTCCAATGGTCCAAAAGGCCCTTCAAGAGGCAGTGCGAGCGAATGGCTGACCCCCTCCATATCATCTCTTTCGACGTACCGGATCCTCCGAATTACGGGGGAGTGATCGATGTCATGTACAAGATCGAGGCCCTTGCGGAACAAGGAGCAAAGATCCATCTCCATTGCTTTCAGGACAAAAGGGAGCAAGCTCCCCGACTGGAGGATCATTGCGAAAAAGTCCATTACTACCCGCGACGAACCCGTCACCGGGAACACCTGAGCCGAGCTCCCTATATCGTCAATAGCCGTCGGGCCAAGGGTTTAAAAACACGCATATTGGAAGAACCGGGACCTATCCTCTTCGAAGGACTCCATACCTGCCACCCTCTGGCAGACCGAGAACTGAAGGACCTCCCGAAATGGGTCCGTACCCATAACATCGAGCATGCCTATTACCGAGGGCTGATGGCCTCCGAACACTCCCGCCTGAAAAAACATTACTACCAGCTCGAAGCGGCCAAGCTCGAACGTTTCGAAAAAGTGCTCCGGCATGCCGACCTCATCCTGGCCATCAATCCCCTCGAGCAAGAACATTTCTCCCAATACGCGGAGACCGTTCACCTACCCCCTTTTCACCCTTATCGGAAAGTGGGGCCTGAAACGGAAGATGAAGGATTCGTCCTTTATCATGGGAAGCTTTCCGTAGCGGAAAATGAAAGGGCGGCCCTCTATCTTCTCGAAGAGATCTTCCCCTCGCTCCCCTATCAACTCATCATTGCAGGAGATGGGGCTTCCCCCCGCCTCCTCGAACGAATAGAAGCTTCCCCGAACGTCCGATATGAAAATGCGGATAACCCCAGTGTCATTAACGCCTTGGTCCAAAAAGCCAAAGTGAACGTCCTGCCTACTTTCCAAGCGACCGGCATCAAACTGAAATTGTTGGCTGCGCTGTTCAAAGGCCGCCACTGCGTAGTGAATCCCCCTATGGTGGAAGGCACGGGACTCGAAGAGCTCTGCTGGATCGGGGATGACGCTTCCGAGTTGAAAGAAAGGATCCGAACAGCGATGGAAACCCCTTTCGAGGAAGAGGCCGCGAAGGAAAGGGAGCAACTCCTTCTCAAGGATCTGGACAACCGGAAGAACGCAGCGGATCTGCTTAAACGACTGGAGTCGACTCGCTCACTGTCGAATCTTCACACTTGAGCGTGGGAGAGGGGAAATCCTTCATGATATGATAATCATGGGTGGCCATAAGAACCGCCCGGCCATTGCTGGCGATCTTCTGAAGCAGGTTCAGGATCCCACTAGTGGTCTCGGGATCGAGGTTCCCCGTGGGCTCATCGGCCAGGATCAGATCGGGATCGTTCAAGAGGGCCCGGGCAATAGCCACACGCTGCTGTTCACCACCGGATAATTCGTGGGGCATCTTGAAGCCTTTGGTGCCCAAACCGACGCGGTCGAGCACTTCACGTTCCCGCTCGGCCATATCCTTTTTCCGCTTCCAGCCGGTCGCCCGCATCACAAATCGTAGGTTCTGGCTCACGGACCGATCGGTGAGAAGCTGAAAGTCCTGGAAAACAATTCCCAAATGACGCCGCAAATAGGGAATCTGTTTTTTCTTCAGAGCCGTCAGATCGTATCCGACAACCTCTCCTTTCCCTTCCTTCAAGGGCAACTCCCCGTAAAGGGTTTTGAGGAGGCTGCTTTTCCCACTTCCGGTCTTCCCGATCAGATAAACGAACTCCCCCTTTTTCAGGCTGAAGGTGACATCGCTCAACACGAGGTCCTCCCCCTGATAAATACGGGCGTCTTCCATTTGAACGATGTAGGGATCCTCGTCCATCTTCCTCGAATTTGGAAAATATTTCCGGCAAGGGGACGCTTCGAAGCCAATGTGGCGGGAATAATTTCCACACGCTCGCGTTGAAAACTAAGAGGGCAGTGACATCGACGCCCTTCCTCCTGCTTTACTTTTAAGAACATTCACGCAAGTTGCTCCATGCAAGGTAGAAAGCTAGCTTCCATCCTCGCACTCTTTCTCCTGTTCGCCCCTTTCCTATGCGAACTCCATGGACAACGGTCAGCCGCTTATTATTTGGAGTCGGATCATCACCGGGCTTTGGAACTTTTCGACAAAGAAAAGTATGCCGCGGCCCAAGAGGCCTTTGATCGGGTCATCGAAACCCACGGACCGAACGATCTGCTCCGTATCGCTGCCGAATACTATTCCGCCCGCTGTGCCATGGAACTCTACAATCAGGATGCAGAAGAGAAGATGGAGAACTTCGTGCAGGAACATCCCGATAGTCCTTGGCTCACAGAGGCTTACCTGGAACTCGGCCTCTACTATTACCAAAAGCACCGCCACGATAAAGCCATCACCGCCTTCTCAAAGGTCGATACCGGGGAGCTGGCCCAGCGGAAGCGCTATGAGCTGAGCTTCAAAAAAGGGCACTCCTATTTCAAGGAAGAGGCTTTCGATCAAGCGAGCCGTTCTTTTTACAGGATCAAAGACCAGGAGCACGCTTATAAAGGCCCTGCGACCTATTATTACGCTCATATCGCTTATCGAAAGAAGAATTACAAAACCGCCCTTGACCATTTCAAGCGGATCGAGGACCACCCGAACTTCAAAACGATCGTTCCTTATTACCTGACCCAGATCCATTATGAGCTCGAGAACTACGAGCGGATCATCGAAATGGCCCCTCCCTTCCTCGATTCAGCTGGAACAGAGCGCCCGAACGAGATCGCCCGCATCATCGGAGAGGCTTTTTACAAGACCGAACGCTACGAGGAGGCATTGCCTTACCTCCAACAGTACATCGATAATTCCTATGGCGTGAACCGAGAAGACCGTTATCAGATCGGTTTCGCTCACATGAAGGCCGGAAAACCCGAAAAAGCCTTAGAACATCTTGAAAAGGTGGTCACTCAAGATGATTCGCTGGGGCAGATCGCTTATTACCACATGGGGAAACTCTATGTCAAGAAGGGGGAAAAGCGAAGGGCCCAAAGCGCTTTCCGCTCGGCTTCCAGGATCGATCGGAACGATAAGATCCGCGAGGATGCCCTCTTCAAATTCGCGAAACTCTCTTACGAGCTCTCCTACGACCCCTTCGATCAAGCGATCGATGCTCTGAACAGTTACATTAAGGAATATCCCGAAAGCGACCGGAAAGAAGAAGCATTAAAGCTCTTGTCGGAGCTTTACATGTCGAGCCGGGATCTGGATGCTGCCCTGAAAAGCATGGAGCGGATCGAAGATAAAGGGCTCCGGATCCGGACCGCTTATCAGATCGTGGCTTTTGATAAGGCCGTGAACCTCTACCTATCGGACCGCTATAACAAGGCCATCGAATTCTTTGAAAAAGCCCGGATCTATCCGATGGACCGAGAACTGACCACCAAAAGCCTCTATTGGCAAGCGCAATGCAATGCTGAACTCGGCCGCTCCCAAAAGGCCCTTCAAATGTACCGGGAATTCAGAAGAAAGCCCGGTGCCTTCGACCTTCCATACTATCATCGGTCCTATTACGATGCAGGGTATGTCCTATTCCGGGATTCCGCCTATAAAGATGCAGCAACGGAGTTCAGAAAATTCACCGACGCGGTCCCTAAAGAAGCGAGGGCCAAGGAAGTGGCGGATGCATACCAGCGGACCGGTGATGCTTATTACCTGATCAAGGATTACAAAAGGGCCGTCCGCTTCTACAAGAAGGGAGTAGCGATCGAAAATGGAAAAGCCAGGGACAGAGGGCTGTACCAGCTGGCGGTCTGCAAAGGTTTAATGGGGGATCTCGAGGGCAAGATCGAGGTGCTCCAACGCCTTTTGGATGAAATGCCGAATTCGGAGTTCGGGCCTCAAGCCAAGTTGGAGTTGGGACGGGCGTTGGTCCGAACGAAAGAAAAAGACCGAGCCCTTCAAGTTTTCAGGGGGGTCATCGAAGCGAACCCCGAAAGCTTCGAAGCCCAAAAAGCCCGCCTCCAAGCCGGCCTTATCCTTTATCAAAAAGGAAAGGACCAAAAAGCCCTCTCCCGCTTGAAAGAAGTTGTGAGCAGCAAGGCCGGTTATGAGCTCTCCAAAGAGGCCCTGAACCGGATCCGCGATATCCACGTGGAAACGGGAACGATGAAGAAATACAACCAATATGTGGCCGAATTAGAAGGCTTTGAAATAGATGAGGACGAAATGGAGGAGGCCAATTATCGGTCCGCTGAGAACCTCTTCACAAAAGGAAACTACGAGAAGGCCGCAGAGGCTTTTAAGGATTATCTGAAAAAATTCGATTCCCCCAAACACGGGATCAACGCCCGTTTCTACCGATCGCAAGCCCTATTGAGAAGCGGGGACAGCAGCGAGGCCCTTTCTTCTTTCCGTGAGGTAGTGAAGAAAGGACCGAACCGCTTTACCCTCCCGGCCTTGGAAGAAGCTTCTACATTGGCCCATTCCCTTGACAGTTTGGAAACTGCGGTCACCCTTTATAAAAGACTCGAGGAAAAGAGCAATTCCGGAGGAAAGACCCTAAAGGCTTTAGTGGGACAAATGCGCTGCAACGATGAATTGGGAAGGGACAGTGCTTCTGCAAAGGTCGCGGAGAAGGTCCTCGAGCACCCGGAACTGACCGATAAAGAACGCGTAGAAGCCCTTATGATCAAAGGGGAACAGCTTATGGCCGATGGAGCCCTGGAGCAAGCTCGCTCCGTCTTTCGAAAAGTGGTCGATACAACCTCCAGCATCGCCAAAGCGAAAGCCCGTTATCGGATCGCGGAATCCCATTTGAAGGAGGGCGATCCCCAAAAAAGCGAAAAAGTCATCTATGAGCTCGTCCATCAAAAGCCCTCTTACAAAGAATGGGTGGCAAAAGGTTTTATACTTCTGTCCGATGCCTACCGAGAGATGGGAGACCTATTCCAGGCCAAAGAAACCCTTAAGAGCCTGATCGGGTCCTACGATGGAGAGCAGCTCGTGAAAAAAGCGGAGAAAAAGCTCGAGCGCATCAAGAAAGAGATCAAGGAGAAGGAAAAGCAAAGCGAAAAGGACACGGGACGAAAAAGCCTCGAGATCGAAACCGATAGCCTGGAAGACCGATGAAGCTTCTACGAGTCATAAGCGAACCTTTCATCAAAGGGATCCCTCTGATCCTTCTTCCCATCAGCCTTTTGGCTCAAGAGGACAGTGTGGAATTGAGCGACCGGATCGTCACGGTCGGAGATTGGGAACCGCGGATCGGACAGGTGGAAAAGATCAAGGCTGAACCCAACCCGGTGGATACAGTACCTCCTGAACCGGAGGTGAACTACAGCTTCAAGCCCACCCATTACAAGACCACTTATCATGTGAAACCGATCGAAGCGGCCCGCTTAAAGGTCAAAGACCCCCTCGACCGGCTCGATAAAGGATACTTTCGATTGGGGATCGGCACTTTCACAACCCCGGTCGGAGATGCCTATTACAGCAGCGACCGGGATCGGGATCACCAATACAGCGCTCGCCTGTTCCACCGATCCTCCAAAGGGGGTGTAAAAGGGAACGATCATGCGGATTGGAGCAGGAACGGGATGCGCCTTCGCGGGAAATGGACCGATCGTCGCTCCTCCTGGAAAGCCGGACTTGGCTATTCCCGAGAGGTCCGTCACCATTATGGCTTTCCGGTGGGAAGGGACACCCTGGACGTGCTCAAGGACCAAGACCTAAGGCAGCGCTTCCACGACTTCAACGGAAACGTGGAATGGAAAAAATACACGAAAGATTCCAATAAGACCGACCATCGCCACAGCTTGGACCTGAACCATTTCCGGACCCTGGAAAACGCTTCGGAAAGCAATGCGGACCTCGATCTCCGTTTCGATCGCTTCGTGAAAGAAGAGCACCTCCGACTGAAAGCAGGGATCGACCACAACATCTATGAAAAACCCTTATCCGGGGAAAAAGGGACGAACTCCCTCAATAACAGCTTGGTCCATATCACGCCGAACATCGTGAGCAAAGGGGAAAATTGGCAAGTAGAAGTGGGCATGAAGGTCCTGAGCGAGATCTCGGACCAAAGGAACACGGGCTTTCATTTCTATCCGCAAGCTGATGCGCATTACGTCCTCTTCGATGGGATATTCGTGCCTTATGCTGGCATAGGAGGAGGTATGAAAAGGAACAACCTCCGCTCGCTCTCCATGATGAACCCGCATATAAAGCGAGGGCAGGATCTCCGGAACACGAACCGGGCTTACGACCTGTACGGAGGGGTCCGAGGCTCGCTCAGCAAACATTTGAACTTCGACCTCCGGGCCTCGAAGAAAAAGCTGGACCATTATCCCCTTCTTGTCAATGACAGCCTAGAAGGGAGCCTAACTCCGGGCAACCGGTTCCGGGCCATCTACGAAGGAGGAGAACTCATCGAGGTCAAGGGGGATCTCTCCTTCTATCAAGGGGAAAGGCTCAAACTGGACCTTACTGGAAGTTATCGGGATTATCGCTTGGATGAGCAAGAACGAGCCTGGCACCGCCCGATCTTCCAGAGTTCCCTGAACGGGTGGTACGACATCCAGGACAAATTCACCGTCCAAGCACGTTTTCGCTACGTAGGACCGCGAAAAGCCCTTTCTAGAAGCGACCTTGAGGGAACAGAAAGGGAGAACAACGCCTATATCGTAGACCTCCCGGCCTTTGTGGACCTGAACCTTGGCTTCGAATACCGCTACACGAAAGACCTCGCCGCCTATATCCGCTTCAATAACATCCTCGGAGACCGCTACCAACGATGGTACGGATATCCCGTGCAAGGATTCCAAGTGCTGGGTGGATTGACCTATTCGCTTTGAAAAAGGGTCCCAAGGAAGCTTTTTCTCAAAAGGCCGTTTCATCTCCCCTACCGAACTTGTTGAACGATCGTGGAGAATTCGGTCTTAAATCTTGCTAAAACCCCGAAATGATGGGTTTTTCATCCTTATATTCGTGGGACAAGAAGAAGCTATTATGAGCGAAGGATCCAACGAAAAGACCGAAGATCTCGGCCAGGAATATTCTGCGGAAAGCATTCATATTCTCGAAGGGCTGGAGGCGGTCCGCAAACGGCCCTCCATGTACATCGGGGATATTTCCACCAAAGGGCTCCATCACCTTGTGAACGAGGTGGTCGATAACTCGATCGACGAAGCCCTTGCCGGACATTGTGACAAGATCGATGTGGTCATCCATCCGGATGATTCGATCAGCATAGCTGACAATGGTCGGGGTATTCCGGTGGAATATCATGAGAAAGAAGAGCGATCAGCGCTCGAAGTGGTCATGACCGTCCTCCACGCCGGGGGGAAATTCGACAAAGATTCTTACAAGGTCTCAGGGGGGCTCCACGGGGTCGGCGTTTCCTGTGTGAACGCCCTAGCCGGCGAGCTGAAAGCAACGGTCCGACGGAACGGGAAGCTTTACGAACAGGAATATCAAGAGGGGAAACCGGTGACCGACATCAAGGAGGTCGGTGAAAGCGAGGAGACGGGAACGGCCATTACGTTCAAACCCGATCCCTCGATCTTTTTGGTCACCGAATTCAACTTCGAGACCTTGGCCTCCAGACTTCGGGAACTTGCGTATTTGAACAAAGGGATCCGTCTTTCCTTGACGGACGAACGGGAAAAGGATGAGAACGGGAATTTCAAAGCGGAAAGCTTTTATTCCGAAGGCGGGCTGAAGGAATTCGTGCAATTCCTCGATGAGACCCGCGAACAGTTGATCTCGGAACCCATTTATCTCGACGACGATGTGGAAGGCATCCCGGTGGAGGTCGCCATGGTCTACAATAACTCCTTTGCCGAGAACCTCCACTCCTATGTGAACAACATCAATACCCATGAGGGAGGAACCCACCTCATGGGATTCCGACGAGCACTCACGCGGACCCTGAAGAAGTACGCGGAGAACTCTGGAATGCTGGACAAAGTGAACTTCGAGATCAATGGGGACGATTTCCGGGAAGGCCTGACGGCCATCGTTTCCGTGAAGGTCGCTGAACCCCAGTTCGAAGGACAGACCAAGACCAAGCTCGGGAACGGCGAGGTCTCTAAAGCGGTGGACAACGCCGTCAGCGATATGCTGGGGAATTACCTCGAAGAGAACCCCAAGGACGCTAAACAGATCGTCCAAAAGGTGATCCTGGCCGC
>CAZOSO010000084.1:0-9767 GCA_964582635.1 uncultured Weeksellaceae bacterium | reverse complement strand
GAGCATTACCTTTGAGATCGACAGGGGAGGAGCCTATGCCCACATCCAAGATCGACAAGCTTACCGAGAACCTCGAGCTTCAAAGCTTCAAGCTTCAATCGCTGCTCGAGGTGACCAACGCGATCAACGAGAACAGTTCGGTGGATAAACTGGTGGGCCTCTACGAGCACATTCTCAGAGACCAATTGGGCATCGAGAAAATGATGCTCCTCGATAAGGGGGAAGAAGGGTGGAGTCGCTTGCTCCGGGTCGGAGTGGAAGGCCGGAACATCGACGTGGAGCAGGATCTTGTAAAGTTCCGGAACATCGTTCATATTGAGTCATCCACGGCTCCCGGATTGTCCGAGTTCGACGTGGTGATCCCGGTCTTTCACAAAGACCTACCCTTGGCCTATGTCCTCCTCGGAGGCCTTGAGGGGGACGATATCGCCAGCGATGAGGAGATCGAGCACCTCTCCTTCATCCAGACCCTGACCAATATCATCGCTGTCGCCATCGAAAACAAGCGGCTGGCGAAGGAAAAGATCCAACAAGAGCGCTTGAACAAGGAGTTGGAACTGGCTTCTGAAATGCAGAGCCACCTTTTCCCCCGCAGCCTTCCCAGTAATGGGAGGCTCGACATGGCCGGTCATTACCGACCGCACTATCAGGTGGGGGGTGATTATTACGATGTCATCCGGACCGGTGATGAAGAATTTGTCTTTTGCATGGCGGACGTTTCCGGAAAAGGAGTCTCTGCAGCCCTTCTGATGTCGAACTTTCAGGCTAGCCTGCGGGCATTGGTCCATTACACCGAGCAATCGCTGGAGCGCATGGTCCACGAGCTTAATGAAAAGGTGACCCATAGCACCGAGGGCGAGAACTTCATCACTTTTTTCATCGGGAGGGTGCATTTGGGCAAAAAACGCCTCGAATACATCAATGCCGGTCATAATCCCCCGATGTTGATCGGCGAGGACGGGGAGCTCCACTATTTAGAGGATGGCTGTCCGGGCTTAGGCATGCTTCCCGAATTGCCTTGGGTGAAAAAAGGGGATTTTCAGATGGATCCGGGCCAAACCGTCCTCTGTTATACCGACGGGGTGGTCGAATTGGGAGCCCCGGATGGTAAACCTTATGGTTATGAGCGGCTGATCGAGTTGTTGAAAAAGGAACGAGGGGATGGAATGGAAGCATTGACCCAAGCCATTATGGACGATCTCGATCGTTTCAGAAAGGACGCCCCCTTCAGCGATGATATCGCCCTATTGGCTTTCCGGATCTCCTGAGGGCAAGCCTTTTTTCCTTCTTTCCTCTTCCTTATGGTAAAGGTCGATGGCGACCATGATGGCAACGAAGCTCCAAACCGGCACTGCCATTTTATCGCGGTTCAGGAAATTGTTCAAAACCCCGTGGGTGAAATAAGTGACCAGACCAAGAAAGACAGCTGTGCTCACCCCTCTCAAACGGCCTTTAGGGAGCTGGAAATAGAGGCGGAATCCCAGGTAAAAAAGGTAGATCACGAGAAGGGTGCGGATCAAAAAACCGAACGCTCCGGATTCCGATAAGGGCCCCAGATATTCGCTATGAGCTCGCCCCCTCGTCCCGAAGTCCGTGCTGATGATCGTCTTTTCTCCGGGTTCTTGATATGGGGCGTATTTGAATTGGTAAGTCCCGGGCCCGAAACCGAAAACAGGCCGTTCTTGGAACATCCGCCAAGAGCTTTTCCAACGGTTGATCCGTTCCAGGTTCGAAGCATTGGAGGCTACGTTCGATATCGAGCGCACCCGTTCGCTCAATTCGCTGGTCGCGGATCCTTCATTCTGGGTTCCTTTCAGCTTCATATAGATCTCATCCTGGTAAGCATAGACCATTCCACCGGCTATGAGAACAAGGATGAAAGGATATTTGAAAGGGATCCTTAAAAAGAGAAAGGGAAGCACCAGGACCGCTCCGATAAGGCTGACCCAAGTCGCCCGGGTATAGGAAAAGATGATGGCCACGCTAAAGAGGGCCAAAAGGAGGAACAAAGCGATCCGCGTGTGTAGAGGAAGTCTACGGGAAAAAAGCTTTTCGATGACGAGGGGCGTGCACAAAGCCAATGCAGCTCCATAAGAGGTGTGATCCTTGTAGAAAGGGGTCATCACAAAATGGGCCGGTTCCTCCGAAAATCCATGGGCAGCGTGGCGAATGAGGGTGTAAACGGCCACGATGGCAAGGGGTAGGGTGTAAGCCCAAGGAAAACGCTCCAGCCAGTTTCGCTCGCGGAATAGGTAGAGGGGAAGAAAATAGAAGGAAACGATGAACCAGGATTGGGCCAGGAAGAACTTGAGGGAAACGATGAACATGCTGCTGGTGAGGGTGGTAACGAAAACCCATAGCAGGTAGGCAAGGATCAGGACCGTCATGGGGTGTCGAAGGATCCTTCGGTCCGGGAAACCCTCATAAGCCACTTTGTAGAGAAAAAGCAGCGTCATTCCCGCCATCAAGGGTTCTGTCGGGATGGACAAACCCGCTCCGATCCCGATGCCCAGTTTTTCGAAATTCAGGGAAAGGGGAGTGGCCAGGACGATGAAAAAGAGCACTTGCTCCGGCCTGAAGAAAGCTCCTAGGATGATGAAGCAAAGGAGCGGAAGGAGCGCGAACCAATAATGGTTGAAGCTGACCAGGAATAGATGACCGGCCAAGAAGGCCAAGGAGGCTCCGATGATCCCGGCTTCCTTTTTCATCTCCAAGGAACTCCGCTATTGGTCACTAGCACTGGAAGCCATGACCTCCTGCCATTTCCGCCGAGCGATGATCAAAAACACGGCGATTAAGAAGCCTCCCAGAGTGCTGCTCACTACGATCAACCAGCGGATGGGATAGGCTTTTTTATCGGATGGATAGGCCCGGTTCACGATGAATTTGTGGGATATGTTCGAGTTGGCGTCCGCTTTGGCCTTTTGATAACTTTTGCGGAGCTTTCCGAACTGCAACATCGTCTCTTCCAGCTTCAGGTTCTGGGAAACATAGGGGCTTCCGTATTTGCCCAAGGTGTCCAACCTTCTTTCCAGCTCTTGAACAGCTTTTTTGTTCCCATTCCGGATCGCGATCGCGAGCTGTTGGTTGAATCGTTCGGCTTGGGATTCGTAATCGTGAACCCCTTTGGACCGGAGTTGTCTTAGTGAGGTCTCGATCGAGTTCACATAATTGCGGAGTTCGGCGAATTCATCCTCCACCACTCGGAGGGCTTTACGAGCCCTTCGTTGTTGCATGTTGTTCTTGACGGTGTCGACCAAACGGGAAATGTCATTGGCGATCATGGCCGCTGTGTCGGGATCTTGATCCAGAACCGAAATTTTTACCGAACCGTACTTCGTGCGGTCGAAATTGACACGGCTTTCATAGGTCTTTTTGATCGCAGTAAGGCGAAAGGGGTGGTTCTGGGAGACCCCGTAGTGTTCCCCCAAATTGTATTTTCTTCTGATCCTCCCGTAGATCTGCTCGCTCTGCAACAATTGGATCAACTCCTGAGCTTCTTGTTCCTGCCCGAAGCGAGTAATGGATTTTTTGGAGGCCGCTTCAGTGTTCAGCACCGATTGCGAGAGGGAGCTGTTCTCGGCAGGATACATGACGACCGTGGATCTGTATTTCTCTTCGATCATCAGGGAGACCACGATCGAAACCACGGCCGCGATGCCGGTGATCACCGAAAGGGTCACCTTATGATCCCAAAGGAGCCGGAGGAGAGAGATAAAGTTCATGGTGAAGCACTGCTATCTTGGGGCGCCAAAGGTATGAGTTATTCTTCGTTCCGCTCTTTGCGTATCCCCTGGAGGATCTCGATCCCTTCGCGGGGATGGAAGAGTCCCGAGAAGAAGAGTCCGCTCCCTCCTACGCCCGTATGGATAACGAAGGATGGTAGAGGGGAAAGCTCGCTCCATTGCAGTAAAAATCCGCTTCCAAGCAGCAAAAGGAGGAAAAGGATCCCCGAGAGCGAACGCTTCCATGTCGGTCTTATGGGGAAATGGCTCAACGCTAATCCGGTTTGGGCCACAGCCGCCCCGCCTTGGGTGATGAGGGTCGCCACTCCGGATCCAAGTGCTCCGTATCGGGGTATCAGAAAGGCGTTCAAAAGGATGTTGAGGAGCATCCCCCCTCCGGCCAGAAGGTTCATCTTCTTTACCGCTCCTTCTGCTGTGAGAAGGGTTCCATAGATGTAGGAGAGAGCCACCGGCACGAAGCTGGCGATAAGAATGCCGAAGACCGTCGCTGCTTCCCGATGATGTTCCGTGTAAAGGAGTTCCATGATCGGAAAGGCGTGAAAGCAGCAAACAACGGCTATCAGTGCTGCTCCAGGAAGGATCAGCCTCGTGGAGCTGTCCAGCACTTCTTTCAGTCCCTTATGGTCCTCCTTTTGGATAGCTCGAGCGAAAAGAGGAAGGAGCATGGTGGCTGTGAGATATCCGAATTGGCTGATCGCATCCAGAATGCGAAAGCCCTGGGCGTAGATGCCGGCCTGGACTTTCCCTTGGGGAAGCATGCGCTCGAGCATGACGCTGTCGACGCGGTTGTAGAAGGTCATCAAGAGGATCAAAAGGGCGTAGGGAAAGCTTTCGCGGAGGATCTTCCCGAAAAAAGCCAGGTCCCATTTGGGGACCCATCGATCGGCCCGTCCCAACACGATCACGCCACCGATCAGGGCTGTCAGCCCGTAAGCGACCGTTTGGGCCAGCACGAACCATTCGATGCGAAACTTGGTGCCCGGGAGTCCCCAAAGGAGCACGCTGCAAAAAAGGATCATCAATCCGCGGTCCAGGACCGAGATCACGCTATCCGAGCGGAAAAGGTGGAGCCCCCCAAGGTTCGAGCGGATGTAGAGGATGAAGGACAGAAAGATCTGGTTGAGGGCCAGGATCGCTATAAAAAAGAACTGATCTTCCCCGTAGCCCAGGATAAGGCCGCTTAGTAAAACAACGCCCAGGTACCCCAGCGACAGCAGGAGTTTGAGGCTGAAGATCCCGGAAAGATGTTCCGACAAGAGCGAGCGGTCCTGAGCGATGCGTCGGTTGTTGTAGTTCGTGATCCCGAGATCGATCAGGATGCTGAAAAGGAAGGTGAAGTTGAGTAGCGCGTAGTAGTTCCCGTAAGTGGCAGCCCCCACGGTGTTCTGTACGACCCGGTCGATGCCCAGGATCCAGGTTCCTTTGATCAGGAGGTTGAGCAGAAGCAAAAAGCCGATGTTGCTCAGGAACTTTCCTTTCATGGAGCCGTTCGAGGAAGTTGCGGCGTAAATATAAGGACCCGGGGAGGATGGACTTTCCTACCTTCGGCGCTCGTAGCCTTGAAGATCGGTATCAATACGCGTTTATTGCTTCCCGGAAAGCTCGACGGGATCGGGAAGTTCACGGCTGAAGTGGCTTACCGCCTTGCTCATGCTTGCCCCCACCACGAATTCCATTGGTTCTTCGACCGGAAGGTCGCTCTACCCGACCCTCCCCCTTCCAACGTGGTAAGCCACGTTCTCTTTCCCCCGACCCGTCATCCTTTCCTTTACTACATCTGGTTCGAGGGAATGCTGCCCGGAGCTCTGCGAAAACACGGCATCGAACGCTTTTTCTCACCGGATGGCTTCCTCTCTCTACGGAGCAGGATCCCCGCTTATCCGGTCGTCCATGACTTGAACTTCGAGGAGTATCCTGAAGATCTTCCCTATTGGACACGGAACTTTTACCGTCGCTTTTTTCCCCGCTATGCCAGGAAGGCTGAACGGATCATGACGGTCTCTCAGTACTCCGCGGATGATATAGCGGAGCGCTACGGGGTCGATCCGAAGCGGATCCGAGTGGTGCACAACGGTGTGGATGATAGCTTCCATCCTTTATCGGAAGGGACGCAGCAGGAAATACGCCATGAGTGGAGCAAAGGACATCCGTACATGATCCACGTGGGTTCCCTTCATCCCCGGAAGAACATCGCTCGTCTTATACGTGCTTTTGATAGCTGGAGCAGCGAACAGGATGAGGTTGTGAAGCTGTTGCTGGTGGGGGATCCGATGTGGTGGACTTCGGATATGGATCAAGCCCTTCGCGATGCCCGGCACCCCGAACGATTGATATTCACGGGCCATGTTGGGGATAATATCCTCAATCGCCTGTTAGGTGCTTCCGAAGCCCTTCTTTATCTTTCTTACTTTGAAGGGTTCGGTATCCCTGTCCTAGAAGCTATGAAAGCCTGCACCCCTGTTCTTTGTGCGGATCGGACCTCCCTTCCCGAAGTCGGAGGAGATGCCGTGCTTTATTGCGATCCCTTTTCCGAAGATTCCATAAAAAGAGGCATGCAGCGTTGCTTTTGGGATCGGGAGTTGCGGAGTGAGCTGATCGAAATGGGCCAAGAAAGGGCCGATCGCTTTACCTGGGATCGGGTTGCTGAAAAAGTCCGGGAAACCTTAGAAGAAGTTCCATGAAAACGCGATACGGAGCAACGGGAGTCGAAGCAGGGTGTGATGAGGCCGGAAGGGGCTGCTTGGCCGGACCTGTCTATGCAGCTGCCGTTATCGTTCCCGAGAAGGGGTTCTCCGAAGCTGTGGAAGATTCGAAGAAAATGAGCCCTGAAAAGCGGGAGCATCTCCGTCAAGCTATCGAAGCTGAGGCGAGGGAATATGCGGTGGCCTCTGTAGCCCCGGAGGAGATCGATCGCCTGAACATCCTACAAGCTTCTTTTGAGGCTATGCATCGGGCTTTGGACCAGCTCGAACGAACGCCGGACCTTCTTCTGGTGGATGGGAATCGTTTTCGTCCCTATCGGGAGATCCCTTATCATTGTTCGGTAAAGGGGGATGCTACCTACCTTAGTATCGCGGCAGCATCCATCCTTGCCAAGACTTATCGGGATTCCTTTATGAAAGAACTCGCCGAAAAATATCCTGGATACGGGTGGGAACGGAACAAAGGTTATCCGACCCCTGAACATCGGCAAGCATTACAGGAATTGGGCAAAACACCTTGGCATCGGGAGCGCTTTATCAAAGGGATGCAATTGGCCATGAAGATGGATCGCGAATGACTTGGGTGAAACGGATATTAGGTGCGCTTTTCGTCCTGCTGGTCCTCGTGCTGCTCGTTTATGCTTACCAACATTTTGTGAAGAGTACGAGGAAGGGGGACGATCCGATGAAGGCGGTACCCCCCAGCGCTGGCCTCGCCCTTCGAACAAAGGACCCGGCTGCTCTTTGGGATAAGCTACAGGAAACGAACATCGTATGGGAGAACCTGGTGAAGGAAGGGACTCTAGCTGGGGCCGATTCGACCCTTTCCATGCTCGATACATTGGCCCAAGAAGATGAGCGTTTAAAAGCTTTCCTCGATGGAAGCTCTTTGGCGATCTCGCTTCATTCGGTAGGATCCCGCTCCGTCGGTCTTCAATTCACCTTCGGCCTCAAAGGGAGTGCTTCTCCTGAAAAGGTTATGGAAGGGGTGAAGGATGCGGTAGAGGAGTTCCAGAAAAGAGAATACGAGGGGGAGCTCCTCTATGAATCCGGGAAAGGGGATAACAGCACTGCTTTTGCCAGGGTCGGTCGCACTTTCATCTTTTCGCGCTCGGTGATCTTGGTGGAGGATGCGGTCCGGCACCTCAAGAACAAGGATGGGATCGCTGAGAAAGAAGGGTATCGGAAGGTGGAAGCGACCACGGGAACAGGCATGGATGCCCATCTTTTCATTCATTATCCGACCGCAGAGCGTATCCTTTCCAAATTCCTGGAACCGGGTCTATCGAAGCGTCTCAAGGAAGGAGGGGATCAAGCTTTATGGACCGGAGCGGACCTTTTATTGCGCTCCAAGTCGCTTTTGTTCACCGGTTTTACTGATCACGGCAAAAAAGAGGACTCTTACCTTTCGTCGCTTCAGGGGCAAGAGCCCCGTTCCCTTCAGCTTCCCCGAGCATTGCCCGCCCGTACTGCCTTTTTCAACGCTTTGGGCCTGAGTGATGTGGGGCATTACCTCGAAAGGTATACGAGTTATATAGAAGGAAAAAACCGCGGATATGATCGAGAAAAGAAGCTTTCAGCTTGGTCCGATTCCTGCGATTGTAAAGTTCCGAAAAAGGCCACCAGTTGGATCGGAGGGGAACTGGCAGGGGTTTACCTCGAGCCCAGCGAGGAAGCCTCTCTGAAAGAGAACGCTTTGATAGCGATCAGGACCTTCGACCGGGATGCATCCCTCCGATCTCTGCGCGAATTGGCTGCTAAGGGGAAGGCGGATCCCTTGGAAGAAGGGATCCCCGGTCAGGAGGATGTTCCGCTCTATCGATTGCCGATGAACGGCCTTTACCGGACCTTGTTCGGAAAGGGTTTTCCGAAATTAGAAGCTCCTTACTTCATCGTTCTTCAGGATCATGTCTTCCTATCGGAGAAGAAAGGGATCCTTAGGGAACTGCTTCGGGATCGAGAGTTGGGAAGGACTTTGGGACAGGATGTGGACTTCGATAGCTTCACCGATGAGCTTTCTCATCGGTCCAATCTTCTGATCTACGCCAATATCGGCCGATCCCCTTATCTCCTTACCGAAGTGCTCGATGATGAATACGTCGCCGAGGTCAAGGACCGCATCGATCTGATGCGTCGCTTTCAAGGCATAGGTGTCCAGTTCAGTTCGCGGAAACCGGGAAGGCTCTACAGCAATATCTATCTGGAATACGATCCGGTCTACAAAAAAGAAACGGCCTCGCTTTGGGAAGCGCCCCTCGATACCAGTATTCGCTCCAAGCCTTATTTGGTGAAGAACCACTATAATGAAGCGCTCGAAGCTTTTGTTCAGGATGTCAGTGACCGGGTGTATCTGGTCAGCAATACGGGGGAGGTCCTTTGGAAAAAGCAGCTCGGAGCACCTATCATTGGTGAAGTCCGCCAAGTGGACGTATACAAGAACGGAAAACTGCAGCTCCTTTTCAATACCAGGAACGAAGTACATCTTCTGGACCGAAAAGGGCGCTATGTGGAAGGGTTCCCGATCCAGTTGCCGGAACCCGCCACTGCTCCTATGGCCCTCTTCGATTACGCGAACGACAAGCGATATCGGATCCTCGTTCCTTGTGCGGACAACAAGGTCCATTACTACGATAAGCACGGGAAAGAACTCGAGGGATGGAACTTCGAGGGAACGGAAACCCCCATGCAGCGGCCTCCTCAACACATCCGGATCGACAAAAAGGATTATATCCTGGTGACGGATTCCGCCGGGGAGGTCCTTTTATTGAACCGAAGAGGGAAGCCACGTTATGAAGTGGAAGAGCGGATCGGTCCTTCGAAGCACACGCCTTTGGTGGTGACCGAACGGAAGAGTATCGGGGCCTCCTCGATCACCTTTACAGATACGACGGGAGCTGTGGTGGAATTCCGCTTCGAAGGGAAAAGGACCCGGGACCACTTTAAAGAAGGAATGGAGGAACCCATTTTCTTCGATCATCAGGACCTGGAGAATGATGGAAAGAAAGAATACATCCTCCTGCAGGGCCAAGAGTTGATGGTTCACGGGGCCGATAAGGAGCAGCGTTTCGGTTACACGTTCGATTCCACGATCACAACCCCTCCGGTTGTGGCAAAAGGTCCGAAAGGGAAAGGAAAAGTCGGGGTACTGGATCGAAAGAACGCGGAGGCTTATCTTTTCGACCGGAGCGGGTCCCTCCATGAAGGCTTCCCCTTGTTCGGCACCACTCCCTTTAGCGTGGGTGACATCAACAAGGACGGCTACCTCGAATTGGTGATCGGCTCCGAGGAAGGGACGCTGTACGGGTATAGTTTGAATTGA
>CAZOSO010000083.1:7382-10005 GCA_964582635.1 uncultured Weeksellaceae bacterium | reverse complement strand
TGATCCTGATCAGCATCTTCGCCCATTTGTTCGTCATGGAACGACGCTTGGCCCGTATGGAACGCGAACTCGACCGTAAGGAAAAGGAGGAAGAAGCGGATAAAGAGGCATGAAACGATCACAGATCATCGCACTCGTGGTCATTGCGATCGCTCTTGGAGCCCTGATCACGACCCTCATGGACTCCAGCTCCTACGCCAGCTTCGATGAAGCTTTTGCCAACAAAGGGACCGAATACCACGTGGTCGGAGAACTCGACCGGAGCAAAGGGGTCGATTACGATCCCAAGGAGAACGCCAAGGTCACCACCTTTTATCTCGAAGACCGGGAAGGGACCCGTAAAAAAGTGATCCTCAACCGAAGCAAGCCCAACGATCTGGAGCGCTCGGAAAAGGTCGTGATCATCGGTAAGGCCAAGGAGGATGCCTTCTACGCCACCGATATGCTATTGAAATGCCCCTCCAAGTACGAGGACGAAAAGCAGATCCGGGAAAAGGAAAAACGCGCTTCCCGGAATAGTCCGTGAAGCAAAAGGACCGAAAGGGCCGAGGGCGACCCGCCGATGGAATATACGGGTGAACATCTTGCGATCGGGATCTTTGGGCGAGCATGCATCGCCCTCGCCTTCGCCTTCGGGGTGCTCGCTCTCGTTTCCTACTTCTTAGCCTCCCGACAAGGGGCTTCCAGGAATGCCCCCCTGATGCGTTTGGGGAGGCAGGCCTTCCGCATTCACTCTATAGCCTTGCTCGGCGTGATCGCTGCCCTCTTCGTCATCGTGATCCAAGGCTATTACGAGTATCAGTACGCCTGGAAACACGTGAGCAACGACCTTCCGTTGCAATATGTGTTCTCGGCGTTTTGGGAAGGGCAGGAAGGGAGTTTCCTGCTATGGGGCTTTTGGCAGATCGTGCTGGGGAACATCCTCATCTTCTCGGTAAAGAACTGGGAAGCTCCCGTCATGAGTGTCATGGCAATGATCCAGGTCTTTCTGCTCTCCATGGTCCTCGGGGTCTATTTCTTCGGCACCAAGATCGGGAGCGACCCTTTCATCCTGATCCGGGAATTGCCCGACAACCTGAACGCTGCCTGGACCAATAACCCCGATTATCTGCAAGAATATCCCCAGTTCCAGGACGGACAAGGCCTTGCCCCCCTCCTCCGCAATTACTGGATGACGATCCATCCACCGACCCTCTTTCTCGGTTTTGCGAGCACTTCCATCCCCTTCGCTTATGCGATCGCCGGCCTTTCCCGTAGGGATCTCACGGGATGGCTTCGGCCCGCGCTCCCTTGGACTTTCTTCGGCGTCGGGATCCTGAGCGCCGGTATCCTGATGGGCGGAGCCTGGGCCTATGAAGCGCTTAGCTTCGGCGGGTTTTGGGCCTGGGATCCTGTGGAGAACGCCTCCCTTGTGCCTTGGATCGTGCTCTTGGGAGCGGGCCATCTGATGCTCATCAATCGAAAACGGCAGACCTCCCTCTTCACGACCCTCTTCCTGACCCTTACTTCTTTTCTCCTGGTCCTCTATTCCACCTTTTTGACCCGAAGTGGCATCCTCGGGGATTCTTCGGTGCACTCTTTCACGGAGGACGGGATGTTCGCTCACCTCTTGGTCTACCTTCTTTTCTTCCTGGGGCTTTCGGTCTTTTTCCTGCTCGAAAAAGGAAGCTCCCGCAAGACCTTTGTGGCCCTCTCCATCCTCCTCTTTGGGCTTTGCCTTCCTTTGGGCCAGGGCACCCTCGGGATCATCCTCTTCCTAGTGCTTTCCGCTGTTTTCACGCTAATAGCTTATTTCAGCTCCTTTCACGATCCTCGCTCGGAAGAAGAGAACTTGTGGTCACGCGAATTCTGGGTCTTTTTAGGCTCCCTCATCCTTTTACTGAGCGCGGTGCAGATCACCCTTTCCACATCGCTCCCGGTCCTCAATCACCTCCTCAGCCCTCTCTCAGGGCTTTTCAGTTCGCTCTACGAGGCCACTGGCTGGAGCTCCCTTAAGGCGGTAGCGGAGGGGAACCTGGCCCCTCCCTCCGATGCCAATCCTCATTACAACTCCTGGCAGGTGATATTCGGCTTCCTGATCGCCATGCTCGCGGCTTTTGGCCAATTCCTTCGCTACGGGCGAACGGACCTTCGCCGCTTTTTCAAGCGGATCGGCCTCTCCGCGGCCGGAGCCCTGCTCGTTGCTATCCTTTTCTACGCTTATTTCGGATCAGCCTGGTTCGGGATCTACTTGAAACCGGGGACCGGCTATGGCTCCGGCTTCGTCCTCGGCCTGATCGTCCTGCTCTTTGCCTCGGTCTTCACCGTCCTGGCCAATCTCGATCATTGGATCCGCATGCTTAGGGGGCGTTTCGATCGAGCCGGCTCTTCGATCGCTCATATCGGCTTCGGCCTTCTTCTCCTCGGAGCTCTGATCAGCCAATCGCGGAGCGAGAAGATCTCCGTGAACCGCTCCGGGTTCGATGTGAAACAACTGAGCGAGGATTTCGCCAACGACAAGGACATGCTCCTCTTCAAAGGGGACACGGTGAGAATGGGCGATCATTTCGTCCATTACAAAGGGAAAGAACGGGGGGATGTCAGGGTGAAATACCGCATCGAATTCTTCGAGCAAGAGCCTCGA
>CAZOSO010000083.1:0-7282 GCA_964582635.1 uncultured Weeksellaceae bacterium | reverse complement strand
ATTGGGGCTTCGTTTTTCGATCGAACGGATCCATCCTCAGAAAGGACAGGTCGAGGTCCTCGTCGAAGAAAAAGAGGCGAAAACGGATGAATACATCGTTCTCCAAGCCATTGCCTTCCCCTTGATCAACATCCTATGGACCGGATGCATCTTGATGGTCCTCGGTTCCTTTTTGGCGGTAAGGGACCGGATCCGGATGCGCAAGAAAGGCCGATCGGAAGATCCCTCTTCTTGAACTAATTCCCTTCTTTTCTCGTTCAAAAAAAGAGAACCGATCGCCTTATTCTTATGCTACGGAGCAAGCTTTTCTTCCTCTTGATAGGGATCATCCCGTTAACCGCTTTCAGCCAGATCCGAAGCCATCGGGTCACGAAAAGCTTCGAGATCCCTTGTAAGAACAGTTACGATCTGGCTTGGGATGGGAAAGACCTTTGGATGTCGCACGGTAAAGGACGGATCAGCCGGATAAACCCGGATAACGGAGAGGTGATGGGACGGCTGGATACCCGAATGGGCCCCCTCAAAGGGCTTACTCATGATGGACGGGCTCTCTGGGCAGCCGAAACCGAAAAGGGGAGGATCCACCGGATCGAGCCTTCGAGCGGAAGGAGTACGAAAGAACATGCAACACCAGCTGAGGACCATACCCGACCGAACGGGCTGGCCTGGGACGGAGAGATGCTATGGAACAACGATACGCGGACGGTGTATTGTGGGACGGAGGAAGAGGACGCTACTTTTCGGTTCAAACCCGGGAACGCTCCTCAAAAGGAATTCGAAGGGGTTCACGATTGTCCCTTCGGATTGGCTTTCGGGGGAGGACACCTTTGGGTCGGTGAAAACTCCAAGCATCGGATCTATATGATCGACACGAGCGAAGGGAAGATCGTCGATTCCCTGGAAGCACCCGCGAACTTCATCAATGGGCTCGCCTATGCTGATGGAGGCTTGTGGGTAGCGAGCAACGGGGAAGGGGATAAGAACCTTCATCGGATCGAGCTGGAATTCGAGCATGAAAAGGAGTACATGAAGGTCAATGCTGAAGGAGATTTCTTTTATCCCAACCCGGCGAACCGTTACGTTCAGATCGAGCTGCCGAAAGAAGCACCTGAAGGGAGGAAACGGATCGAACTCTACGGGCCGAACGGCAAAAGGATCCTGATCCGCAGCATGCAGGGCCGGGAAGAACGGATCGAGCTCCCGGAGCGCGCTCCAGGAATCCATCACATCAGGGTGTTGAACGATGGAGAGGTCTGGCGTTCCAGCTCGCTGTTGATCGCTCAATAAACTTTTTTTATACCCACTATAAACAAAGGCCTTTATTTTGCACTTATAAGGGAGGAGTTCCAAGTAATCCCTATACAGGTGTGAGCGACCAATGAAAAGGACCGGTCTTTTTTCCACTTATTTCGTTCGCTCCCAAGGAATGCGGGCCATCATGGCCTTTTGCCTTCTTTTCGCGATCGTACAACCCTGGAACCTTCCCATACCCGGCTTGGAAAAACCTGCCATGACCGAGGTGACCCAAAGCGGACTTGGACTTCCGGCGAGCGAGGAAGAAAAGGTCGATGAAAAAGTACCGACGAACGCCGGACCGCTTCTCTTCCGGAATGAGATCCTTTTATCCCTGATCTCGGGAGGGACACGGAATATTTTCCCTTCTTCTCCCTTTTTTGAAGTTCCTACACCTCCTCCCAGAGGCTGAGCCTCTTTTTATTTCCCCTATATCCTAAAGGCTCGAACTCGAGCCCTTTTTGATGAGAACAGCTTCCTGTTCAGGCTTACCTGTGTGAACAGGTGGCTGTCCGAGAATGCACCCTTTTACACGGAACTTCAAAACGAACGATCGAAATGAATACGCAAGACCCTTTCGCATTTGTCAAAAACCTTAAGAAGGACCTCCCTTCCAGTATCATCGTCTTTTTGGTGGCGGTCCCTCTTTGTCTCGGGATCGCTGCCGCTTCGGACGTTCCCTTGATCTCCGGTCTGATCGCCGGTATGATCGGGGGGATCATCGTGACCATATTCAGCGGCTCGTCCCTCGGAGTCAGTGGCCCGGCCGCCGGATTGGTGGCCATCGTGCTCGCTGCTCAGGCCAAACTCGGAGGTCTCGAGTTCTTTTTTATAGCTACCGCTCTCGCGGGGGTTATCCAGATCATTCTGGGGCTTCTCCGGGGCGGCATTATCGCTTACTATTTTCCCAACTCGGTCATCAAAGGAATGCTTGCCGGTATCGGGATCATCATCATCCTGAAAATGGTACCGGATGCTTTCGGCTTTCTCGAAAAGAACGGCTATGACCGGAAGGAATACAAGGTTGAGCGCGGAGAACTCTTGGGTGGGGACACGCTTCGCTTCCATCCACCCCATTCTCAAAAACCCGTTCGGGTGGCCCTCCATTTCGACCGGCTCACCGATCTGGAACCCTCGGATAAGAAAGAGCGAGGGGTGGGGGCCGATCATTTCGCTACAGCCGCCCATATCGAGGCTATAAGTTCCGAAGGGGAACATTACGAGGCCATGCCCTCTTATGTGATCAAAGGGGATCCGGGCCATGGGGAAAGCCATAAAGACAGCATCCCAGCCCTTGGCCTCGAGTTTAAGATCAAGGAGCTGCACCCTGAGGAGAACAAGGTGAGCTTCGAAGTGAGTGAAAAGCAAGCCTATTCAAAGCTCGGTCTGGTAGCTGGCTTTCAGCGCTTCAAAAGTGCTATGAACCCAGCTTCGCTCATCATCGCCCTCGTCGGCCTCTTTATTCTGATCCTTTGGGAACAGCCTTTTATGAAACGTCAAAAGATCTTCCAATTGATCCAAGGGCCTTTGGTGGCGGTGATCACGGGGATCCTCATGGTGATCTGGTTCGATTCCATCGAATGGTTGAACCTACGCGATGCCCATTTGGTAAAGGTTCCGAACACCGGTTCCATATCGGGCTTTTTCAATGCCTTCCCCGCTCCTGATTGGAACAAGATCGGGGTGGCTCTGACCATGCCCCAGGTCTATATAACCGGTCTGACGATCGCTGTGGTGGCCAGTTTGGAGACCCTCCTATGCGTGGAGGCCACCGATAAACTCGACCCTTGGAAGCGAGTGACACCGACGAGCCGGGAGCTCTATGCTCAAGGCGCAGGGAACCTTACCGCGGGTCTGATCGGGGGACTTCCCATCACCCAGGTGATCGTCCGTAGTTCCACGAACATCCAATCAGGGGCCCGGACCAAAGCCTCGGCTTTCTTCCACGGCCTCTTGCTCCTCTTTGGGACGATGTTGATACCCGGGGTTCTGAACATGATCCCGATGGCGAGCCTCGCTGCTGTCCTCTTCGTGGTAGGATTCAAACTGGCCAAGCCGAGCATTTTTGCCCAGCAATACCGCTCCGGGGTTTACCAGTTCTATCCTTTCCTCGTGACCATTGCCGGTATCGTGATCTTCGACCTTCTTATCGGGATCGGCCTCGGGGTGGCATTAGCGATCTTCTTCATTCTGAAGAACAACCTCCAGCACGCTTATCATTACCACGTATCGGAAGACAAAGACCATCAAGAAGTCCGTATCGAACTGGCCGAGGATGTGAGCTTTTTGAACAAAGCTTCCATCCAACGGACCTTGAACCGGATACCGGAAGATCATCACGTGGTGATCGACGCCCGGGACACGCGTTTCATGCATTCCGATGTCTACGACATCATCCATGATTTCCAGGAAAACGCCGAGATGAAGAACATTAAGGTGGATTTCCTGGAGCCGGATCCTCAAAAAAAGAAAGAGCATGAGATGAGCCTCGAGGAATCAAGCCAGGAATAGGGCAAGAAAAGAGATGGAGCAGCGTTGGGAGCCGTATCCTTATATTGGTGCTATGACCCGTTTACGGAGCTTCCCAATGCTGCTCCTTTTCTTTACCCCCTTGTTCATTTCGGCTCAGGAGGGGAATGAGGCTTTCAAAAAAGGCTATCAGGCCCACCAGCAAGGCCGATACGAAAAAGCTCTTCGCTTTTACACCCGAGCACTTAGAACGAACGACTCCCTTAAAAAAGCTTACCATAACCGGGCTTCGGTTCGGATCGCCCTCGATCGTTACGAAAAAGCGGAAAAGGACCTCGACCGGACCCTTGAGCTTGACCCTGATTACGTCCCGGCCTATTACAACCGGGCCAATATCCACGTCAAAAACGGCAGCTATCGAAAGGCCCACCGCGATCTCAACGAGGTCCTCCAAAGACAGGAAGAGCACCAAAAAGCCCTGCTCCTTCGGGGGCAAGTTAGACAGCATCTCGGTAAAAAAGAAGCCGGATGTCAGGACTTCCGGAAAGCGGAACGCTTAGGGAATGCCCAAGCGAGCAAATACCTGAAGCGTTTTTGCCGAAAAGACCCCCTCGACCTCAAGAGCCGTTGGCCCGAGCCGAAAGAATGGAAAGTGATCCGCCGGAACGAGGACGAACAGATGAAACGGGTGGAGTTGATCCCGAAAAAAGAGGAGTTCCCGGAGTGGGAGCATTTTGGATCGATAACAGCCCTCAAGGGAGTCCAGGGGATCCCGATGGACACCGCTCGGTATTTCCTGACCCGTCAGGCAAAAGGGAAATGCGGGAACGTAAGGGCCCATACGATCGAAAAACGCGATCGGGCTTCCCCTCCCTATATTTTCTTTTCCCTGCACTGTTCGACCCATATCAACACCCAAGAACCGGAGACCCAACTTTGGTACGTCGAACAAGGCGAGCGGCATCTTTACGCCTATTTCGTCGCGATCCGAAAAAAACGGATGAGCCCTGAAGTCCAGGAAAAATGGATGGCCTTTCTGAAACAGGAGGCTACTCGATGAGGAAATGATCCGATCGCGTTTTTCGTTAGATGAGCAAGAAAGCTCCTGTTATGGTCTCCCTTTGCTCCTCTCGGTTAAAAAGGCCCCTATTGGCTTTCGCCCTTTCCCTCATCGTAGCTTTTTCTTGCCGCAACAGCGGTGAAAAAGGAGCAGAAAGCCCCCAAACGGCGAAAGACGAGTCCCCATCCCCTGTAGAAGAACGAGCGAGAGAAAGCGGTGGAGGACCCCAGGGATCGACAGCTTCCGCTCCCCAAAAAGCGGATCAGGGAACATCTTCTCCTTCCCGGAAAAGTGAGTTGGCTGAAAAAGTCGCCTCTGGAGCTGATCCCTCTGCCTCCATGCCAAGCACCCGTTCGCCTGAACTGCGCAGATCCTTTTCACAACCTCCCCAGACCTTTCAGATCCCAGAGGACGAGAAGCGCACGCTCGTATGCAAAGGTGGAACGCGTCTGCACATCCCCTCTGGAAGCTTGGAGAAAGCGAACGGAGAAAAGATCCACGCCCAGCATATCAAAGTGGAAGTGAAAGAGCGTTTGAGCAATGCAAGCATGCTGAAAGCGGATCTCGGAACCCGAAGCGGAGAGAAGCTCCTTCGGACCAAAGGCATGCTCCAGGTCCGGGCAAAAGCTGACGGGGTTCCCTGTCGGATCAAGGACGGACGGAGCATCGGGGTTTCCTTTACAGATCCGGCTTGGGAAAGCGGCATGAAACTTTTCACCGGCGATCGAGGGCCGCTCGGAAAAATGAACTGGGAACTCGAAGATACGGCCTCAAAGGTCCGGAAACCTGCATACAGACCTGTGACCAACGATCGCTTCCCTCGTTTGAAAGGAGGGAACATGAACCTCAAGATCTTCTTGCTCAAGAACGGGGAGTATCCCATGAAAGCCGTACGAAAAGGGATCGAAGGAAAGGTCCTAGCGAAGGTCACCGTCACAAAAAGAGGAAAACTCGAGAACATCGAAATAACAGAGAGCCCAAGCCCCATCCTGACCCGAGCGGCAAAAAGAACATTGAAGAATTCCGATAGATGGTATCCGGCCCGTTTGGGAAAAGAAAATGTCGAACTCCGTTTCACGATCCCGATCCGCTATTCACTGGGTGAAAAGGACAGGCATCGAAAGGTCTTTCTTGCGGAAGGTTATGCTCCTGACCGAAGCCTCTCCCGCCGTGCTCGGGATGTAAGCATTCGGATGTATCGGACCCAAAAGCTGGGCTGGATCAATTGCGATGCCTTCCGGAACGATGCGGAACTGATCACCCAAAAAGTCCACCTCGACCGAAAGGACATCGGGCTCCGCCTTCTCTTCAAAGAGCAACGTTCGCTCTTACGGAGTCATCGAAGCGAGCGGGATCCCACCCTCCATCTCTTGAAAAATGTTCCCAAAGGGAAAAAAGTGCATCTCATCGCCATCGGAAAGCAAGGCGATCGCTTTCGATGGGCGAGTGTTGAAATGACGATCGGTCAGGATCCTCCCGAGCTGGAATACGAGACCTTGAGCAAGGGAGAAATGGAAGAACGGATGCGAGCTCTGAACGAAGGCTCTGGAAGGCCTAGCTGAGCAGTAGAAAAAGCCTCTTTTCTCAAAAACTCCAGCGCAATCTCAAGTAAAGGGCATTCCCGAGATTTTGAAGCTCCTCTTCGAGCTGGGTCCCGATGAAAAAGAACTGCCCGTGAAGGCTTATATCCCAACTATTGTCGATGGTATGAGTGACCGAAGGCATCGCGAAGAGCGCATCGCTGCCGGGCGACCAGATGGCCGCTGCACTCGCCTTCAACTGGGGAGAAAAAGTGTGTCGGACCTGGTAGAGGAGCGAATGCTCCGTGGGCATCAAGTTCCTCGCGTCGAGGGTCGTTCTTCGGAACACGTTCAGGGAACGGCGGGGTGGCTCGCTGATCCCTTCCGAGTTCCAGAGATAAGACGCGGCCATGTAAAAGGAATTCGGGAACATGTGATCGAGCGTGATCGAAGCGCTGACCCGGCCTTGCTCATCCTGAAAGTCCTCATAAGGATGAAAGTAACTCGCCTCCCCCTTCAAACCCGCATCCCCGAGGTTGCCGGCCCAACCCAGCCCGAGCACAGCATCGGACAGGTATTGACCGCCGAGGATCTGGAAGTCATACCCTTTCACATTGAACTTGTAGCGGAGGGCGGCCACCCGCTCATCCGCTTCCTCACCCGGCCGATAGGCCAGGTCCACCGAACTCATCATCCCCGGGAAATAACGGACCCATAGGGCATCGCTCCCCGGGCGTTCCTCGTAATCGAAATCCACGAACGAATAGGCATTGAAAAGATCGTTGGGGTTCCAGGCCAGGTTCATGCTCCAGTTGATCCGCTGGCGCCCTGCTGTGACTTCCCACTTGCCCTTTGAAAAACGAAGCCAGGCTCGGTCGATCTTAGAATGGAGGACCGCTCCGGCTTCATCGACCAAAAGGTCCGACATATCAAAGCGCTG
>CAZOSO010000082.1:3772-10046 GCA_964582635.1 uncultured Weeksellaceae bacterium | reverse complement strand
TAGTTCGCGAAGAAGTTCCAAAGCACCGTCACCCCGATCGCAAAGAGTTTCGCCACATAAAAGCGATACGGCAGCGATCGTTTCAGGACGAAGCGATCGAAGAGAAAGAGAAAGCAATTATTGATCAAAAGCCCGATGACAGCTATAGAGAAGAAACTGGCATATTCGGCGAGCATTTCAGGATCCTGGCTTCCGAACGTCCAGACCCGATTGAGGAAATAGTTGGAAGTAGCCGCTGAACAAAAACCCACGGAGTTTGCCAGATAAGGATGTACGCGAGCTTTTTCCTTGAGCGCATAGGTGACCCCGAAATCCAACGCCATGCCTGAGAGGCCGACGGTAGCGAACTTGAGCAACTTAAAGAGCAGCGATCCTCCGGGCAAGGTCCTTAAAGGGTTCGAAGATCCAGCAAGAAAGGCGGGGCCCTATTCCTCATTCATCGATCGCAAACGAAATTGCAAAAGCGCATCGAGCTGAGCGCTTATCCATAAATGCTCGAACTGGGATGATCCACTGGAAGAAAGACCCAAAGCATGCCATATTCCTCATCCTGGTCGGGATCTTTCTCATCTTGACCGCTCCTACCCTCTTCACCCGGAGCATGTTCATGGACGGGCTCTATTACGCATCGATCGCTCGCAATCTCGCTGAAGGGATCGGCTCCTTTTGGAATCCCTATTTCACCGAATTTCACTTTCCTGTCTTTCACGAACATCCTCCCCTCGCTCTATGGGTTCAAAGCCTTTTATTCCGCGTCCTTGGAGATGCTTTTTGGGTAGACCGGCTTTACGGGCTTTTGCTCTATATTCTCATTGCCTACTTCATGGTTTCGATTTGGAAAAAGGCGGATCAGCAAACGCACCCGGATCTGCCATGGCTCCCTCTTCTTTTCGGACTGAGCATCCCATTGTTCTGGTGGGGCGTTAGCAACAACGTCCTGGAGAACAGCATGATGCTCTTCACCCTGTTAGCCGTACGCTCCTTCGTCGAAGCCCTCCGGTCCCCCTCTCTTCTTTATAGTGCCTTAGGAGGCCTGATGATCTTTCTGGGAGCCCTTTGTAAAGGACCGGTCGCTCTTTTCCCCCTCGCTTTCTTTTTCTGGGCTTTTTGCTTCACCCCTACGATAAAGCTCCAAGGCATGCTCCGCAACACGCTTGTGGCCCTATTGGGCGTTATGATCCCTTTAGCCCTTCTCCTCTTTGTTTCCGAACCTGCTTACGATGCACTGAAAGATTACTTCATGAACCAGGTCCTCCAAGGGGTGAGCGAGCGATCGACAGTGGATTCCCGCTTTTACATTGCAAAACGCCTTTTCGACCAATCGATCCCGGCTCTCTCGATCCTCGGGGTCGGGGTCCTTATCAATAGGTGGAAAGGAGGGAGGGGCAGCGTTGAAAAAGGAGAGATCCGAAGAGGGGGCATATTCTTAGCCACAGGACTCTCCGGTGTGCTTCCCATAATGATCAGTAAAACCCAGGGTGGCTTTTACATGCTTCCCGCTCTCCCTCTTTTCTGCATCGCCTTTTCTTTTTTCCTAAAACCCTTGCTGACTCCCTTTTTTCGAGACGGGATTTGGAGCAAAAAGTCCCTGTGGGGGGTCTGGACATCGGCCATGTTCCTTTTGATATCGGGGATCGGGCTCCATATTCACTTTTTTGGAAAAGGTGGAGCTGACGGAAAAAAGATCGAGCTTGTGGAGCGCGTGGAAGCTTTGAGCGATAAACGGCTCATCTCGGTCGACCCTGCACTTTGGAACGATTTCGGTTTGCATGCCTACCTTCAACGCTACGGCCGGATCAGCATGGATCGAAGGAAGCAGGAACAGCACGGGGTTCTCTTGCTTCCTAAGAACGGTGGAAAGATGGAAGATATCCCAGCCTCTTTTGTAGAGAAGGAAAGCCCTCATCCCAGTTATCGCCTCTATCATAGAGAAGCAAAATGAGGGACCGAGCGAAAAGGACAGCCTTCATTCCCATCAAAAGAGCGATATTCGCGGTCCAAGCGAATCATCCAGCATGGAACTCCTCCTCGAGATCCTCAAGATCAGCATACCAGCTATTGTGATCGCCCTCACCATCTATTTCGTCCTTCAGAACATGATGGACCAATGGGAACGGGAACGAAAGCGGGAACAGCAAAAGTGGGAGGAAACGCAGAAACATTGGAATCAACAGCTGAAGCAGATCCTGGAATCCGTGAGCGATGATAGCGGTAAAGGTTATGACGCTACCCCGGTCCGTCTTCAGGCCTATGAACGTCTCCTCCTTCTTTTAGAACGCATCGGGGTGAACAATCTCGTCATGCGGGTTTACAAGGATGGAACCAGCGCCCAGAAGCTCAGAGAGGACCTTCAACGCTCGATCCGGGACGAGTTCGACCACAACCTCACCCAACAGCTCTACGTCTCGGAAGAGGCCTGGGACCTGATCCGGAAGGCGAAAGAAGAGATGGTGAAGTTCATCAATACGGAAGCGGAAAAACTGGAAGAGGATGCCAGCGCCCTGGACCTGAGCAAAGCCCTCTTCGATCGGGCATCGCAAGTAGAGACCCTTCCGACCACCGCTGCCGCCGAGTATCTCAAAAAAGAGGCCCGCCAGCTATTCGGATGACCCGTAGTAGCGTTCCAAAAGCTCTTGAGCTCCGGCATAAGAGCTACGCTCCCCTTTCATGACCCGTTCTTCCATCTCTTCGATCGGCTTTTGCATTTTTTCGGAGCGGTAAAAGCGATCCCGCAGCGCTTCTTCGATGGCCTGATGCATCCAATAGCGGGCCTGTTCCCGCCGATTCGTTTCGAAATGCCCGTTTTCCCGGACCCATTCCTGATGCTCCTGAACGAGCTCCCAAACCCCCTCGATGTTCCGTCCCTCGGTGGAAGAACAGGTGGTGACCTTCGGCTCCCATCCGCTCTTAGCCGGAGGAAGGAGATGTAAAGCCCTCTTGTACTCCTGACGAGCTTCTTTAGCCCTTTGCTCATTGCCCGAATCGGCCTTATTGATAACGAGCAGATCGGCCATCTCCATGATCCCCCGTTTGATCCCCTGAAGCTCATCTCCGGCTCCCGCTAGCATCAGGAGCAAGAAGAGGTCCACCATCGAGTGGACCGTCGTTTCGGACTGCCCCACGCCGACCGTTTCCACGAAAATATGGTCGAAACCGGCCGCTTCGCAGAGGATGATGCTCTCCCGCGTTTTACGGGCTACTCCACCCAAAGAGCCGGCCGAAGGGGAAGGACGGATAAAAGCCGAAGGGTCGGAGGCGAGCTCCCCCATGCGCGTCTTATCTCCCAATATGCTTCCCTTCGAACTCGCACTGCTAGGGTCGACCGCAAGGACCGCCACCTTTTTTCCCTTCCCCGTGAGATAGGTGCCCAAAGCTTCCAAGAAGGTGCTCTTCCCCACTCCAGGCACACCCGTGATACCGATGCGGACGGAATCACCGGCGTAGGGCAAACATTTTTCCACGAGTTCCTGAGCACGATCGCTCTGTTCATGCCGTTGTCCTTCGACCAGGGTTATAGCACGGCTCAAAGCAGCACGCTCCCCTTTCCGAAGCCCTTCGAAGAGCTCCTCGTTCGAAGGGATGGAGCTCTTCTTCGAGCGATAGCGCTCGAGCGCTTCCTTCGAAAGCCCGCTTTCCTCAGGATCCTCGTTCATATAGGATGAAGGTAAGGGATCGGCGCAAATGGGTCGCGCTTCATGCGAATTCCCCTCTCAAGACCTCGGCCCCGAAAATGCCGGCCGACAAAGCCACATTCAGGGATTCAGCACTCCCCAACGCAGGGATGGAACGATGTTCCTGGACCCGCTCCTTAAGGGACTCGGAAACGCCCTGCGATTCGCTCCCGAAAACGAGGACGACATCCTGGGGCAAAGGCTGGGAATAGATAGAGGCTCCTTCCGCATCCGCCACCGCAAGCGTCCTTCCCTGAGCTTCCAGCTGCTCAAGGGTCGGAAAAAGCTCCTTCCGGTGAACCCCTTGGCGAAAGATCGATCCCATACTCGAGCGGACCACTTTGGGATTAAATGGATCGACGCTATCGGGTGATAGCAAAAGCTCCCTCAGATCGAAATGATCGGCCAGGCGTAAAAGAGTCCCGAGGTTCCCCGGGTCGCTCAACCCTTCGAAACAAAAAAGGGGGCGCTCCCGTGTGAACTCCTCCGCCTTGAGATCCTGCTCCGGGATCGCTGCTACGGCCAAAACCCCTTCCGGGTTCTGCAGCGAGCTTAAGTTTTCGATGCTAGCCCGATCGCCTTCGATGAACTCCAGATCCCCTTGTCCCACATTTCCCAATTCCTCGAGGCGCTCCTTCGTAGCGAGCACCCAATGGACCTCAAAACGGCTCTTCAAAAGCTCCAAAACGGGTTTCACCCCTTCCACTAGGAAGAGCCCCTGCTTGTAGCGTTCTTTTTTCCGATGGAGAGAGCGGATCCTTGCGATCCGTCGCTGAGAAAGCATAGAATGGGAAAGGGCTGGCGTATATTTGACCCAAAGTTAGAAAGATAGCTTTCCGCATTTCGGCATATCAGCTCTTTCGAAAGGTTTTTTTCCTTGCGGCCGGTCTTCTCCTATTCGCCTCATGTCGGCCTACCCGCTATTTGGGGGAGAACGAATACCTGCTCGACAAGAACCACCTCGAAGTCAGGGATAGCCTCCGATTCTCCAAGGAAGAATTGAAGCCTGTGATCAAACAAAAGCCCAATAAAAAGATCCTGGGCTTTATGCGCTTTCACTTGGCCGTCCACAATTTGGGCACCAAAAAGAACGGGGCCGATACCGGTAAGATCCGGACCTGGCTTAAAGAGGACGTTGGAGAAGCCCCGGTGATCCTGGACACTGCAAAGACGAGACGGAGCAGGGAACAAATGCGGACCTACCTGACGAAAAAAGGTTATTTCCGCTCCCAAGTCCGGGACTCAGTGGTCCGGATCGAGAAGGAAAAATTCTGGTTCATTCCCATCAAAAGAAAGCGAGCAGAGGTCTATTACATCCTCGAACCGGGATCTTCCTACAGGTTCGATACGATCCGTTACGACCTCGCAAAGGGGATCAAAAAGGACGGTGCTTCCCTTATCCGGAAAAAAAGCTCTCTTGAGAGGGGGCAACCCTTCGACATCGAAAAGTTGGACCAAGAACGCCAAAACTTGACAGAAGCCCTGAAGGAAAAAGGCTATTATACCTTCAACAAGAACGCGATCCACTTCAAGCTCGATAGCTCCGTCGGGAAAAAGCGAGTAGCTGTAGAGGTCGAGGTCCATCCGGAGGTCCAAAAAGGAAAAGGGCCGAACGACAGTTTGAGGACCACCCGTCACCACCGATGGAAGATCCGCCATATCAACGTGAACACCGATCATCGAACTGGATCAAAAGGGAATGGCAAGCCCAAAATGGACACCCTAAAAATGAAAGAGGGTTATCGCTTCATTTACCATGGTGAACTCAAGATCGATCCCTCCCTTTTGATCCAATCGATCTTTATCAAACCCGAAAGCTATTACGACCTCCAAAAAGAAAAGCTCAGCTATCGAAGGCTGTCCGAACTACGGATCTACAATTCGGTCAACATCAGTTACCAAAAGGTGAAAGGCGAAAAAGGGGTTTTGGATTGCCAGGTGCTCTTGAGAAGGGCCAAAACCCACTCCATTTCCCTGGAATCGTTGGGAACGAACAGAGGGGGGAACCTCGGGATCGAAGGGAACCTTAGCTACAAGAACCGGAATATATTCCAGGGAGCAGAAGCTTTATCGGTGGACCTGAGCGGCGGCGTGGAATCCCAACGTGTTCTAACGGACCAGGAAGAGAGGGATAACCTTTTTGATGGCCTTCAACTCAATACGGTCGAATTCGGGCCGGAGATCTCCCTGGATTTTCCCAAGTTCCTTTTACCGGCCGACCCTACCCGTTTCGCCCGTTCTTCCGATCCGAGGACCCGTTTCTCCGCCTCGATGAACTTTCAAAAACGGCCCGACTATACCCGGAACGTGGCGAGCATGTCCATGTCCTATCGCTGGGATGAAACAGCCTTGAAATCCCACCGCGTGGACCCTATCGGGCTGAGCATGATCCGTATCGATAAAACGAAAGCCTTCCAACAGAGGCTGGAAAAATTCGATGATCAGTTGCTTTTGAACAGCTACCAGGACCACCTCATTTTCGGAAGCCGCTACAATTTCACCTACAACAGTCAGGAAGATCCCGAACAAGAGAACGTCGCTTTTTTCAAGGGAAATTTCGAAGCGGCGGGGAACTCCCTCCAACTTCTCCACAATAGCCTGGA
>CAZOSO010000082.1:0-3672 GCA_964582635.1 uncultured Weeksellaceae bacterium | reverse complement strand
TATACCGATTCGACCTTCTCCCTTTCCTTCGACAAGATCGGCGACATCAAATTGGAAGGCAATGTCGAGTACCGCTTCGATCTGATCGATCCGGTGGAAGGGGCTTTTTTCATCGATGCCGGCAACATCTGGCTATTGCAAAAGAACCCCAAACGGGCCGGCGGCCATTTTCAGAGCGAAGAATTCATCAATGAGATCGGGGTCGGAGGAGGTTTAGGCCTTCGTTTGGACCTGAATTTCTTCATCGTAAGGCTCGACTTGGCGGTCCCTGTGAAAGATCCGGAACTACCGGTCGGGGAACGATGGATCTTTCAACCCAAGGAGCGGATCAATGCAGCCCGAAAGCAACAAGCCGAAAAGAACCCTGACCGGGACTTCTCTCCATATCGCCCGCTCCCCAACCTGAACCTCGGCATCGGCTACCCCTTCTGATCCCCTTTTCCTAAAAGCTTTGAACCAAGGAATTTCTTAGATTTGTAGGGTAGAGAAGTGACCAAAAGTACAGCGCCATGTCGACCACGACGATCGAAAGCAATAAGCTCGAAGAACTGCTCGGGGAGGATTCAAAAAAGCTCCTCGAACACGAATGCAAGACCGTCCCGAAAGAACAACTCCATAAGCCGGGACCGGATTTCGTCGAAAGGACCTTCTTGAACAGCGACCGGAACAATCAGGTCCTCCGTAGTCTTCAGTCCATTTACGATCACGGCCGTTTGGGAGGGACCGGATACCTTTCCATCCTTCCGGTCGATCAAGGGATCGAACACTCCGGTGGGGCTTCTTTCGCCCCCAATCCGGAATATTTCGATCCGGAGAACCTGGTGAAACTCGCTATCGAAGGGGGATGTAATGCAGTTGCCTCGACTTTTGGTGTATTAGGAGCCGTTTCCAGAAAATATGCCCATCGGATCCCCTTTATCGTGAAGATCAACCACAACGAACTCCTCACCTATCCCAGCACTTACGACCAAGTGCTTTTCGGCACGGTCGAAGAAGCTTGGCGAATGGGGGCAACGGCGATCGGAGCCACGATCTATTTCGGTTCCGAAGAATCCAACCGCCAGATCGTGGAGATCGCCAAAGCCTTCGATCGAGCCCACGAACTCGGAATGGCCACCGTCCTGTGGTGCTACTTGCGGAACAGCGACTTCAAACAGAACGGGACGGATCACCATACCTCCGCCGACCTTACCGGACAGGCCAACCACATCGGCGTAACGATCCAAGCGGACATCGTCAAACAAAAACTCGCAAAAAGCAACAACGGCTTCACAGAGATCGGCTTCGGGAAGACGAACGAGAAGATGTACGAGGAGCTCAGCAGCGATCATCCCATCGACCTTTGCCGCTATCAAGTGCTCAACTGCTACATGGGACGGGTCGGCATGATCAATTCGGGAGGTGCTTCGAGCGGAACCGGAGACCTCGGAGACGCCGTCAAGACCGCGGTCATCAATAAGCGAGCGGGTGGTCAAGGGTTGATCACCGGTCGGAAATCCTTCCAACGTCCCATGAAAGAAGGCGTTGAATTGCTGAACGCCATTCAGGACGTTTACCTCAACGAGGATATCGGCCTGGCCTGATCACTAGAAGAGGAAAAAGCGCGAATGGGTTGGTTCAAGCGGATACGGGAGGGGATCACCACCTCCACCAGTCAGAAGAAAGAGACCCCGGAAGGCCTCTGGCATAAATGCCCCGCCTGCAAACACGTGATGCCGAGCGAGGATCACGTGAAGAATTATTATACCTGCGATCATTGCGGCCACCACGATCGCATAGGGGCGGACGCATACTTCTCCTTCCTCTTCGATCGAGGGAAGTACAAGGAGCTCAATAAAAACCTGAGCACCGCCGACCCGCTCGAGTTCGAGGATACCAAGAAGTATACGGAGCGCATCGCCCAAATGAAGAAAAAGACGGGGCTGAACGAGGCCATCCAGATAGGCCAAGGGAGCATCGAAGGGGAGGACGCCATCATCGCATGCATGGATTTCCGCTTTATCGGAGGGTCCATGGGTTCAGTGGTGGGCGAAAAGATCTCGAAGGCCATCGATCATTGCCTCCGCAAAAAGCTGCCCCTGATCATCATCTCTCGCTCGGGTGGAGCGAGAATGATGGAGGCCGGTTACTCGCTGATGCAGATGGCCAAGACGTCCGCGAAGCTCACCAAGCTATCGGAGAAAGGACTTCCCTATATCTCCGTGCTTACGGATCCTACGACAGGAGGTGTTACCGCCTCCTTTGCCATGCTAGGTGATGTTCATATCGCTGAACCCAACGCCCTGATCGGTTTTGCTGGTCCCCGCGTGATCAAAGAGACCATGGGGCAAGACCTGCCCGAAGGGTTCCAAAAAGCCGAGTTCCTTCTCGAACACGGTTTCATCGATATGATCGTGGAGCGCAGGCACTTAAAAGAGCGCTTGAGCAGTTTGCTCGGCTATTTGGGGGAGGACGCGTGAAAGGTCCCCTCAGATCTTTTATATTTGAAAGCTAAGCGAAGAAGTATGAAGAAGCAATTCCGCAAACTCCTGATCGTATCCGCTTTCTTGGGCGGCTTCTTCCTGCTTCCCGACGGGGCCTTCGCCCAACCAGGCGGAGGAGGTGGTCCCGGTGGGGATGATGATCCGGGTTGTTGGCCACCACCCTGTGTGCCCATCGACGGGGGCGTAGGCTGGCTTGTAGCCGCCGGAGCTCTCTACGGAGGACGAAAAGCTTACAAGTCCTCGCAAAAGGACAGCGAAAACGAATAAAGCAAAAGACCCCGATCCTTCGATCGGGGTTTTTTCATGATGGAAGCTTCCGGAGGACCGAAAGATCCCTCTCTGGATAAAAGGGGTTCGTTATGGAGCCGCGTGTGGAACGATCGTTTCAAACGCTTCATCGTTCTCGCGGTCCTGCTATACCTGGGATGGTACGTCATCTACGAACTCTACATCAACCCTTGGGGGAAACTGGACCGCGCGGTCATCGAAAACCTGATCCTGATCGCCGGTTTCTTCCTCCGAGCCATGGGCTATGAATTGATCCCCTCTCCTCCCGAGCACGTCTCCGAAAGGACCATCGGGATCGATGGGACCCACGGCCTCTGGATCGGCGACCCCTGCAACGGGATCACCCTCTTCGCCCTCTTCACCATCTTCGTCCTGGCCTACCCCGGCCCCATCAAAAAGAAAGCCTGGTTCATCCCTTTCGGGCTTGTCACGATCCACCTTTTGAACGTGATCCGGGTCATGGCCCTATCGATCATCGTCACCTACGATTACGCTTACCTGGATTTCAATCATACCTATACCTTTTCGGTCCTCGTCTACGGCTACGTGTTCTTCCTCTGGTATTTGTGGGCGGGTAAATTGGCGAACAGGCCTCAAGCTCCCCAAAAAGGCACGGAATGAAAGGAAGCCGGAGGATCATATTTTTCCTGATCGCCGCTGCCGCTTACATCGGGATCGGCTATCTGCGGGACTTCATCTTCGTCAACATCAACTTCGCGATCAAGAAACTACAGGCCGGTGATGAGGCCACCTTCGAAGGCCATTCCATCCTGGAGTTCCTCAAGACCTACGATGCCAACACCCTCTATTACAGCAAATATGTGCTGACCGGCCTTTTCACGGTCTTGAATTTCATCCCGGGAGCCCTGCTCCTTTACTTCCTCTTCCCTTTCAAAACTTA
>CAZOSO010000081.1:7365-10056 GCA_964582635.1 uncultured Weeksellaceae bacterium | reverse complement strand
CCCATCAAATGCCGAAAAGTTGCCGTGAATTATCGGTGGTCTCTTCAGCGATCTCTTTGGGGGTTGTTCCATGGACCTCGGCCATACGCTCCGCTATATGGACCAAGTAGGAAGATTCGTTCCGGTCTCCACGGTTCGGATCAGGCGCCAGATAAGGACTATCGGTCTCGAGGACCATGTGGTCCAGCCCGATCTTTTCCACTACTCCGTCGAGTTCGGCGTTCTTAAAAGTGAGGATTCCCCCGATCCCCATCAGAAAACCTCCGAGCGCGATTATATCTTCAGCATCTTCCAGATCGCCGGTGAAACAATGAAAGATCCCTCGAAGCGATGAGCTGTTCTTCTCTTCCACGATGTCGAAGGCTTCCCTAAAGGAATTCCTGACGTGGATCACGATGGGGAGCTCGTATTCCTTGGCGAGGTCGATCTGTTGGCGGAAAGCCTTCCGTTGCTGATCCGCATAGGTGCTGTCCCAATAAAAGTCGAGGCCGATCTCCCCGACCGCACAATAACCGCCTTTATCCAGCTCCTGTTTGACGTGATCGACCGCATTCTCCCAATCATCCCCCACCGAACCGGGATGGAGTCCCATCATGGGAAAGCAGTTGTCCGGATAGGCCCGGGCCAGAGCGTTCATTTTTTCGGTCGTGGTCGGGTCGATATTCGGGAGGAATATCCGTTCCACACCGGTTTGAAAAGCTCGTTGGAGCATCTCATCCCTGTCCTCTACGAATTCATCAGCATAGAGGTGGGCGTGGGTGTCCGTAAGGATCATTCTGAGGTTGATTTTAGAAAATGGGTGGTCAAGCGTATAGGGAGGACGGTCTTGGTAGCTACGCTATCTTGGCCCCGAAAATAGGAGATTTTCAAAGATCGGTGAAAAAAGTTCTGCTCATAAGATTCAGTTCCATCGGGGATATCGTCCTCACAACCCCTGTTATACGGGTTTTGAAGGAAAATAGTGAAGAGAGGGTGGAACTCCATTATCTTGTGAAAGCCCCTTTTCGCTCTTTGCTCGAGGCGAATCCCCGGGTCGACCGGATCCATCTTTGGGAGCAGCAAGGGAACAAACCCTTGTTGGAAGAGTTGCGGAATGAGGGATTCGACCATGTAGTGGATCTTCAGGGAAGCCTTCGTTCACGGAGGGTCCGCCATTTTCTAGCTGCCCCTTCCTCCGGTTTTCCCAAGTTGAACAAAGAGAAATGGCTCTTGGTCAATCTTGGGATCGATCGATTGCCCCGAGAGCATGTAGTGGACCGCTATTTTCAGGCCGTGCAGGGTTTAGGGCTTAAGAATGACGGGAAAGGCCTTGAATTCTTCATTCCTTCGGGAGAAGAGCTCGATGGCCAAAGCTTGGGGCTTACTCGAGCAGAGCCTTTTATCGCTTTTTCCATAGGTGGCGCGCACGAAACGAAGAAACTTCCGGTCGAAAGGATCATCGAGCTGTGCCGAAGGATCGAGCTGCCCGTGGTCCTCCTCGGGGGACCAGAGGACGCCCCCCAGGGTCAAAGAGTGGCTGAAGAGGTCGGGAGGGGCGTTATCGATCGCTGTGGTCAGCTCAGCATTTCCGGCTCAGCATCCCTTATTAAGAAAAGTGCTGCCGTGCTGACCCACGACACAGGTATGATGCATATAGCTGCGGCCTTCGGGAAGGAGATCATCTCGTTTTGGGGGAACACCGTCCCTGAATTCGGTATGTATCCTTACATGCCGGAACACGAGGAGCGCTCCCATCTTTTTGAAGTGGATGAGCTGTCCTGCCGGCCTTGTTCCAAAATAGGCTATAAAAAGTGTCCCAAAGGCCATTTCCGCTGTATGTGGGATATCGATACCGAGGAGGTCCTTCGGACCTTGGATCGCATCCTTAAGAAAGAAAGTTGAGGGAGCTTTTACTCGAACATGGCCTTGATCTCAGTGGCTTCTTCAGGCTTGATCTTTCCTGCTAAAAGAAGGCTGAGCTGTCGTCGTTGAAGAGCGTCCTGGTAACGCTTTTGCTCTTCTTCGGTTTCGGGTTTGAGTTGGGGAACTTCGATGGGGTCTCCTTTCTGGTCCACTGCCACAAAAATGTAATTGGCTTCGTTGCATTTCTTCCGTTCGCCGGTACGGTGATGTTCGACCGATACCTCGATGAAAACCTCCATGGAGGAGGTGAATGCACGGGAAACCTTGGCTTCGAGGGTGACGATATCTCCGAGTGCGATGGCGTGTTGAAAGGACACATTGTTCACGGAAGCTGTTACCACCACGCGCTTGCAATGCCGGTGGGCAGATATAGCGGCCGTAATGTCCATCCAGTTCAGGAGCTGCCCGCCCATCAAATTCCCCAGCACGTTCGTCTCGTTGGGAAGAACGATACGGCTGGATGAAGCGTAACTTTCGCTAGCTGGCTTTTCTTGTTCCATAAAGGCCTCGAAGGAACAACGAAATTACCCGATCCGTCCCTTCTTCTTTAACTTGCGCGGTCTGAAGTTCATTTCTTATGGATTACGACGTTATCAAGGCCCTCCATATCATCTTTATGGTGACCTGGTTCTCCGGGCTCTTCTACATCGTTCGGCTTTTCGTTTATCAGCAGGAAGCTTATGATGAGGACGAGTTCACCCAGCGGGTTCTCACCCAGCAATACAAGGTCATGGAAAAGCGGCTTTGGTACGGGATCACATGGCCCTCCATGGTCTTGACCACTTTTTT
>CAZOSO010000081.1:5125-7265 GCA_964582635.1 uncultured Weeksellaceae bacterium | reverse complement strand
ATCGATTGGTGGTGGGGAACCTTAGGGCTTTTGATATTCGCTCTGGCTTTATATTTGGCCATATTGCTTTATCGACGCATTCGGGGGAATAAAGGAGGTGCTGGAAATAAAGGGAACGGCTCAAATGAGGAACCCAAGAACCCTGGTCAAGATGTTGCAAAAAGGTGAGCGAGTCCCTGATCTGACCCTCCGCGATCAGGAGGGGAAGGAGCTTTCCCTATCCTCATATTGGGAAAAAGGGGTTTTGGTCCTCTTTTTTTATCCGCAGGACCACACGGTGGGGTGCACGAAAGAAGCCTGCGCTTTTCGGGACGGATATGAGGAATTGAAAGAGGCGGGTGCTGAGGTCCTCGGAATAAGCTCCGACGATCCGGCTTCCCATCGCCGTTTTCAAGAAGAGCACCATCTTCCTTTTTCCTTGCTGAGCGATGAGGAAGGGAAAGCTCGGAAAGCCTTTGGGGTCAAGAGCACCTTAGGGCTATTACCCGGACGGGTCAGTTTTGTGATCGGAAGCGACGGGACGATCCTTTCTGTCTTCAACTCCCAATTGCAATTCAAGGAGCACTATCGGAAGGCCCTTCGTACCGTTCGGAACGCAAAGGCTCAGGGTCGGTGAAGGAGCCAAGCTCCTTTCATGGCTTTGCGGGCTTTCTGTAGGCCATCTAAAGCTTTGTTGCGATCCGCAAAAGCATCGATGGCTACAACGTGAAGCCCCTTCCTTTTCCGGTCCAGGATCCTTGCAGGAAATCCCTTTCCGGACAGTTCCCTGGCTCTTTCTTCCGCGTTCGCTTTTACCTCAAAGCAACCGCCGACCACGAAAAAGCGGGCATTTTTAGAACTGGTCGCTTCATCATCTTTCATGGCCTTTTCGGGAAGGACGGTATAAACAGGCCCTTTTTCGTCAAGACGGAATCTGAAGGGGGGCTCTTTTTTCTTTTTTTCCTGGATAGAGGGGAAGGATAAGGTTTTTTGATCGAGCTCTTCCCGGCTTTTATAAGCAGCCTCATCTTTTGGACCGCCCCCCAACCAATTCACAAGATCCGCGTTCAGCCTATCGCTGTTAAGCTGGACAGCCCCTACCCCGAGGATGAGGAAAAGGGGAATGAGGACCGCTGCTACCTTTAGAAGCATCTTTTTTCGCTCAACCCTGTTCCCTGGCAAAGCTTCCAGCTCTTTTTCCGGAGGAGCTTCTTTGGAATCCTCGGCTTTTTCGATCGCGGTTGCGTAAAAAACCGGTAATCCATAAGCCGATGGTTCCAATTCGGGGTCGGGGTCGGGTTCGAAGCGGGTCGCTCCTTTCTCATCCTGATAAAGGATGCCGATCCCATCGAGTTCGAGCCGTTTATTATGGGATAATTCTCGGTCCCATCTCTGAGCTAACCCTCGGATCTTTTCCTTGGCTTGCTCGAATCCCACGCCCTCTTCTTCCATGACCCGCTCTGCAAGGAGGCCGTCCTCTTTGGACAGTTGGCTGTTAAAAGAAAGGGTGCAAGTGGGGGGGCGAAAGAGGTCCTTGGAGCGATCGATGCTCGCAGGGACATATTCTTTCACAAAACCACCGAACCCTGGTATGAAAGCCCGTTCGTGGTCCCGAAGGAGGATTTTGATATGGGAAAGGAGCTCCATTCGCTCTTACAAATTAAGCGGATCCACCCCCTTGAAGGCCATCTTTTTTGGAGCTTTTCGAAAGCTCTTTTCTGGCACGCTCGAGGTCTTCAGGGCTGTCGATCCCTGGCTGGTGGGCTTTGCTAATAGCTATACGGATCCGGTAGCCGTTCTCGATCCAGCGTAGTTGTTCGAGCCCTTCCTGTTCTTCCAGAGGGCTCTGGGAAAGATCGGCGAGTTCGGGGAGGGTCTCTGTACGAAATCCGTATATCCCGATGTGCTGATATCCCAAAGGGGTTCTTTTCTCTCTTTGATAGGGGATGGGGCTTCTGGAGAAATATAGGGCTTCTCCTTCCGGCGAAAAGACCGCTTTAACCCTGTTGGGGTCCTGGACTTCCTCTTGCTTTTCGATCCTGCGGACCAAGGTCCCGATCTCTACGTGAGGATCTTCGAAGAGTTCCACCAGTCGATCGATCTGTTCCGGGAGGATAAAGGGTTCGTCCCCCTGCACATTGATCAGCACTTTCTCATCGCC
>CAZOSO010000081.1:0-5025 GCA_964582635.1 uncultured Weeksellaceae bacterium | reverse complement strand
CCGGGAGGATAAAGGGTTCGTCCCCCTGCACATTGATCAGCACTTTCTCATCGCCTTTTACTTTTTCCAAGGCCTCGGCGCAACGGTCGGTTCCGCTTCGGTGCTCTTCGGAGGTCAGGATGGCCTCTCCTTTTTCCGCTTCAGCCTCCTGAGCGATCCTCGGGTCATCGGTGGCCACGACCAAACGAGCGACCCTTTTTGCTTCTACGCATCGTTCCATCGTTCGAGCTAACACGCTCTTACCTCCGAGATCCTCCAACAGTTTTCCCGGAAAACGTTGGGAAGCATATCGAGCGGGAATGATGATCAGGGCCTCCATGTTTATAACGATTAATAAATTCGAAATTCGACCCTAAATGATCGAAATTCGAACAAACTTCCGATGATAGCTGAGAACAAGACCGAAGATAGGTTAAAGGCAGAGATCGGGTTCAGTCGGATCCCTTGGCTAGGACCTGCTCATGCAAGGGCGCTTTTGGAGCATTTCGAAGGACCGGAGGAGGTGCTCCGGGCCGGGCGGAGGGAACTTTTTCGAGTGCAGGGAATGAACGAGCGCTTGGCCGATTCCATTCAGCGATCCTCTCCCCCTGGGGCTTATAAGGAGGAAGCCGAGAAATTAAGAAGAATGGGGGTTTCGACCTTTTTGCTAGGGGAAGCCTCATATCCTTCCCGCTTAGAGCGCTGTCCAGATGCACCGGTGCTTCTATATAGCAAAGGGGCCTTGGAGTTGGAAAGCTCTCGGATGGTGAGCATCGTTGGAACCCGGAGCATCACCCCTTACGGAAAGTCCCTATGTAGGGATCTTATCCAAGGATTGGCTCATTTGGACATCGTTGTGGTAAGCGGTTTGGCCTTTGGGGTTGATATTCAGGCCCATAGGAGTGCATTGAAGGAAGGGTTGAGCACGATCGCGGTTGCCGGGAATGGACCTGATCGCGTATATCCTTTCGAACATGCTGAAGAGCTTCAAGAGATGTGTTCCAACGGTGGTATGGTCACGGAATTTCCTTTGGGGACTGGGCCACATCGTCACCATTTTCCCAGAAGGAATCGGATCATTGCGGGGATCACGGATTGCACGGTAGTGGTGGAAACGGACCGGAAAGGGGGTGCCATGATCACGGCGGATATCGCCCATTCTTATGAAAGGGAAGTTCTCACATTCCCGGGTCGGGTCGGGGAACGCTCCTCCTCCGGATGTCATCGTCTTATCAAAGACCATAAGGCCGCTTTGATCGAGGGAGCGGAAGATCTCATCCATCAGATGCACTGGGAAGGGCTAGGGGCTCAAAAAGAGGCCTTAGTTGAGCATCAAAGGGAGCTTTTTTGGGAAGACCTCGGAGAGGAGGAACGTTCGATCGCCCGGGTGGTGGATAATGCCGGTAGGATCTCATTGGACGGTATCGCCCAAAAGCTCGATATGCCTATCGGTAAACTTTCGCCCTTGCTCCTCGATCTGGAGCTCAAAGGCGTCCTAAGTTCCCTTCCCGGCAAGATCTATGTTCGTTCCGATCCTTAAGATCGCCCCCAAGGGTGGCTTGAAATTCTTACATTGGCCCGGCTCAGCAATGATCAAAAGCATAAAGTCGATGAGTCAGGAACAAGAAACCACTTCCGCCTCCAAGGACCGAACTCAAGAATTCCTGGATCATATTGAAGAGCGAAATCCAGGTGAGCCGGAATTTCAACAGGCCGTTCGGGAAGTTATCGAGAGCGTTCTTCCCTATGCGGAACAATTCCCTGAATACAAAGCGAAAAAAGTGCTCGAACGCTTGTGCGAGCCGGAACGGATCATCAGCTTCCGGGTCGTTTGGAGGGATGATCAAGGGAACGTGCAGATCAATCGGGGGTACCGGGTTCAAATGAACAGTGCGATCGGTCCTTATAAGGGAGGGCTCCGTTTTCATCCTACTGTAAACCTGAGCGTGCTCAAGTTCCTTGCCTTTGAGCAGATCTTCAAGAACAGCTTGACCAGTCTTCCCTTGGGAGCCGGAAAAGGTGGTGCTGATTTCGATCCCAAGGGACGGTCCGATGCGGAGATCATGCGTTTCTGCCAAGCTTTTATGACCGAACTCCAGCGTCACATCGGTCCTTATACGGACATTCCGGCCGGTGACATCGGAGTCGGAGGACGCGAGATCGGTTATTTGTTCGGGCAATACAAACGGATCCGGAATGAATTCACGGGTGTGTTGACCGGAAAAGGAGAGCATTTCGGAGGAAGTTTGATCAGGCCCGAGGCCACAGGCTATGGCTGTATTTATTTCATCGACGAGATGATGAAAGCACATGGGGAGGAACTCCAGGGCAAGGAAGTGGTGATCTCGGGTTCAGGTAATGTAGCCCAATTCGCTTGTGAAAAGGCCATCGAGCTCGGTGCACGGGTGCTGACCATGTCCGATTCCTCTGGATATATCCACGATACGCACGGGTTCGATCGAGAGAAACTCGAATACATCAAGCATCTCAAAAATGTGGAGCGAGGGCGGATCGCTCAGGCGGCTGAAAAGTTCGATCTCAATTTCCACGAAGGGGTCCCTCCATGGGGAGTGGAATGCCAAGTGGCTGTGCCTTGTGCAACAGAGAACGAGCTCGGAGAAGAGGAAGCTCGGAGATTGATCGACAATGGGGTGCGTGTGGTGGCCGAAGGGGCCAACATGCCCTGTACCATCGATGCGATCAACGCTTTCAAGAAGAACAGCGTCCTTTTTGCCCCCGGGAAGGCTTCCAATGCTGGTGGAGTGGCTGTTTCGGGCCTTGAAATGAGCCAGAACGCGATGCGTTATAGTTGGTGGAAGGATGAGGTGGATCAAAAGCTTCGCGAGATCATGAAGAACATTCACCGATCCTGTGTGGCCTATGGGGCTGATAAATACCGGACGGACTACGTAAAGGGGGCGAACATCGCTGGCTTTGTTAAGGTCGCTGATGCCTTGGCATCCCAAGGGGACCTTTAAAACCTGGAGAAGATGCTCGGAGAACACTTTTTGATCTTTTGTAGGGTCAAAAGTGTATTTGATCGAAGCTTGCGTTCGGTTCATCGATCTATTATATTAGGGCTGTGTTAAACTTTTAGAAGATAAATAGTTGGAATCCCAACCTTGCTTCTGAAAGGAAGACGCCTAAAAATACGTTCGACTATGAACCGCACCAATAGCAGGATACTTCTCGTCCCGTTTATCGTTCTCATTCTTGGATTCTTAAATCAGGTCCAAGCCCAAAGCGTCTCTATCAATACGACCGGGAACGCCCCTGATCCTTCCGCCATGCTTCATGTTGAAGCTACGGATAAAGGATTGATCGTCCCCAGGGTGCAATTGAACGATAGCACCACCACAGCCCCGGTCACCTCCCCGGCTGAGGGATTGTTGATCTACAACGAGACCGGTTCCGAACCAAAAGGCCTCTATTATTGGGATAGCGGCTTGAGCAGCTGGGTCATGGTCGGTGATGGGGCTCCCGACACCTATTGGGACCGAGATGCGGGGAACGGCTGGCTCTACCCGAACACTCTTTCGGACAATGTTGGGGTCGGTGATGCTTCCCCAGAAGGCAAGTTGGATGTGCACGGGCGGACCTATATCGGAGGGAACGGGAATGTGATGATGGACAACGCTCCTGAATTGGACCTTACGATCGACGACGACGAAACCGGCAGCAATACCGGCTTGGACGTTCCGGGTAACGATACGCTCACCTTCTTTGCCGGCGGGAACGAGCAAGCTCGGATCTTTCCCGGTGGGGTGATGGCGGTTAATACGAACGCGGTCATCTCGGGCCAGACCTTTTATTCCATCGGTGCGGGAAATGACAATGCGGTCCTCGGTGCTGTGGGAGGAAGTGGCGCTGGTGTGCAGGGAGAGAACCAAGGGGGTAATGGTGCTGGCGTGGCCGGTTTTGCAACCACTACTGATGGAAATGCTCTTTTTGGTTCAAACACCAACGCTGATGGGACCGCTCTACTTGTCGCAGGGAATAATGTGGGTGCCGCCGCGCTTCCCATAGGAAGCGGCTCATCCGTGAGTGGAAGCCGGTTCGGTGTGATAGGATGGGGAAGGAATAATGCCGATGGTGTTGGTGTTGCTGGTGTAGGAAACCAAGGTAACACGATCAATACCACCATGAGTGGATCAGGTGTCGCCGGTACGGGTGAATCTTTTGGAGTCTATGGCTTTTCAGATAGCCTGCCTGGAGGAATTGGAGTTTTTGGCGTGGGGAATAACTTGAGTACCCTAACAACACCCCCGGATGGTGCTGGTGTGGTAGGAAATGGAACCAGATTCGGCGTATGGGGTAATGCCGATGATACGAGCGATGCTTACGGGGGATATTTCCAGGTCGATGGAGGTGCTTTTGTCCGCGTGGGAGGATATGATGGAGGTGGAACGGCTTATAAGATCAATGGCACCGGAGGTGTCAGTACGATCGTCGAGGACGAAAACGGGGATGAAGTGAACATGTTCGCTCCTGAGGCACCTGAGGTCCTTTTCACCGATTATGGTCAAGGACGCCTCGAGGATGGTAAAGCCCGTATCAAACTTGATCCGACGTGGAGTAAGAACGTGGTGGTCGATGAAGATCATCCCCTCCGGGTTTTTGTCCAGGTTGAGGGAGAGTGTAAGGGAGTTTATGTTACGGAGAAAAGCAAGGACGGATTCACCGTTGTGGAATTGGGAGAGGGAAGCTCGAACGTGCCTTTCACTTATAAAGTGGTGGCCAACCGTGCGAACGAAAAGATCGAATTTGAAGACGGAAGGGTTGTGAAGAGCAAGTACGAACACCTTCGTTTCCCTGATGCTCCTCAACCTCAGCAATCCAAGGAGGTGGAACAAAGAAGGTACAAGCGGGAGGATAAGGAAAAGAAAGAAAGGATGGAAGGAAGCGGTTCCGGTCCTTGAGTGGAGGCAAAATTAGAGCCATGGGCTTTAAGAGCAACTTTTTTTGAATCTGTTTCGTTAAAAGAAGCCTTCAAAAAGGGAGGTTGATGAGAGGATGTATGGAGGAGATCTTGAAAGATCCATAAGT
>CAZOSO010000080.1:9033-10150 GCA_964582635.1 uncultured Weeksellaceae bacterium | reverse complement strand
AACTCCCACCCCACCCCTTTCATCGTGGGCTCAAAATGTTCCGGATGCAGGACCTCGGCCAATATCCGCATGGAATCCTTGATCCGGGGGCCGGGGCGGTTGAAATACTGGTTCCCTTCCAGCAGAAAGACCTGCCCGTTCTGAACAGCGCTCAGTTCCTTCCACTTATCCCATTCGGTCAAAACCCTCATCTCCCGTCGGGTCTTTTGGAGGTCGTATCCGCAGGGCATGACCAGGATCCGTTCCGGATCCGCTTCCAATAGCTCCTCCCCTTGGATAAAGGGAGAATGTTCCCCTCCGACCCCGAAAAGGGACTGTCCTCCGACCGAGGATATGAGCTCTGGGATCCAATTGCCGCCGGCCATAAGGGGATCGATCCACTCGATGGAAGCGACCGTGGGTTCGTGAAGCCCGATCACCGCTTCGCGCAGCCATTGCCGATCGTATTCCATCTTTTGGACCGCTTTCTCCCCGTGAGCGCTTTTTCCGATCGCATCACCCACCGTTCGGATATCGTTGAGGATCCCCCCATAGGAAGCTGCGCTCAAGTCGACGATCGTCGGGTCTCCTTCCAACCCCTCCTTGATCGCTCGATGAACGGTCTCCGTGTCCACCGCACAAACCTCGCATTGGGATTGCGTAAGGATCAGATCGGGCTCCAGGTCGCGCAGAACATCCGGGTCGACCTCGTAAACAGCACTCCCCTGCCGGATCAAATGACGCACTTGGCTGTCCGTTTCACGGGAAGTCCCCGATAGGTCCACACGAGGAGAGGTACAGGCCGGCAATTCGCTCACCCCTTCCGGGTGATCGCATTCGTGGGATCGGCCCACCAAGCGGTCGAGCGCGCCTAATTCATGGACGATCTCAGTGGAGGCCGGAAGGAGCGAAACGATGCGTTCAGGGTTCATAGCGAGCTGTTTTAAGAAAGGTAGCGGAGATCCTGACCGGCATCGATGTTCTTCAGAACCGCTACCATCAAACGGATCGTTTCCTGAAGATCCTGTTTATGGACCATCTCGACGGTCGTGTGCATATAGCGCTCCGGGATCTGGATCAAAGCAGTGGGCACGCCTCCGATGGAATAAGCGAAGGCATCGGCATCCGTACCCGTCGC
>CAZOSO010000080.1:3899-8933 GCA_964582635.1 uncultured Weeksellaceae bacterium | reverse complement strand
AGGGTGTAGGGAAGTTCGATCCCGTTCTCATGGAGCTCGCGAAGGACCTGGGCGATCGCAAAACCACCGATGCGGTTGTCCAAAGCCCTTCCCATGTAATATCGATCGTTCAGCTCATCGAAACCGTCCTCATAAGTGATCAAACAACCGACGTGGACCCCTAATTTTTCCAACTCCTCTTTGGAGTCGCAGCCGGCATCGATGAAGATGTTCTCCGGCTTGGGGGCTGTTTCGTTGGAACGGTCCCGCGTATGGATCGCCGGCCATCCAAAGACAGCCGGAACAGTTCCCTCAGCCGTATGGATACGCACCCGCTTGGAAGGCGCGATCTGATGATCCGAACCCCCGTTCCGGACAACGTACATGAAGCCATCGTCGGTGATATAATGGATCCGCCATGAGATCTCGTCCGCATGCGCTTCGATCACGACCTTTTGCTCCTTCTCCGGGCCGACGATCCCTGCAACACTTCCGTAATCGTCCACGATATAGTCGTCGATGTAAGGCCGGATATGATCGAGCCATTTCCGTTGCCCCGCTTCTTCCATACCGGTCGGAGCATACGTATTGAGATAATCCTCGAGAAAATCCCTGGCACTTTGATCGATGGTTTCGCTCATGGCTCTTCGTTTAGGGGGACGAAGGTACGGCGATCCTTCTTCCACACACCAGTGCTCTCTCAAAAGGAAGTAGCCCGGATCCGGGCCTAAAGGATCTCCCTATCCAACAATTTCCCGGAACATTCTTAAATTAGACCTGCATGATGCGCAAGAACCCCATCTTTACGAGCATCCTCCTCGTTCTGCTCCTTCCTGGCCATCTATTCGGCCAGAACGATACCGCGAAGAAGGAAGAGGCATCCGTGATGGAAAAGCTCGATTCCCTCAGTGGGGACTCGAGCGAATTCGTCCACCCCAGAGCGGACGATGCCTATAACAAAGGGGTCGAACTATTCGGGGAAGGAGATCTGGAAGGAGCCCTCAACCGCTTCGATTCGGTCATCAACTGGGAGCCCGACTATGTCCATGCCCATTTCAACAAAGGGAACGTGCTCGCTAAGATGGGTGAAGAAAAGAAAGCCATCAAAGCCTTCGACAAGGTGATCGAGGTGGACGACAGCGCCTTTAAGAATTACAAGGCTTACTACCAACGGGGGCGGATGAAACGAAAGCTCGGAAAGCTGGACGAGGCGGTCGCGGATTTCAAAAAAGCCGCCGAGCTGGACCAAGATGAACCCAAATACCTGTACAAAACCGGGGTGATCCGCTTCGAGCAAGGAGCCTACGATAAAGCCATCGAAGCCTTCTCCGGTGCCATAAACCGGGATAAGGACCACGCCTACGCATACAACGATCGAGGGAGCGCCAAGCTCAAGAAAGGGGACATCGAAGGGGCTATTAAGGATTACGAGGAAGCGGTACGGGCCGATGCCTCCCTGGCTTTTGTCTACAACAACCTGGGATCGGCTTATCGGAAGAATGAGAAGTACGAAAAAGCCATCGGAGAGTACGATCAAGCGGTCCGCTTAAAGGACGAGAACGCGATCGCCCTCAACAACCGTGGAAAGGCCAAGTATGAACTGGGGCGCTACAAAGAAGCGGTCAAGGATTTCGAGAAGGCAACGAAAACCGACCCGAAATATGCAAAGGCATACCTCAACCGAGCAGCCGCCTATATCGGGATGAAGGAATGGGAGAAAGCTGTGAAATTCTGCAACAAAGCCCTCGAACTGGAGCCCAAGAACGGGTATATCTACCTCAATCGAGGGATCGCCAAGGAGATGCTGCGAAAAGTGGACGCGGCCTGCAAGGATTGGAAAAAAGCGATGGAATTGGGCGTGGACAACGCGGAGAAGTATTACAACAATACGTGTGCGATCCGATGATCCGGAGCCTTCGAAGCATATTGCTGAGCATCCTACCCCTCTTTTTAATAAGCCCGGTACAGGCCCAAAAAGAGAGCGATGAGAACATCACCTTCGATAGGAGCGACTTCAAGGAACACTTCAACGATTCCCTCGGGAAAAAGGAAAAATGGCGTAATTGGCGGCACGCTTATCGGAACGTGACCGATTGGGTGGAAGAGGCCAACGAGATCATGAGGAAAACCCCTCACCTTTGGAAAAAAGCCCTCGAAAAGTACGAGAAAGCCTATAAGGTCAACTCCAATAGCGCTTCGCTCCATTTCGGAATGGGCAAGTGCTACTTGAGATCCAACCGGAAGTTCAAGGCCCTGGAGTATTTTAAAAGGGCTCATACCCTGAACCCGAAGGTCCATCCCAAGATCAAGTTCTTTCTCGGAAGAGGATACCACCTGAACGAAGAATGGCGGAAAGCAGCTAAAGCTTACAAAGATTATCGCCGGAAGCTAAGGCGCCACGAGGACCAGGAAGAGGTGAAGGTCGAAAAGCGTTTGGTCAACAAACGCCTGAAAGAATGCCGGGCCGCTGAACGCTTGATCCAGGACCCCATACGGGTATGGGTGGACAATCTCGGGGATAGCATCAACTCCGAATATCCGGAGTACGGAGCGGTGATCAGTCCGGACGAAAGCCTCATGATGTTCACCTCGAGAAGGCCGAGCACTACCGGTGGCCAGAAGATGGAAAGCTTGAACGAGTATTACGAGGATATCTATTCTGCGGAACGAAAAGCCGATGGTGAAAGCTGGAGCGAAGCGCAAAATTTCGGCCGGCCGATCAACACCGAGGACAACGACGCTATCGTGAGCCTCTCCCCGGACGGCAAACGCCTTCTGATCTATCGGAAAAGTGGGAACGGCAATCTCTTCATGTCCGAAAAGACCATAGACGGGTGGAGCGATCCGGAAGAGCTCGACGACCCGGTGAACACGGATTATTTCGAAAATTCAGGGGATTTCTCTTTCGACGGGGACAAACTTTATTTCATCAGTACGCGGCCTGAAGGCAATCATGGAAAGAGCACCCCCCGCCCCCTCCTCGCGGACAACAACCCGAGCAAGCACAGCAAAGACATCTGGGTCGTGGATTGGAACCGGGAGGACGAAGAATGGACGAACCTCCGGAACCTGGGACCAACGATCAACACCCCTTACGACGAGGACGGGGTCTTCCTCCACCCCGATGGCAAAACCATCTACTTTTCATCCCAGGGACACAATTCGATGGGAGGTTTCGACATCTTCAAATCCAAAAAGACCGGGCCGAACAGCTGGAGCACCCCCCAGAACATCGGCCCGCCGATCAATACCCCCGACAACGATGTCTTCATGGTCGTCGGCGGAAGCGGGCGCCACGGTTATTACACCTCTTTCCGAAAAGAAGGGTTCGGGGAGAAGGACCTCTACAAGATCACCTTTCTCGGCCCCGAGAAAGAACCGATCCTTATGACCGAGGACAAGCTCTTGGCGAGCAGGAACAAGCCGATCGAGGAAGAGGTGATCGAACCCAAAGTGGAAAAGAGCAGCTCCGCCAACCTCACGATCCTGAAAGGGAAAGTGATCGACGCTGATTCCAAGGAACCCCTCGAAGCCAAGATCAAACTGCTCGACAACAAGACCACGAAAAAGATCTCCAAGACGAAGTCAGGGAAAGGGGATGGCAAATACATGGTCTCGCTCCCGGCCGGGAAGAACTACGCCATCCACGTCGAAAAGGAAGGCTATCTCTTCCACTCGGAGAACTTCAACATTCCTGATTCAGCGGCCTACCAAGAGATCACCAAGAACATCGAGCTCAAAAAGATCGAGATCGGCAAAAGCATCGTCCTCAAAAACATCTTTTTCGATCTGGACAAGGCCACCCTCCGGGATGCCTCCAAAACCGAGCTGGAGCGCCTCATCAAGATGCTGAAAAAGCACTCCGACATCAAGATCGAGATCTCCGGCCATACGGACAGCCAAGCCAGCGATGCTTACAATAAAGACCTCTCTCAACGGAGGGCCGAATCCGTCGTGAACTACCTCGTGGAACACGGGATATCGAAAGACCGATTGGAGGCCAAGGGGTACGGAGAATCCAAACCCATCGCCACCAACGAAACGGAAGAAGGACGGCAAAAGAACCGTCGGACCGAGTTCAAGGTGATCGATAAATGACCTTGGCCCGTTGGATTCGCTGACCCAACTCAGCCTCGGGGCAGCCGTAGGTGAAGCATGCATCGGTCGGAGGGCTGGACATAAAGCCTGGCTTTGGGGAGGGTTCCTGGGAACATTGCCGGATCTGGATATCGTGACCTATGCCTTCATGGACATCGTGAGCTTCACGGAGTTCCATCGGGGGCCTAGCCACTCTTTGACTTTCTTCATCCCTCTTTCTATCCTGCTCGCTTACCTCTTCCCCAAGATCCATCCGAAAGTCCCGGCCTCCCGCCTCCGTTGGGGCCTTTTCGCATTCTCCGTCCTCTTCACCCATGCCCTCCTCGATTGCTTCACCACCTGGGGGACCCAGCTTTTGTGGCCCTTTTACGGAGCGATCGCTTGGGAGACCATCTTCGTGATCGACCCGCTCTATACCCTTCCCCTCCTGATCCCCCTCCTCCTGGCCATCGTGTACCATAAAAAGGAAAGGCGACGCCGGAAACTGATCCGCACCGGCCTGATCCTCAGCTCCGCTTACTTGGCACTTACGGTGCTGAACAAAGGCTATATGGACCTGAGCTTTTGGAACAGCCTTGAGCAAAAAGCTTTGAACACCAAAAAGCTGCAGATCGAAAGCTATCGCAGTAGCCCGACCCCCCTCAACAACCTTCTCTGGTCCTGCATCGCAAGGACATCGCAAGGGAATTACCTGGTGGGCTACCATTCCCTCTTAGCCCCCTCCATTCCCATCGAATTCCGAAAGATCCCCGGCCGCCACGAGCTCTTGAAGGAGCTCCGAAGCTACGAGAACGTGCAAGGATTGATCGATATATCCCAAGGCTTCTATTCGATCGAAAAGAGCAAGAAAGGGAACTTCAACTTCTACGACCTCCGCTTCGGGGAACTCTTCTTTTGGGAACCGGAACGAGCGAAGCCGGTCTTCAAATACGTCATCCACCCCCGGGAAAATAAAGC
>CAZOSO010000080.1:2258-3799 GCA_964582635.1 uncultured Weeksellaceae bacterium | reverse complement strand
CGCTGCCATTCATCATCGTTGGGAGAACGATGCAGGAGGAAAAGCGCCTCTTCATCGATGCTTTCATAAGCATCGAAAAAGTGGATCTCGGGATGGACCCCTTTTAGCTGTTGGCCATCCACATCGAAGACCACCTCGACATCATCCCCCTTCTCAAAATCTCCTTTGACGGTCCAATAACGGGCTTTCGAATAAAAAGGCCCTTCATCCTCCCCTTTGCTTATAGCAGGATCGATAAAGTGTTGGCGCAAATGGAGAAAGGTGGGATCGCTGCTCCCTACGTCAACACGAGCATCGCAATGATCGAAGGTTCGGACCCCTTTTCCGGTCAAGGTAGCTGTATCGGTGATCACCGCCTGTCCTAACTTTCCGCCCGGATCGGAACTGATATGGACGGGACGAAAAGCCGTCTTGACGGTGAACTTTTCCATTTCCTTGGAGCTTTCTACCTCCAAGACCTTTTTACGGCCATCCGCCCCCCTTAAAAGCACTTCCACCGGCACCAGGCTATAGGGTTCGGATGAGTGGGTCATCCGCTGTTCCAGCCTAAATGTGGTCTTGTAGTGCTTCCCTTTTTCTCGGATCTTATAGGAACGGATCCGGAAATGGGGAAAACCGGGACGCAGGAGCCAATCCTCGAAGTAGGTCTCCACAGGACGCTCGCTGTGTCGCTGCCATAAGCTTCCTAATCGCTCGGTGTTCATATTGCTCAAGGCATGTTCCTCCAGGATCCGCTTTAAAGGCCGGAAAAAGAGGCTGTCGCCCATCATGTAGCGGAAGCTTCTAAGCACATCGGCTCCTTTATCGTAAACATGAGCCCCGTAAGTATAGCGGTGAGGCGTGCCGTAAACCGCCCGATACTCGTTCCCATCCTCCAAATGAGCGGATCGCAGCACTTTTTTGTGGTTTTTCTTGACGGCTTCCATATAGCCCTCCTCCCCTTCATGCCGCTCGCGGAACAGGAACTCGCTGAAACTGGCCATTCCCTCGTTGATCCACATATCCCAGGGAGTGGCACAGGTTAAAAGATTCCCCCACCATGCATGGGCAAGTTCGTGGGCCATCAGATCGTCCGAGCGGTGGGTCCCGTTCACGTTGGCGTGGGGGAAAGCGATATTGGTCGCATGCTCCATGGCCGAATTGGGGATGAAAGGGACCGCTACATAGCCCACCCTTGGCCATCGATAAGGCCCGAAACGCTCTTCGAAAACGGAGAGCGCTTTTTTCAAATGAGCAAAGGACTTCACCGCGTTCGCACTATCCTCCGGGGCCACATCCAAACGAATAGGTATCTCCTTCCCGCTCTTGCTCTCATAATTCCAATGGAGGGTCGCATAATCCCCGATCGCGAATGAGACCAGATAAGGAGGAACTTCTTGCTCCAATTCCCAATGATAGCGTTGCCCCTCCTCAACGTCCTCGACCTCCTTCAGGGTGCCGCTGCATACCGCTTTCTGCCCCTCCGGCGCGACGACTTTGAAGCTGTAGCGGGCCCGCTCGCGGAAATGATCGACACAGGGGAACCAAGTACGCCCGTAACT
>CAZOSO010000080.1:0-2158 GCA_964582635.1 uncultured Weeksellaceae bacterium | reverse complement strand
TCGTACATCCTATTCAAACTTATTTCCGTCACGGGGTAAAGAAAACGACCAGAAAGACCCGAAAGTAGCGAAGCCGATGAAACCCTCCACGGAACTTTTCGATCTGATCCGCTCCATGTCCCGATCGGAAAAGCGTTTTTTCAAGCTGAACTCCTCCATACAAAAGGGAGAAAAGAATTACCTACGCCTTTTCGACGCGATCGACGCCCAAAACGAATACGATGAAGAGGCCATCAAAGAAAAGTTCAAAGGAGAGACTTTCATATCTCACCTTCCCTCCGAAAAGAACCACCTCTACAAACATATCCTGAGAAGCCTCCGACTTTATCATTCGGATGATTCCGCAACCGCTCAGGTGCAGGAAGAATTGAAGAACGTAGAGGTCCTTTATCGGAAACGGCTCTTCAAAGAGGCCCAAAAGTTTCTGAACAGGGCTCGAAAACTCGCCGAACGCTATGAGAAGTTCAATCAACTTCTGGACGTGATCGGTTGGGAAAAAGCGCTTTTACAAGAGGCTGGCGATACCCAGAAGAAAACGGGATCGATGGACGATCTGGTGATGGAGGAAAAGGCCACTATGGAAAAGCTCCGGAACCTGGCCGACCACCGGATCCTCTATTCGAAAATGCACTTCGCCTTTAAAAGCGGTGGCTTTGTCCGATCAGAAGAAGAAAAGCAAGTGGTCCAAGATATATTGGAGGACCCGCTCCTTCAAAGTGAAGAACGGGCCCTTTCATCCCGAGCCACCACCCTTTATCATTATATCAGAGGATATTGCTATTCCGCCGAACTGGAACGCGAAAAAGCTTTCCAGGAATTCTCCAGAGTCCGGGAGATCCTGGATGAAGAGGAGCAATTCCGGGAGGACCTCCCCCACCGCTATATCGATACGACCCGTCACTTGATCAATTATCGGATCTGGAAAAAGGATTTCGGGAAAGCGGAAGACCTTATAGAGGAACTCCGGAAACTTTCGAAAAAGAAAGCCTTCCAAAGCGTGAACCTCCAGATCAGGATCTTCGAGATCCTCGCCAACAGCGAGCTCCTCATCATCGACCAAAAAGGCGAGCACCACCGGGTCGAAAAAACGATGAGCTGGATCGAAAAAGGGTTAGAAGCCTACCAGGATAAGATGAACAAAGAGCAACAAGTCCTGCTCTTCTTCAACATCGCCTACCTCTACTTCGGTGCCGGCGACCGTAGCAAGACCATCGCCTGGTTGAGCAATATCATCAATGATAAGGACGATAAGATCCGCCGGGATATCCGAAGCTATGCGCGGCTCTTCAACCTGATCGTTCACTATGAACAAGGGAACAAAGAGCTCCTGGAATACCTGATCCGCTCGACGTATCGCTACCTCAGCAAGACCAAACGGGACCTTCGGATCGAGACGATGATCCTGGAATACCTGAAAAAATTGGCCAAGACACGGCGATCGGAGCAGATCAATGAGGTGCTGAGGGAGATGAGGGAGCAAGCCGACCAGATCCTGCAAGACCCCCAGGAAAGGGTCTTTCTCGAATACTTCGACCTTCAGGCCTGGCTGCAGAGCAAAACCGAAGGCGGGGATTTTTCATCCGCCGTCCGCGAAAAGAGCGGGGAAAAACAAGGCTGCTGAGCTTTAGAAGATGTTGACCTCGGGCTGGAGCTCGATCCCGAAACGGTCGTAGACCGAGCGCTGGATCCGCTCCGCCAATCCCTCGATATCTTCTCCCCGTGCGCTCCCGTAATTGACGAGCACCAAGGGCTGCTTATCGTGAACCCCGTGTCCATCGAAGCGCTCCCCTTTCCAACCCATCCGCTCGATCAAACGAGCCGCGGGGATCTTAAAATTTCCATCCGATAAGGGGAAGCCTTTGAGCTCAGGGTCTTCCGCCTTCAGCTCTTGAAACTTCGATCCGCTCACGATGGGGTTTTTGAAAAAACTCCCCGCATTGCCGATCTCATCGGGATCCGGCAACTTGCTCCTCCGGATATTGATAACAGCTTGACTAACAGCATCCAAAGAAAGATCTTCAACCCCCATGCGCTCCAATTCATCCTGAAGCGAACCGTAAGAAACGTTGAATCGGGGCTCCATCGAAAGTCGCAGGGTCACGTTCAGGATCATAAAACGATCCTTATAGACCGTTTTAAAAACGCTGCTCCGATATCC
>CAZOSO010000079.1:8993-10175 GCA_964582635.1 uncultured Weeksellaceae bacterium | reverse complement strand
CCGGGAATCCCCAGGGAAGGCATCCCAACGAGGACGGCCCGAGGGGCTGTTCGCTCCTTCGGTTCCGAAAAGGTGAAATCCCGAAGATTGAGTTTTTAGCGACGCACACGGTCCGCTATCAGCAGATCGAGTTGGATCTGACCGGAACGGAAGATCTGGAGCAACTCGAAAGAGATCTGGAGCAGTTTCTTCGCGAAGATCCCGGATATGGGCAGGAAGAAGGGCGTATCCTACGTATCAGCTTGACCGGCCGAAGTCCGCTTCATCAAAGTCTACAAGACCCTGCTCGTATCGAAGAGCTCCGCCAGCGCTTTAGTCAGCTTCCTGGGGGAAAAGGGGAATTCCGATGGGTCGACCGTTTGGAGGATCGTACCTGGCCCGATCGCGATCCTGAAGAATTGCGGAAACGAGGGGATTTCGTAGGGGAGCTTTGGCGGGAGTTCGAAGCTTTGAAAGAGGATCCAGCGACCCTGAATGGGATGTTAGAGGAACTTGAGCGAACTTATGGTGGGAATTACCTCCCGATGGGCTGGAAGGAACTGACCCCCGAAGAAAAGGAGCAGGTCTTCGACCGAGCCCGTTGGATATTGATGGACGAGTTCCTGAAAGAAAACCCCGGCGAATGAGGATCGAAGAGCTTCATATCGATCGTTTCGGTGCTTTCGAGGAAAAACGGTTAGGTCCCTTCTCCAAAGGGGTCAATATCCTGGAAGGACCCAACGAAGCCGGTAAATCCACCCTCCTTACCTTCATCCGCTATACGCTTTTCGGTTATCCGAAATACAAGAACAAGCCGTTCCGCACGGAGAAAGGCAACCTGGCCGGTGGGCGTATCATCGGGGTTCTCTCCGATGGCCCTCGTTTGAGCTTCGAGCGGCAAGAGGGGAGCAAAGGAGGTCCCCAAAAGCTTTATTATCCGGATGGGAGTGCTTCCGAGGATCCTTCCGCATGGTCCATCAGTCTGGGGAATGCAGATGATGCCCTTTTCGAGAACATTTATGCTTTTACCATCGATGAATTGACGGATGCGGGGCTTTTCAGCAAACAAGGCCTTTTCGAACGGATCCTGAGCGCAGGGTATGGGATGGGAGGGGTGGATCCCGAAGCGGTCCGAAAGACGATCGGAGAGCGAGCAGAGGAGCATTATAAAAAACGGGGCTCCACCGCACGCTTTAACACCCT
>CAZOSO010000079.1:3486-8893 GCA_964582635.1 uncultured Weeksellaceae bacterium | reverse complement strand
AGCGAGCAGAGGAGCATTATAAAAAACGGGGCTCCACCGCACGCTTTAACACCCTTAAAGAACGGATCGACCAAAAGAAAAAGGAGGTTCTCGAGCGGGAAAAGGAGCAAGAGCGCTATGCCCCATTGCTGAGGGAATTGCAAGATGCTGAAAAAAGGAAAGCGGACTTGGAGAAGAGGGAACGTGAAGAGCGTGGCCACTTGGAGCATTTGAAGAAAGCTCTGGACCTTTATCCCGATTTCAGGCGGTTTCGAGAAGCGGAGGAGGAGCTTGCACGGATCGGTGCACCCCCTTCCATCGAAGCGGAGGACGGGGAGCGAATGGAAGGCTTTTTGAAAGAGGTTGAAGAAGCGGATAAGGCCCTTCAACGGATCAGAGAAGAGGTCCGCAAGTACGATGAAAACCTGGAAGAGCTCCAGGTGGAGGAGTGGATCCTGGAAAAGGAGGCCAAGATCCGGGAACTTTCAGAAGAGCGGGGGTTGATCGCTTCCAGGCTTGAAGAACGGAATGAAGCATTTCACGAAAAGGAGGCTACCGAAAAGCGCTTTCAGGAACGCCTCCGTGACTTGGGCTATGAAGGAGGAGAAGAGGAAGTTCGGGAATGGGAGGCGATCCAACGGAAAGAAGAGGAGGTCAAGAGCTTTCAGAAAAAATTCGAGGAGCTCTTGGAGCGTGAAAAGGACCTCGACCGTTCGCTTAACGAGGGGAGTGAAAATGTTTCTCTTTCCACCGGCCAGGGAATCCTTATCATAGCTGGACTCGCTTTTATCGGAGCTTTTCTGCTTTTCAGTTTTCAGTTGGCCCTTCCTGCTCTCTTTCTGTTATTGATCGGTATCGGGCTCCTTGTTTGGGGTTGGAGCTTGAAACGCGGGCAGGGGGAGGAAAAGAGTGAAGTCCAAAAGAGAAGGGAGGAACTCTCGGAACGGCGTACCGGCCTCGAAAAGGAGTGGGAGCAGTGGCTCCAAGGGATGGGATTTTCAGAGACCTTGGGTTGTGAAGCCGCTCTGGACCGGCTTCGGGGTATTTCCGAGCTCCAACGGCTTTTGCGTGAAAAGGACGATGCCGCAAGGAAACTGGAGCAATTGCAGAATAAACTCCGTGAGATGCAGAAACGGGTGGAAGAAGTGTGGGGAGAACAGCTCGATGAAAAGGACCTGGCAGCAAAGGTGAGGGAACTGAGCGATCGCCTGGAGGCGGCCAAAAAAGCCGACCAGGAACGGAAGGAACTTCAGCAACGAAGGAAGGAGACGGTAGAGCAGGGAGAACAAAAAAAGAAAGAGAAGGAGGAGCTCGAAAGGAAGATCCATGAGCTTCTGCATAAAGCGGGGGTCGAAGAAGTAGAGGGCTTTCGGGAAAAGCTCAGGCTGCGTCAGAATTACGATGAGGCCATGAAGATGAAGAAAGAGGCCTTGGCACGGATCGAGGATCGGATGGGGAAGGGAGCCTCCGAGGAATTGATCGCTCTCCTGAGGCAAAAGGAAAAAGCCGATATCGAAGGAGAACAGCAGGATCTGGAAAGAAGCCTGGAAGAGCTCGATCGGGAGAAGGAAAGCTTGGTGGAGCAGTTGACCTCCTTGCGGAATGAAAAAGCCGAATTGGAGAAGAAAGCGGATCCTGCAGCTCTTCGGAACGAAGAAGAGGCTTTGTGGGCCCAACTTCGGGAGAGTTATCTCGATTGGATGTCTCAGCGCCTTGCTCTCCAAGTTTTCGATCGGGTCCGGGAACGCTACGAACGGGAACAGCAACCCGCTTTGATCCAGGAAGCCTCGCGTTATTTCGAGCGGTTCACGAGGGGGCGTTATCCTCGTATCCGCATGCCTTTGGGAAGCGATGAGGACCGTCAGGTCCGGGTTTTCGATCGCAACGAAGCTCCCCATGAACTGAACACGCTTAGCCGCGGAACACGAGAGCAGTTGCTTTTGGCCGTTCGTCTAGGTTTTATCGCGGAATACGAAAAGCACCGGGAGCCGCTACCGATCGTCATGGACGAAGTGCTCGTCAATTTCGACCGCGAGCGGGCTGAAGCTACGGCTGAGGTGCTGAAGGAGTTCGCGGAGGAGCGCCAGATCCTCCTCTTTACTTGCCATTCCTCCACTCGTTCCTATTTCGGAGAGGAAGCCCAGGTTCACATGCTCGAACGGAAATGATAAGAGCAAAAAAAGAACCCGAAGCTTTCGGAAAAGCAACGGGTTCTCGGGGGAAGGGGGACCTTGAAAGTGAATCCGCAGGGACTATTGGCATGGACCCTGGGTGCTTCGTGAATTGGATCGAAAACAAAGAAATGCTTCGCATTTCCGCCTTTCGCTTCTCAAAAGATCGAGCGAGCTCCTCTTTTGATCCGCTCAAGGCGTCCCATTTTGTTTTCGATCATCGAGTGAATCCGCAGGGACTCGAACCCTGGACCCTCTCCTTAAAAGGGAGATGCTCTACCAGCTGAGCTACGGATTCGGTGCAAATATAAAAGCTCCCCGGGATCCGCAAAGACGGCTGAATCGATTTTTCCCTTTTTATAAAGCTTTAAGAGAGCCCTTCCTCATCGTCGTCTAAAAGATCCGGCCGACGGAATCTGGTGCGCTCCAGGGCCTTTTGGGTCCGCCACTCCTCGATGGCCCGGTGGTCACCGCTCAATAGAATTCCCGGAACTTCTCTACCCTCAAATTCTTTCGGCCGGGTATAAACGGGTGGAGCTAACAATCCGTCTTGATGGGAGTCGTTCAAAGCGGAGCCCGCATCGTTCAGAACACCAGGGATCAGACGAACCAAACCGTCGACGAACACCGCAGCAGGAAGTTCGCCCCCGGTCAAAACAAAATCACCGAGGGATATTTCCCGGGTGATGAATTGTTCCCGGATCCGTTCGTCAACCCCTTTGTAATGCCCGCAAAGGATAAGGAGGTTGCCGCCCATCGAAAAGTTCTGAAGGGTCTTTTGGTGGAGTTGTTCCCCATCCGCGGTCATGAGGATCCGTTCATCGTAGCTCCGCTCCTTCTCAAGCTCCCGTATGCAACGCGCAACGGGTTCTATCCGCATCACCATCCCGGCCCCTCCTCCGTACATTTCATCGTCGATCTTGCGATGCTTGTCCTGGCTATGATCGTGGAGATCGTGAACGCATATCTCCACCAACTCCCGCTCTTGAGCACGCCCGATAATGCTGTGCTCGAGGGGACTTTGAAGAAGTTCGGGAACGGCTGAAAGAATGTCGATCCGCATCGGCAACGCTCTGCTGCAAAGGTAAGAAAGCCAAAGGCGGGGGAGAGGGTCCCTTGTGGGGGACCATTTTCTATATTTGTATCCAAGCACCCATTCCTGAACATCAAACCTTATTTATGAGTCAAGATATCCGCCACGACTGGAGTTTGGAAGAAGTGAAAGCCCTTCACGATCGTCCCCTTTTGCAATTGATCCACGATGCGGCCGAGGTCCATCGGACCCATCATGATCCCAGCAAGGTCCAGATCAGTTCGCTCCTTTCCATTAAAACCGGTGGCTGTCCGGAAGATTGCAGTTATTGCCCTCAAGCTGCTCGTTACAGTACCGATATCGATACGCATCGTTTGATGGACAAAGAGACCGTCCTGGAAAGAGCTCAAAACGCGAAAGAGAACGGTGCATCCAGGCTTTGCATGGGTGCTGCTTGGAGGAACGTGAGGGACAATAGGGATTTCGATCGGGTCCTCGAAATGGTCAAAGAGGTGAACGACCTTGGATTGGAGGTTTGCTGCACCCTCGGTATGTTGACCGAAGAGCAGGCTAAACGTTTGGAGAACGCCGGTCTTTATGCCTACAACCATAACGTGGACACTTCCCAGGAGTTCTACGACAAGATCATTTCGACGCGGGATTACAGCGATCGCCTCGATACCCTGGAGAACGTCCGGAATACCAAAATGACCGTTTGCACTGGCGGCATTCTTGGAATGGGGGAATCCTACGAGGATCGGTGTGAAATGCTTCGCATGTTGGCCACCATGGAGCCCCATCCCGAATCCGTCCCGATCAACGCGCTTGTCCCGATCGAAGGGACGCCGTTGGAGGATCAGGAGATCGTTCCGGTTTGGGACCGGGTGCGGGTCATAGCTACGGCACGCATCCTCATGCCTCGTTCTGTCGTTCGTTTATCAGCAGGGAGGGATCAGATCTCCCACGAAGGCCAAGCCCTTTGTTTTATGGCAGGCGCCAATTCGATATTCTCCGGCGAGAAGCTTTTGACGGCTCCGAATCCGGATGAGGACGAGGACCAAAAACTCTTCGATGCTCTCGGGGTCCAGCCGCTTGAACCTTTTAGTACCGGCTACAAACCCGAAGGGGAACTGGATGAAAAAGCGGCCGAACGGCGTCGTAAAGAAGAGGAGCGGAAGAAGGAGTACGAAGAAGCGAAAGCCAAGGAGCACGAAGACCAAGACTTTCAGCCGCGCAAACGTTCTAGCTTATAGTGCTTTGAGGACGATCCTTGCCCTGACCATATCGCTCTTACTAGCCCCTTCCTTGTACGGGCAATGGGCTGATGCGGAGGATTATTTTTCCAAGGAAAGGAAGGATCGCTATTTCATAACGCTGGGGTATGGGCAGGGCCGTACCAACTGGTATTCCCGAACGGAGGGGTATGCGCTATACGATCGGCGAGGGCAAAAAGTCCTTTCCGGCGATCATCGCTTGTCCGCTGTGACCGATCATCAGACCTATCAGATCGGAGTGACCGGACCAGTGGGGAAGTTTCGCCTCGGAATGGGGATCGAATTCGATGAGTTCTCCCTCTATCGCATGCATGTGAAGGACCCCGCCGTGGTGGATCCGGTCTCCATGATCGACCGTTTCCGCTTCGATAAGATCCACCTGACCGCCGAATATCCCACCCTTTGGCTTCCGAAGGGCGACATGCACCTCGATCTATTTATGAAGGCCGGTTATTACGCTTTCTCCAAGGTCAGTTCTTTCAGCCTTTTCAACAGAGGATCCGGAACGACCTTTTTTGGGAGTTTGGGAGGCATCTTCGCGGTGAAGGTTTATAAGAACGCGCACTTCTATTTAAGGCCTGCTTTCGGGTATCGCCATTTCGATAATTCCGACAAGGGGAGTGATGGGGCCATCTATCATGAATTGTTCTCTTACGGGCTTACCGGCGGACTCCGTTATCAGTTGCTTTGAAGGGGATCTTGAGCGGAAGGACCGAAACATGGCTCCGGGAGATCCTGGAAGAAGAGGAAGCTAAAGGGCTCTACCGCCAGCTTCCCGCCCCCTTGCCGAGTGATAAGATCGACCTCCGTTCCAATGATCATTTGGGGCTTTCCCGTTCAGCGGAATTGAGAGAACGGATCAAGAGTGCCTTGGAAGAAGGCGTTTTGAGTGGGAGTACAGGATCGCGGGCGATAAGCGGGAATTCCCAGTTCATCATGGATCTGGAAGC
>CAZOSO010000079.1:2236-3386 GCA_964582635.1 uncultured Weeksellaceae bacterium | reverse complement strand
TATTCCATGGATGGGGATACAGCCCCCTTGCAAGCGATGTTGGAGCGCACCGAAGCTTATGATGCTTCTCTGGTCCTCGATGAGGCTCATAGCAATGGGGTCCTTGGGGAGCAAGGGAAGGGCCTCGCCTACCGGGAAAATCTCCAGGATCGGGTCTTTGCTCGGATCTTTCCCTTCGGGAAGGCTATAGCGCAGCAAGGGGGCTTGGTGACCGGATCGCCCACATTGAAGGAATTCTTGGTGGGGCATGCTCGTTCTTTTATCTACAGTACGGCCCCCTCTTTCCCCATGCTTTTGGCGCTGCGGGAGAGTTTTCGCTATGCTGCTGAGGCTTCAGAGGCTCGCAGATCCTTGTTCGAACGAGTCGCCCATTTTCGGAAAAAAGCGGAGGCCTATGCTGTACCGATCGCTTCAGAGGCTAAAGGGCCTATCCAAGGCTTTTCATTGGGAAACAACGATGCGGTACGTTCGCTCGAGGCTTACCTTTGGGAACAGGGCTATGCGGTGAAAGGGATCCGAAGGCCTACCGTGCCCGAGGGGGAAGAAAGGATCCGGATCGTCCTACATGCCGATACGCCTTACGAAGCCATCGAAGAGGTCCTTCGACTAACGGCGTCCCGCTTATGAAGAGGCTTTTTGTGACCGGGATCGGTACCGAGGTTGGGAAGACGGTAGCATCCGCTGTGCTCGCTCGAGCCTGGGAGATGGAGTATTGGAAACCCGTTCAGGCCGGGGAACTGGAATACAGCGATAGCGATAAGGTCCGAGAGTGGACCGGTGGTCGGGTTTATATTCATCCGGAAGCTTTTTCTTTAACGAGCCCCATGTCCCCTCATGCTGCGGCGAATAAGGATGGGGTCCGGATCGGGCTCGAGGAGTTTCTTCCTCCGAAGCATCGAGATCCCCTTTTGATCGAAGGGGCTGGTGGCCTTTTGGTCCCCCTTAACGAAGAGGGGGATTGCATGTTGGACCTGGCGGAAAAGCTCGATGCGGAGATCCTTCTTGTTGCTAAGAATTTTTTAGGGAGCATCAATCAAACCCTCCTTTCCTGCCGGGTTCTAGAAACGCAAAAGGTTCCGGTCAGAGGGATCCTTTTCAGTGGAGCGGCCAACGAAGCGAGCGAACGGATCATCGAGCGTTTGGCCGGTTT
>CAZOSO010000079.1:0-2136 GCA_964582635.1 uncultured Weeksellaceae bacterium | reverse complement strand
TATCTCTACGATGAGGATGGAAATGCGTATCTGGACGCCATCTCCTCTTGGTGGGTGAATCTGCACGGGCATTCACATCCGCATATCGTGGATCGTTTGCGCAAGCAGGCGGAGGAACTGGAGCACGTGATCTTCGCTGGCTTTACCCATCCTCCTGCTGTGGAGTTAGCGGAGGGATTGCTGGAGGTTGCCCCGGAGGGAATGGGGAAAGTCTTTTTTTCGGACAACGGTTCCACAGCCATGGAAGTGGCGGTGAAGATGGCTCTCCAGTATTGGCACAACAAGGGGGAGGAGCGGCGTCGTGTTGTGGCTTTTGACACAGGGTATCACGGGGATACTTTCGGAGCCATGTCCGTGAGCGCCCCGAGCGCTTTCAATGCGCCTTTCGACCCTTTCCTTTTCGATGTGAGTTATGTGGAGACGCCCATGCCAGGGCGGGAGGAGGAAAGCTTTCGGCAACTTGAAGAAGTCCTGGAGCAAGAAGATGTGGCTGCTTTTGTTTACGAGCCCTTGATCCAAGGAGCAGCTGGGATGCGTATTTATGAAGAAGGGATTCTGGACCGCATGTTAGCCCTATGCAAGAAAAAGGGGGTTCTTTGTGTGGCGGACGAGGTTTTTACCGGTTTCGGAAGGACAGGGACCTATTTCGCTAGCGATCGCTTATCGGAGCAATCGGACCTTTTAGCCGTTTCCAAAGGGTTGACAGGTGGGACGATGGCTTTAGCGGCCACCCTTTGTAGCGATGCGGTCCAGGAAGCTTTTATTTCGGAGGATCGCTTCAAGACCTTTTTTCACGGGCATTCGTTCACGGGGAATCCGATCGCTTGTGCGGCGGGGTGTGCCAATCTCGAGTTGATGAAAGAAAGGGTCACCTGGGAGGGGATCGATCGGATCCGGAAGGCGCATGCGGAATTTGCCGAAAGAGGAGATGCTCACCCCCAACTTCGGAATATTCGCCAATTGGGGACCATCCTTGCTATGGAGATCGTTAGCGAGGGGGAGGCGAGTTATTTCAATCCCATGCGGGATCGGATCCTTTCCCATTTCATGGATAAAGGCATATTGTTAAGGCCCCTCGGGAACGAGATCTACATCGTGCCTCCCTATTGTATTGAAAGGGCGGATCTGGAAAGGATCTATCGGGAGATCGAAAACTTTGCGGAGCAATACGGGGGGCTTTGAGCCCTACTGCATGACTTTATTGTATTGCTTCATGAACTCTTCGTCGTTCCGAAAGTAGCCGTCCGTTTTTTTGAGGACGGTCTGCGCTGAATCGCGCATTCCTTCTTCGAGGAGATGGCGGGAATACTCTTTAGTGAAGAATTTGAAAAGTTCGCGCTGGTCTTTTTTAAGTTCTCCCAATGAGTCGAGCTTGCTATAAAGTTCATTGGCTTTTTTGAAGGGTCTTCTGGCTTGGCGGGCCAATCCCTGCTTCACCCAGGTCAATCCTTCCATGTAATGAGGGCTCGGATCCCCTGGACTAAAGCCCTGCATCTTTTTATAGTAATAGCGGGCTTTTCGATACTGCCGCTTTTGCTGTTCCCCTTTTTCATAATGCATGCTCGCTACCTCCATGGACTCTCTTCTCAGTTGGGCCAGAAAGCGGGCATGATCATCGATGAACTTTTTCTTCTCATCCCGGTCCACAAATCGCCCTGCATAGGTGAGGGCCTGCTTGAAAGCCCGGCTGTACTTCTCCTGGTACTTTTCGATCTTGGAGATCTCATAATAGGCTTTGGCGAGGTAAACGTAGGGAAGGGGTTGCCGGCGATGTTCATCCGTGATGGCCTTGCTGAACATCGTTCCCTCTTCAGCTTTTTTGATGATCTTCTCGTATTCCTCGTTGATGTAGTGGTTCAACAATTCAGGGAACTCTTTGTATTCGATCTCCCGCTGCCCGTAACTTTCATGAAGAAAGGGCGAGAAGAGAAGGAAGAGAAGAAAAAGCGCGGAGCGTTCCATTTTGTATTTTCTTTGTTATCGCCTCGTTCAGCAAGGATGATGCCGTTCAGGCATTTTGCCCAATAAAGGCTGAGCAGCCCCAAAATTAAACGATCCCGTAACGGAACAGGCACCCATGGAAAAGATCGGGCAAAGGGTCCGGGTGGAGGAAGCGACGGACCATACCTTGATCCG
>CAZOSO010000078.1:0-10377 GCA_964582635.1 uncultured Weeksellaceae bacterium | reverse complement strand
AGCTTGTGAACGACATCGATCTATTCCACGGCAGTGGCTATTACAAATTGCAAGACGGCAGGGTCATCGGGGCCTCCGTCAAATATTTTTCCTTGGGCGAGCTCCATTTCACTAGCGGAAGTGGTAGCCGCCTACGAACCGCCAAGCCACGCGAATACATGATCGATATGAACTACAACCGAAGGCTCGGAGAAAAGTTCGCCGCAGGCGTATCGGTCAAATACATTTATTCGGACCTGCTCCAAGGGGCCGGTGGACCGAACTATTCCCCCGGTCAAGCAACGGCCATGGACCTCTCCTTCTTTTACACGAACGATGCGATCGACCTTGGTGAGGATGCTTCCTTCAACCTCGGCCTCGATGTTTCCAATATCGGGCCAAAGATCAGCTACAGATCTCAAGGGGAAGGCGATTTCCTTCCCATCAACCTTCGCCTTGGGCCCACAGTGGAAGTCGGCCTGAACGAGTCCAACCAGGTCAGAGTGACAACAGACCTCAACAAGCTCCTCGTCCCGAGTCCTCCGATCTACGACCCCAATAACAGAAATCGGATCATCGCAGGAAAGGATCCGGACCGGAGCGTGGCCTCAGGGATATTCGGATCTTTTACAGATGCACCGGGCCAACCCATAAGAGATGCGAACGGGGACATCGTGAGGAACCCGGATGGCTCAGCCCGGATCCAGAATGGCTCGCGCTTCAGAGAAGAGTTGCGGGAGATCAATATCTCAAGCGGCTTGGAATACGTTTTGGCCGAACAGTTCTTTTTTCGGTCGGGATTCTTCTACGAGCACCCGAACAAGGGGAACCGACAATTCTTGACCCTCGGAACCGGGGTTCGTTATAAGTGGTTCACTTTGGACCTCTCCTACCTATTACCGACGAACGAGAATAACTCGATGGCGAACACCATTCGTTTCAGCTTGGGGGCTGACTTTTGAGCGCATCGCTTCTGATACATAAGAGCGCGATCTCGTAATTTGCAGCGCGATGGCAGCTCCCCCGAAAAAGAAGAAAAAGAGCAGCGCGGACCGTTACAAGGACCTGATGCAGGAGGTCCGAGGCGGGACGATCGCCCCGGTCTATTTCCTCACCGGGGAAGAACCCTTTTTCATCGACCGCATCGCGGAATATTTCCGCAACGAGTTATTGGATGAGAGCCAACAGGAATTCGACCAGGAAGTTCTTTACGGGCAGGATGTCAGCGCTCCCCAAGTAAAGGCTTCAGCCGGGCAATTCCCTATGACCAGCGAACGAAGGCTCGTGATCATCAAGGAGGCTCAGGACATGAAAGACCTCGACGAGCTGGAATCCTACCTCCAGAACCCGGTCCCCAGCAGCACCCTGATCATCTGCCATAAGAAAAAAGCCGACGGGCGGAAAAAGCTCTTTAAAACAGCCTCCAAAGCGGAGAACGTCGTTTATTTCGAATCCGAGCCCATGCGGGAATGGCAACTTCCCGACTGGCTGGAAGGCTTTTTCAAGGAAAAAGGGTACGGCATCGATCCTAAAGCCTGTCAGCTCCTCGTCGAGCATCTCGGGGCTGACCTGCGGAAGATCGTGAACGAAAGCGAAAAACTGATGCTCCTACTGCCGGAAGGGAGCACGATCGATATGGAGGCGATCGAAACGAACGTGGGGATCAGCAAGGACTTCAACATTTTCGAGCTTCAAGATGCGCTCGCCTCCCGCGACCATTACAAAGCCAACCGGATCGCCCTCCAATTCGCCGCTGACCCCAAAGATCATCCGCTGGTCAAAGAACTTTACGGGCTTTTCTTTTTCTTCTCCAAGGTGCTGACCCTGAAATGGCTTCAGCAAAAAGGAAAAGCCAAAGGGATGGAAAAAAAGGAACTCGCAGGGCATCTAAAAGTGAACCCTTTTTTTCTCGAGCAATACCAAAGGTCCGCTAAGAATTATTCCGGCAAGGAGCTCCTCAAGATCGTTTCCCTCCTCCGGGAGTACGATATGAAAAGCAAAGGGATGGGAAATGTCTCAGCCTCCGATGGGGAGTTGACGGTCGAATTGGTGCGGCGGATATTGGGATAAGATCGATCCTGAACCTCAGATCCCCATTCAAAACACCAAGAACTCATCGGTCCAACAGGCCAATAAGCCAATATTCCAACAAACTGAGCTAACGATCGGGGCACGATAGTCAAGGTGGAAGCTACTCCGTCCAATGAGAAACTCCCTTTGATCCATTAAATTCGAGCCGTTCAGTCGAAGCCCCATGCTACGTTCCTTCAAGGTTCTCCTATTCCTCTTGCCCGCTTTCTTTTTCTTCCTGTCGGCTCATTCCCAAGAAGGAAGCGGGACCATTCGGGGTTTTGTTTACAATAAAAGGACCGACGAACCGATCATCTACACCAACGTCCGGATCCAGGGAACGGGAATGGGCGCACCCACCGATGAAAAGGGATATTTTGCGATCAACGATGTGCCCGCAGGGACTCACACCATCCAAGTGACCCGGATGGGGTTTGACACCGCTACGGCCACTGTGAAGCTGGACCAAGGAGAGGTGGTCACCAAAAAGCTCTTCATCAACAAAAGGCGAAAACAGACCCGAGCGGTAGAGATCTACGGGAGGAAGCAAGAACGGCAAGAGAACGTGGAGATGTCCCAGGAACGGGTGGAACCGGAGGCCATCGAGAGCATGCCTTCAGTGGGAGGCTCCGCCGATCTGGCCCAATACCTGCAGGTCTTGCCGGGGGTTGTGTTCACAGGGGATCAAGGGGGCTCCCTCTATATCCGCGGTGGTTCTCCCATCCAGAACAAAGTACTCCTGGACGGCATGGTCGTCCACAAACCCTTCCATTCGATCGGGCTCTTTTCGGTCTTCGACACCAAGATCATTCAGAACGCGGACGTCTATACTGGCGGTTTCGGGGCGGAATACGGAGGTCGTATATCCTCGATCATGGACATCACTACGCGCGATGGGGATAAAGAAGAATATAAGGGGAATATTTCCGTGGACCCCTTTTTGGGACGAGCGCACGTGGAAGGACCGATCAGCAAACCCGAGGAACAAGGGGATTCCTGGTCCTCTTTCATCCTATCGGCCAAACATTCTTACCTCCCCTCCAGTTCCCAAGCCCTTTACACCGATCTTCCCACGATCGGGAATGAAGGCCTCCCCTACGGTTTCAACGACCTTTACGGGAAAGTCTCCTTCAACGGAGCCTCCGGAAGCCAGGCGGACCTCTTCGGCTTCCGTCATTTCGATCAGGTGGACCACCCGGACCTTCCAGCTATCGAATGGACCACTTATGGTGGAGGGGGGAGTTTCACGGTCGTGCCGGGATCCGTTTCCCTTTTGATGAACGGGGAGTTCGCCTATTCCCAGTACGAAGTGAGCATGATGAACCGCAATGATGATGGAGGAGGAAGCGGGGAAAGCAGCAGCGACCGGACCAGTGCCATCCAGAATTTCCAGTTCAACTTGGGCTTCAAGTACCTCTACGACCGGGACCATATCAAATACGGGCTGGACATCATGGGGAACAGCACCGATTTCGCTTTCACCAATTTTGCGAATCAGCGCATCCGTCAAGAGCAGAACAACACGCAAGTCGCAGGCTATCTGAGCTACAAGATGAAGCGCGGGAATTTGGTCCTAGAACCGGGTTTCAGAGCTCAATACTATGCTTCCATCCCCGAATTCTCGCCGGAGCCCCGCTTGGGAGTCAAGTACAACATCACCGATGATTTCCGGCTCAAAGGGGCCACAGGCATCTATTCCCAGAACCTGATCGGCACCTCTTCTCAGCAAGACGTGGTCAACATTTTCAACGGCTTTTTGACCGCTCCTGAAAACCTTCAAAAGAATTTCACCCAAAAGAACGGAAAGACCCGCACTGTCGATCATCCGCTTCAAAAAGCGGCGCATTACATCCTGGGGATGGAATACGACATCAAGCGGGGATTCTTCGTGGAGTTGGAAGGCTATTTCAAGGATTTCCTCCAGCTCACCAAGATCAATCACAACAAGATCTTTCCGGACGAGCCCGCTTACTCGGATAAACCGGCAGAACTCCGGGAAGATTTCATCGTTCAGACCGGGGAAGCCTACGGGGCTGACCTCATGGTGAAATACCGGACGGATCGGATCCGTGCACGAGCGGTCTATTCCATCATGAAAGTGACCCGATGGGACGGGATCCGGGAATACGCCCCTGTATTCGACCGGAGGCACAGCCTCAACATTCTCGGGAGCTACCACTTCGGGAAGGATAAGCAGTGGCAAGTGAACGCCCGTTGGAACTTCGGCACCGGCTTCCCCTTTACCCGGAACCAAGCTTATTACGAACGTTTCGATCTTCAGGACGGCAAGCATTTCAACTATCAAAAGGGGAATGGGGACCTGGGGATCGTCTACGAGGATATCAATCAAGGGCGACTCCCTCCCTATCACCGGCTCGACCTTAGTATCAAGCACACTTGGGAGTTCGACAAACTCCGGGAGCTCATCGTGGGCTTCTCGGTGACCAATGCCTACGATCGGCGGAACATTTTCTATGTGGACCGCATCACGCGCGAGCGGACCGACCAGCTTCCGATCCTGCCGAGTATTAGCGCTGAACTTTCCTTCTGACCGCTCGATACAAGTTTTTAAAACTTTCTGAAGTTCCCTGCTGACGCTTGGAGGGAAGAATTCCCTAAATTTGTATCCCGTGGGTTACAAAAGGGCCTAGCTCCAATGTCCGACCGTACCAAATACATCTTTGTAACCGGCGGGGTCACTTCCTCCTTAGGGAAAGGCATCATCTCAGCTTCGCTCGCCAAGCTCTTGCAGGCCCGAGGGTATGCGGTGACCATCCAAAAGCTGGACCCTTACATCAATGTCGATCCGGGAACGCTAAATCCTTATGAACACGGGGAGTGCTATGTGACGGACGATGGAGCTGAAACGGACCTGGACCTGGGCCATTATGAGCGTTTTCTGAACACCCCCACCTCCCAGGCCAATAACGTGACAACAGGGCGGATCTACCGCTCGGTGATCGAAAAGGAAAGGAAAGGAGAATACCTCGGGAAGACCGTGCAAGTAGTCCCCCATATTACGGATGAGATCAAACGGTCCGTCCAAAAACTCGGGAACAGTGGTGAATACGACATCGTGATCACCGAGATCGGAGGGACGGTCGGGGATATCGAATCCCTACCCTATATAGAAGCGGTGCGGCAGATGAACTGGGAGCTGAAAGAAGACCTTCTCATCGTGCACCTGACCCTTATCCCTTTCCTAAGTGCGGCAGAAGAACTGAAGACCAAACCCACGCAGCATTCCGTCAAAGCGTTGCTCGAACTCGGGGTCCAACCCAACGTGCTCGTTTGTCGCTCTGAGAAAGAGATCGGTCTGGATATCAAGAACAAGATCGCTCAATTCTGTAACGTTCAGACCGAAGCCGTGATCCAATCCCTGGACGCCTCATCGATCTACGATGTTCCCCTTCTCATGCACCAAGAGGGCTTCGACCAGGTGGTCCTCGATTATCTGGCACTGGATGGGTCCCGGGAGCCGGAACTCGATGAATGGCGGGATTTCCTTTGGAGGTCCAAGAACCCTCAGCAAACCGTTCATGTAGGCTTGGTCGGGAAATACACCGAACTCAAAGACGCTTACAAATCCATCGCTGAAGCCCTCGATCACGCTGGAGCCAGCAATGAATGCAAAGTCGAGCTCGAATGGATCCATTCGGAAACCCTTCCGGAAGAGGACCTTCACGAACAAATGAGCCATCTGGATGCTATTTTGGTAGCTCCGGGCTTCGGGTCGAGGGGCATCGAAGGAAAGCTCCGGACCATCGAATACGCGAGGATCAACAGGATCCCCTTCTTCGGGATATGCTTTGGAATGCAATTCGCCGTCATCGAGTTCGCTCGCAACGTATTAGGACTCGAAGGAGCCCACACCACCGAGGTGGACCCTGACACTCCTCATCCCGTTATTCATTTGATGGAAGAACAAAAGGGGATCGATCGGAAAGGGGGTACGATGCGATTGGGAGCTTATCGATGCCGTATAGAAGACGACACCCTGGCCGCTTCCATATATGGCAAGGAAGAGATCAGCGAAAGGCATCGCCATCGCTACGAGTTCAACAACGAATACCTGCAACAATTCGAGGAAGCAGGGATGATCGCTTCCGGCATGAACCCCGACAAAGAGTTGGTCGAGATCGTGGAATCAAAAGACCATCCTTGGTTCATCGGGGTTCAATTCCATCCGGAATACAAAAGCACGGTCGCTGAACCTCACCCCCTCTTTGTCAGCTTCGTCCATCACGCTGTTAAAACGCGGGAACCTGTTAGCGGATAAAGGGCCTTATGCCCCCTTTCGGATCCCTCCGAAAAAGGTAAATTTGCCGCCGCTATTCAACCCCCTATATGGACCGTAACAGCGTCATAGGCCTTCTTTTGATAGCCGGGATCCTCATCGGCTATTCGATCCTCACGACCCCGAGTAAGGAAGAACTCCGCCAAGAGCGCCTTTCCGAAGAAAAAGCCGCACAGGAAGAACAGGAGAAGTCGCAGAAAAAAAGGGCTCAAGGAGAAAAAAAGGCCGAAGCCGAAAAGGAAAAAGACAACTCAGAAGCAGAACCGAAAAAGGGATCTCCAGATAAAGAGGAGCTTCGTTCCGATCAAGTTACTGAAGAAAGAACGGATAGCACGGTCAAAGACAGCAGCCAGCTAGAACAGGAATACGGCATCTTCGCTCCTGCTGCTTCCGCAAAGGAAGCAGAGACTTATACCATCGAGAACGAAAGGCTCAAGATCGAACTGAGCGAAAAAGGGGGACGGATCATCTCGGTGGTCCTAAAAGACTACCAAACCTACGATTCGAGCGAGCTCTACCTCTTCGAGCGCGATTCCTCCGATTACGGGTTGAGCTTCTTTTTCGAACGCCGCCGCTTAAAGACCAACGAACTGCATTTCAAAGCCCTCGGCGAGTCCTTTAAAGTGAATGGAGAAGAGCGGGATTCCATCATCTTCCGTACGCCTACCACGGAAGAAGGAACCTACATCGAATTCGTCTATAAAATGAAAGGAGAGTCCTTCCAAGTGGACCATGAGGTTCGCATGAAAGGACTCGGGAACAGGGTTGAGAACGACGTGGCCCTCAATTGGAGTTACAAGAACCCGTCCACCGAAAAGGACATGTTCGGCCAGCGCCGGATCTCCACCATCTGTTACCAATACCTGGGAGGGGATCAAAGCTATCTGACCCAACAGGGGAAAGGGAGTGCCGAACTGGTGGCCAGTACCGAGTGGCTCTCCTTTAAACAGAAGTTCTTCTCTTCCATCCTTATATCCGACCGGGGCTTTGGCAACTACAACGCCAACATCCAGGTCGAAGACCTGAATTCCTCGCGCTACGTTTCAAAGTATCAGGCCAAGGTCAACCTTCCCTTCAAGAACACCGACCAAGGGAGATTCCCGATGACCTTCTTCTTCGGCCCGAACGACTACCATTTGTTGGCTTCCCACGATCGGAATTTCGAAGACACCATGAACCTGGGATGGGGGATCATCGGATGGATCAACGAATACCTGATCATCCCCATTTTCGGCCTTTTGGATGGCTCAGGATTGAGCTACGGGATCGTGATCCTCATCCTTACCCTGATCATCAAAACCCTTCTTTTCCCGCTGACCTATAAAAGCTTCCTGTCCGGGGCCAAACAGCGCGTTCTCAAACCCGAGATCGACGCGATCCAAGAAAAGTACAAAGACAGCCAGGACCAGATGAAGCAGCAGCAGGAGATGATGGCCCTTTACAAAAAATCGGGGGTGAACCCGATGGCGGGGTGCCTTCCCATGTTCATCCAGCTGCCCATCCTGATCGCGATGTACCGCTTCTTCCCCGCTTCGATCGAACTACGCCAGGAATCCTTCTTATGGGCCAACGATCTCTCAACTTTTGATTCGGTGCTTTCCCTCCCCTTCCACATTCCCTTTTATGGAGACCACGTGAGCCTCTTCACCCTTTTGATGTTCGGTTCCACGCTCCTGTACACCAAGATGAGCAGCTCCCAGATGGGAGGAGGTGGAGGACAACAAATGCCCCAGATGAAGGTGATGATGTACATCTTCCCGGTCTTCATCCTCTTCATTTTCAACAGCTGGCCGGCCGGATTGAGCTATTATTACTTCGCCGCCAACGTGATCTCGATCTTTCAAATGCTCATCGTCAAACATTGGATCATCGATGAAGAGGCCTTGAAGCGGAAGATCGAGGAGAACAAGAAAAAACCGCAGAAGGAAAAGAAGCCCTCCAAATTCCAAAAGCGTTTGGAAGAAATGTCCAAACAACAAAAAGCCCAGAAAGGACGTAAAAAGAAATGAGCCTTTGAAGCCCTTCCTTCGCATAGCACTCGTTCTCCTCCTTCTCCCCTTTTTTGCCTGCAGTGGGAGCAAAGAGACGAGCGAGGAGAAAGAAGATCCATCCAAGAAGGAAGTGAAGAGGATCAAGAATAAAGACCCGGTCGAGCTCGATACAAAAGAGCTGAAGAAAAAGAGTCAAGGCCTCGGTCAAAAAGATTCCTCCCAAAAAGAGCGCAAAGGAGGAAAAGCGCTTTTCCTCCTCCACGAGCGAACCCCCTGTTACGGTCAATGTCCGGTCTACACCTTAAAAGTTCATCCCGACCGAAAAGCTGAATTAAGGGTGAAGCGATCCAGCGAGCTCGATAAGGGGCATTACAAGGGAACCGTTCCCGAACAAAAGATCGAGGCGATCAAAGAAAAGGCCCGCTCGATATCTTTTTTCGAGCTCGATAAGGTCTACGATGACGAGAATGTGACCGATCTCCCCTCCCGGACCACCCGCCTGCAATTCGGTGGAAAAAAGCACGAGGTCCGGAACCGCTATGGCGGTCCCGATGGGCTTGAAGAGCTCGAAAAGCTCATCCAAAAGCTCGTAGAGGAAAACGAATGGAAGCGAGCCGCTTCCAAGGAATGAGTTCCACCGCTCATCTTTTCACACCTCCGTTCGTCGAAAAAAGCAGTGCTGCATTGTGGCTTTTCCCTTTATTTGCAGCCTCACCTTAAAAATCACTCATGCGACGGATCCTTACCCTGACGCTCATCGCTGTTCTAAGCATCTCCACCGCCAAAGCCGACGAAGGCATGTGGCTATTGAACCTTTTGAAGAAGATGCGGATGGCCGAAATGAAGGACATGGGCCTCGATCTTTCGGCCAAGGACATTTATGCAGTGAACAAGTCGAGCATGAAGGATGGCCTCATCATGTTGAACGAAGGGTCCTGCACAGCTGAAATGGTATCAGACAAGGGACTTGCCATGACCAATCACCATTGTGCCTTCGAAGCGATCCGCTCCCAAAGCGATACAGGTTCGAAAAATTACCTCGAACACGGATTTTGGGCCAAAGATGGATCCGAAGAGTTGCCGATCAAAGACATGAAGGCCTCCATCCTCGTTCGGATCGAAGATGTCAGCGACCGTCTGAATGAAGTCCTCAGCGACACGATGAGCCAAAAGGAACGGGAAAAGAAAAAAGAAGGGGTGATCGAGGATATCAAGAAAAACGCCTTCGATCGGACGAAGAAAGAGCATTATCGAGCCGAAGTGAAAGAGTTCTATAGTGGAGATTCTTATTACCTCTTCGTCTATAAGGATTTCAAGGACGTGCGGCTGGTCGGGGGACCTCCCGCAGATATCGGCAAGTTCGGTGGGAACGAGGATAACTGGGAATGGCCCCGTCATACGGGAGATTTTGCTCTTCTACGGGTCTATGCGAACGAGAACAACAAACCCGCGACCTACAGCGAGGACAATGTTCCCTACCAACCCGATCACCACTTTCCCATTTCCCTGGACGGGGTTGATAAAGGGGATTTCACTTTTATTATGGGCTTTCCCGGGCGTACAAAGCGTTATTTGAGTTCCTACGGGATCGAACAAGCGCTGGAACTGGAGTATCCTGCCCGCATCAAGGTCCGGAAAAAGCGCTTGGACCTGATGCGTCAAGCGATGGATAAGAGCGAGCGGATCGATATCGCTTACGCGAGCCGCTATGCCCAGATCAGCAATTACTACAAGTATTTCAAAGGGCAAACGAAGCGCCTCAAGGACCTCCAGGTGAAAAAGCAGAAAAAAGCGTTGGAGGAGCGTTTCAAGAAGTGGGTAGAAGCCGATGAAGAACGGAAGAACTATTACGGGAACGTTCTGTCCGACCTGAAGAGCAGTTACGAAAAAGAACGATCCATCGTTCTGCCTCAGGTCTACCTTGGCGAAGCAGCATTCGGAAGCGATGCTGTGGCTTTCGCCCGGGAATTCATCGGTATCACACAAGCGTTGGGAACCGGTGATTCTGCATCCATCGCCAAAAAAGCCGAGCAATTAAGG